>CANKNP010000384.1 GCA_947483545.1 Deltaproteobacteria bacterium | reverse complement strand
GTGACGGTGCCCGGCCTCGACACCGGTGCGCCGCGCGATGGCATCGCGGCCAGTTGACCCCCGCCCCACCCCCGTTGTACCATCGCGCGCCCAGGCGATCCCCGCCTACGTCGTCATTCTCCCCTCCCTCCGTGGACATCCTGCATGAGCGCCTCTCTCGCCCTCCCCTGGCACGCCCCCCTCTCCGCCCGCGCCCGCCAGCGCTTTGCACAGCTTGGCAGCCTCGAGTCCTTTGATCCCGGTCAGGTGGTGATCGCGAAGGACTCCGTTGAGACGCACCTGTTTCTCGTGGAGCATGGGGAGGTCGAGGTCCAGCTCCCCGGCGACGCCAGGGTGGAGCTCCGCAGCGGCGACCTGATCGGCGAGATGGCGTTCATCGAGAATGCACCCCGTCGAAACACCGTTGTTGCCCGGTCCCCCAGCCGACTGCGCCGCATCGACCGGCTGGAGTTGATGACCGCCTTCGCGACTGAGCCGACCGAGCTTCGCACCGTCCTGGACACGATCTCCGGCCTGCGCGAGTCCCGCCTGGGCGACGACACCTCCCTCGCTGAGACCGCTGCCCGCTACGCCGCCTCGTTGTCCGCGGAGTCGCTGCGCCACCGGGCCGTTCACCACCCCTACCTCAAGGCCTTGGCCGAGGGCACGTTCCCCGACACCCGCTGGGCGTTGGCCGACTTCGCGCGTCAATACTACGGGTATTCCTCCCACTTTCCGCGGTACCTGACCACGGTGATCTCGCGGTTGGAGAACCCCGTCCACCGGCGCGGGCTGCTCGAGAACTTGACCGAGGAGTCGGGCGTGTACGCGGAGGAGGAGCTGGAAGAGCTCGCGACCTTCGGCGTGAAGCGTGAGTGGATCGAGGGGCTTCCGCATCCGCTCCTGTTCCAACGCTTCTCCACCGCGATCGGCGTTGTGCGCGATGGAAGCCCGGAGTCCGACCAGGTCGTGTGCTGGCGCGAGCTGTTCCTGTCCACGCTGTCCACGGGCTCACCGGCGGAGGCCCTCGGCGCGCTGGGTCTTGGGACTGAGAACATCGTCCGCACGATCTACGGGCCGTTCGTCCAAGCGATTGAGCGTCTCGGCGATCTCGACCCGCGTGACACCGTGTTCTTCCCCCTGCACACCGCCGTGGACGACCACCACCAGGCCACGCTGCAGGCGGTCTCCGCCGACTTTGCGGTGACGGCGGAGGGCCGGGCTGGCCTGCGCCGGGGCATGTTGAAGGCGCTCTCGTTGCGCGCGGGTTTCTGGGACTGGATGTACGAGCGGGCGATGAACCCCTCCCGCGCCTCGGAGGCCCTGTGAGCAACGAAGCCGTCGAGAAGCTGGTCGCGATCACCGAGGCCCGGACTGCGTTGGGCGCCGATCTGCCGGGGCCTTGGACCAAGGACGCGCTTGCCCCCGGGCCCGCGGTCTACGCCAACCAGAACGAGCGGCTGAACATCGACTTCACCGTCGAGCGGCTCGGGTTTCCGGAGATCCAGACGATGGATCCCCGGGTCGTCCGCATCGCGCCGGGCAAGAACAACGAGCGGCACAAGCACGCGCACGAGACGCTTTTCGTCATCCTGGAAGGCGAGGGCGAGGTCCTGGTGGGCAAGCTCTGGGGCAAGGTCAAGAAGGGCGACGTCGCGTTCGTGCCCCGCTGGATCTTCCACCAGACGAAGAACACGTCGCTGACGAACGATCTGGTGGTCCTCGCGATCACGGACTTCGGGTTCACCTCCGCAGTGCTGGGGGACTACGACGCCCGCACGCGGCTCGCGAACAAGGGCGCGGATGTGGTGGACGAGCCAGGGTGAACGTGTGCTGGGAGCCGCGGTTGGTCGTCGAGGGCTACCGCCTGGTTCGGCAGGTCGCGGAGACCGGCATGGCGCAGGTGTGGGAGGCGACCGGGCCGGCGGACGGTCGCTTCGCGTTGAAGCGCTTGTACGGGGGCGCGGCCTCGCTGGCCAAGCGCTTCCGCCGAGAGGGGCAGATCCAGCTTGGGTTGCAACACCCCAACGTGCTCGGCCTGCACGCATTCCTGGACACGCCGGAGGGGCTGGTCCTGGCGCAGGAATTCGTGGATGGGGGTGACCTTCGCCGGTATTTGGAGCGTGGCCTGCCTGACCGGGGGATCGCCGCTCCGATCGTCGAAGGTGTGCTCCAGGGCATGGTGTATGTCCACGAGCGCGGCGTCGTCCATCGGGATTTGAAGCCGGAGAACATCCTGCTGGCGTCGAGCGGCGAGGGGTGGGTCCCGCGGGTCACCGACTTCGGGCTCGCGCGGGCCGAGGATGGCGGCGGGCTCACGATCCTCGGGCATCCGTTCGGGACGCTCGGGTACATGTCCCCCGAGCAGCTCCGGGGGGAAGCCGACATCGGCTACCCGACCGACGTTTTTGCGCTCGGCTGCGTGATCTACGAGGTGTTCACCGGGCGGCGTCTCTACGATCTGGGTGCTGAGGACGGCGCGTTGTCCAGGTACCAGGAGACGCTGAAGCGGCCGGCCGATCTTCGGCTGCTGCCGAGCGACCTGCGCGCGGCGGTGGCGCGGGCGATCGACCCGAACCCGCGGGCGCGATTCCCAACCGCGCGCGAGCTGCTCGCCGCGTTCCGAGGGGAAGAGGTCGCCCCGCACGCGCTCGGGTCTGCCGAGTCCTTCGTGGTCGAGCGCGCCGACGTCGAGGCCGAGCTGCAGCCGTTCATGGGCACCTCCGGCCCGCGCCTCTTCGCGGCGTGGCAAGGGGTTCGCGCCAGGTTCGGCCCCGGGCAAGAGGCGTGGTTTGCGGTCGCCCGGAACCTCATCGCCATGCAGCGGCCGGAGCTGGCGATGGTCGTGCTCGACGACTGCCCTCCGGGCGTTCTCTGCCAACAGTTGCGCGCCCTGGCCCACGCGCGAAGCAACCAGGATCTCGCTGCGCAGGCGATCCTGCAGCGCCTCGTAGACCAGGGGCACGACGACGCCGAGACGCTCGGGCTGCTCGCGGGGCGCTACAAGCGGCGGTGGCTGTCCGAGGGCCTGGATCTGTGGCGGGACAACGCGCACTTCTACTATGCGCTGGCGTTTCAGAGGCACGGCGATCCCTACACCGGCATCAACGCCGCGGCGTTGGCCTTTGAGCGGGGTCAACATGCGGAGGGGCGGAGGCTCGCGGCGGAGAGCATCGCGAAGATCCCCGCCGGCGCGACCGATCACTGGTCGCTCGCCACCCGGGCCGAAGGCGCGAGCCTGCTCGGAGAGAGACCGCAGAGGCGCTGCGGCTCTACGCGGAGGCAGCGCGCGTGGCGGGGCCTCGGATCGCGGACATCGCGGCGATGCGGCGACAAGCGCGTCGGAACGCGACGCTGTTCGGTCGCCCGGCGTCGAGCTTTGACGGGGTGCTGCCGGTCCCACGGGTGATGGCGTTCGCGGGGCACATGATCGACGGGCGGAATCGCGAGACGCCGAGGTTCCCGATCTCCGCGGTGCCCAGCGTCAAAAAGCGGATTCAAGAGGCGGTCCGGCGGCACCAGGTGGGCGTGGGCTACACCTCGCTCGCTGCCGGGTCGGACGTGCTTTTTGCCCAGGCAATCTTGGATCGTGGCGGCTCGCTCCTGGTCTACCTGCCGTTCCCGCTGGAGCGGTTCCTCCAGACGTCGGCGACCCCGGCCGATGACGCGACGATCCGGCGGATCCACGACCACCCAAACGTCCGGGTCACCGTGTTGAGCCCCCTGGCGCCGGACGAGGCGGGAGAGCCGGGCGCGTTCGCCGCCTGCTGGCACGCCATCGCTCGGGCCGCGGTCGAACATGCCGCTTTGCTGGAGGAGGATCCGCTCCTGCTCGCGGTGCTGGCGCCAGGGTCACCGCTGACGCTCGGGGGTACGGCCTACGCGGTGGAAGGCTGGGCGCGGGAGGGGTACGCGGTCGAGATCATCGAGCCGACATGACCGAGGCCGAGGTGTTCGCGGCCTACCCCTTCGCGAAGGGCCGGGAACCCCACTACATCACGGCGCTGCGGGAGCGGGGCGTGGGGTTGCGGTCGCTTGCGGCGCCTGACGGCGGGCGCACCGGAGGCGCAAAAGACGGCGGCGCCGAGATCATGGACGGCCGGGTGATCCCCGCGATCCAAGCGTGCGCTGGGATGCTCGCCTTCGTCCAGGAGCCCAACGTGAACGTGGCGTTCGAGCTGGGGTTGGCGCTCGGGTTTGGGCGGCCGGTTCGGTTGGTCGCCTGGGGCTCCCGACGGCCAGCCTGGCTCGATGGGAGCGTGGTCCGAAACCTCGTCGCGGAGGAGGTCACCCATCTGGACCAACTGCCAGAGTTGGTGGCGGCGGTACGGGAGGAGGTGGGGCTCGCGCCGAGTGAGGCGCCGGCGAGCGGCCCGACCGTGTTCCTGTGCGCCCGGGGAGCCAACGGGAGCGTGCTGGTGGACGAGGTGCGACGACGCCAACCGGGGTGGCGGTGCGTGTACGCCGACGAGGTCGCGGTGCTCGCCGATCTGGAGTCGCTCGGGTCGGCATCGACGGTGGTCTGGGGGCTGCCGGAGCGGGT
>CANKNP010000383.1 GCA_947483545.1 Deltaproteobacteria bacterium | reverse complement strand
GTTGATCAAGGTCCAGCACAGCCCGACCATCAGCAGGCACTGTAAAGCAGTGATGGTCCCGAGCACGGCCACCTTGCTCCCGAGGTAGGCCAACACGCTCACGCCAAGCCGGCGTTCACGGCGCCACATCACGCGGTCCGCGATGAGCTCGCGAACCGAGGCGAACATCCCGAACCACATACAGCTCAAGGTGAGCACGAAGACCGTGCCCGAAGCTACGCCTGGGTAGACGATTCCCAAGCCGGCCGCGAGCACCGGAGGTTGGGCGGCCAATACCAGGAGGCCGGTACGATCACGCCACTTGCTGGTCGAATAACGGCCGATCAGCGTACGGAGCTGCCGGCCCACCGTAGGACGGCCCGCTCGCGGGGCGTCGACCGGCGCCGACGCACCCAGAAGACCAAGCTGAAGCGCCGCTTCTCGGGTATGGAGCCAGGTCCTCGCCGCGTCGCTCCCGGAGTAAGCTTCCGCCCACTCTTGGGGCGAACGATCCCGCAGACGATGGAACAGCGCATCGGGCGTCGCGACCCCGAACCAGGCGCACGCTTCGTTCGGCGGCCCGAACCAGGCCATCCGGCCACCACGTGCGAGCACCAGGAGGTGGTCGACCTGACCGACGACCTCGGGTGAGAGGTCGTGGGTGACCAGCATCACGATCCGCCCCTTGTCGGCCAGCCTTCGGACGAGGTGAACGATGTCCTGGGACGCTTGCGGGTCGAGGCCGCTGGTGGGCTCGTCGAGGAACAAGACCCGCGTGTCGTCCCCCAGGAGCTCCTGGCCAAGGTTCACCCGCTTCCGTTGCCCGCCGGAGACGCCGCGCCGAAGCACGTCGCCGATGCGGCTGTTGCGGATGTGCCCGATGTCGAGCTCCTTGAGGACACGCAGCACGGACTCCTGCCGCACCGCGTCGCTGACTTGATACCGGAGACACGACGCCGCGTGCAGGGTCTCCTCGACGGTGAGCTCAGGCAGCACGAGGTCGTCCTGCGGGACATCGCCGGCGAGCGTCGGGCTCTTTTGGAGCAGGGCATGGAAGGGCTCACCGTCGAGGGTCACCTCGCCACGGTCCGCCAGCGCGGTGCCCTGGATCGCGGTCACCAGCGTGGTCTTTCCGCCGCCGCTGGGCCCGACGATCGCGATGATCTCCCCCGCGACGGCGGTGAACGACAGGTCGTCAAGCGCGGTGAACCCCGCGATCGTGCGGGACACACGGCGGACCGAGAGCGTCGAGAAGCCGCGCTGGCTCTCCACCACCAGAGAGTCGCCACGAATGCGAATTTCAGCCGGACCGATGCGGATGATCGACTGCTCGTTCACGCGGGAGCTCGTCACCGGCTCGCCGTTGACGAGGATGGGTCGGGTGCGCCCCAGGTCCACAATGCGCCAACCCTCGCGGAGGCGGAGGAGCTCGGCGTGCCGCGGCAGCACTTGCGGGTCGGGCAGGACGATGTCGCAAGCCGGGCTGCTCCCGATCACGATTCGGTCCCCGGTCAGGGGAAACTCGCGCCCGCGCTCGTAGCTCGGGTCCTTACGCCGGATGACCGCGGCGGCGACCACCGGGTCGATCCAGAGACGGCGCGCGGCGAACTCGAGCTGCCGAATCTGTCGAGGGTCAATACCCGCTTCCGCCGCGGCGACGGTGCACATCAGGTCGAAGAGCAGGAGAGTGTCACGCGGCTCGTGCTTACGGGCGAACGCGTCCAGGTCGATCCCGCTGGTCTGTCCCGGTCTTTCTTCGATCGCCCTCTCCCCGAACCACGCGTGCAGCGCCCGCATTTCCAATACACCGGGTCTACGATCCCGGGAGCGTTCGAATCCGTGCGCCAACGCCCGGGTTGCGGCGCCCGCGGTGTCCCCCAGCCAGGCTGTCGTCCGTGCGATAAAGGCCGCCTCTTCGACCGCGCTGATCCGGGCGACGCCGAGCGTTTCGAGGCAGAGGGTCGCGACTTCGTCGAGGTGTACGCCGCCGCTGTCGGGCGCCGCCGCGCTCAGAGCAGGCCTAGAACTTCGCCAGTGGTCACGTACACCGCCTTCACGTCTTCGGCCCCGACCACGTCCTTGTTGGCCACCTCACTGAGCTTCTCCAACGAGACCTTGAGTTTGGCCATGATCATCGGCGGCGCTACGGCCTGGCCCTCCGTCTCGGTGTACTTGAGGAAGTACTTCACCACCTCGGGGTGTTTGAGGAGTTTGGTGGCCGCTTCGGGCTTTCCGCTCGCGTCGATGGCGCCCGAAACCACGTTGGTGCCGGCGAGCCACGAGCCCGCTTGGATCAGCGGAACGCAGCGCGGACCGGCTTCGTAGCTCACCTCGGGCACGAGCACGCGGGAGAGCTGGTCGAGCTCCACGACCAGGTCGTCACTGTTGAGAGCGTCGTTTCGGATACGCTCGGCCAGCTCGTCGATGGTCTTGGAGATGTCCGAGCCGGCCCCCATGGCGGCAAACCCCGCCTTGGCGGCCTCGAGTCGCGCGAGGGTAGCCGGCTTGGGCGCGGTCTTCGCGGTGAGCACGAGATAAGCGAGCTGAACGCCCGTCCGGACGGCCACCTCGTCCTTGTTCTCCGCGGTCACCGTTATCGTGCCTTTCGCCACGAGCTTCTCGACGTCCGCCGTGATGCCGGCGTCCTTGAGCGCAGCAGCGACCTGTGCGGGCGAGGGCACGAGCACCTCGTCGGCGGGCTTCGCGGCGTCGGCCGCCGGGGGCGGAGGAGGCGGGGGCGCGGGGGCGACTGGCGGCGGCGGTGGCTTGGGTGGTGCGGCGGGCTCATCGGAGCAAGAGACGAGAGCCAAGAGGGCGAGCGCAAAAACGGAAGACATAGGACCCCGGAAAGCGCAAAACGGTACCACAAACCGCAGCCGCGAAGGCACCGCAATCACCGCGCGGTAGCATAAACAACGCCTTCATCCTCGCTTCGAGCGGCGTCCGGCTCCAGACCTGCGGCCTTCACCAGCCCGAACATCTCGGTGCGGCCCCGCCGGATCCAGGGCGCCGCGAGCACCTCGCGTACGAAGGGCTCGTCGCGAGCGGGGGCAGCGGACATCCAGAGCAGCGGGCGACCCGCCGCGAGGCCGCTCGACGCCCAGAGCAGGGCTCCGACGGCCCACCGGTCGGGAACATGCTCGAACAACCCATCGATCACGACGAGATCCACCCCTTCCAGCACCGCTTTCTGTTTCCCCGTCGCCAGCGCCAGCAGGTTGACCTCGAGGCGGAGCACCGTCTCGTAGCCGGCGGCCTCTGCGCCGCCGACGAGGAGCACCTCACCGGGGAATTGTACCCCTTCGAGGAGGCTTCGCGGGTTGACCGAGAGCATCAGCGTCCGTCGCGGGGCGTGCGCGACGATCGCCGCACGGACCGACTCCAGGAGCGTTGCCCGCGCGCGTCTGAGCGCCACGAAGGTCGGGAGTTCCAGGAGCGCACGGTCGATAGCCCGACCGATCGGGTCGTCTCCCGCCGCGGTGCCAACGAGGGCCCAGGCGCGGATCCGCTCCAGCACTGCCGGCCCCGGCGTGCCAGCCGAGCTCCGGCCGTATGCGGTCCGCGCGAGCCAGCCGTGGATCTCCTCGGACAACAAACGACCGGCTTCTTCCGCCTGTTCGGCATCGGAGAAACGGGCCAGCCAGGCGCTCCCCTCCGCGACGAGGTCCGTTGTGGCCTCGACCACCTCGTTCTCGGCACCCACCCCGATGCCCCGCCGAGCCCGCGCCCATCTCGCGCGGGCCCGCGCGGTGATCTCGCCGGCCTGCTGCGTCATCCACGGCAACGACCCTCCTCCGCCCGTGCCCTTCCGACGCCCCAGCGCGCCGAGCGCCGCCGTCGTCACAATCTCGCGGTTACGTGACGCCATCTGACCGACGAGCGCGCGGTAGAACGCGCTCCCGACCTCCACGTCGCGGTCGAGCAGCTCGCCGAGCGCGTCACGTTCGAAACGCCGACAGGTCGCGTCGGTCGCGGCACGAATGTCAGCCGAACGTGGCGCACGATCGACGAAGGACATGTCGCCGACCACATCGCCCGCCGTCAGGTGGTCGAGGATCACCTCGGGTCGGAAGCGGTCGTCGACCACCTCCAGCGTGCCCGACTCCACCACGTAGACGTCCCCGCCCTCCTCGCCGCGCCGGATCAGGTGCTCGCCCCGGGCAAGGCGCGTCGCGACGCCCGCCGCCAGGAGGCGCTCCCTCGCCGCCGGCGCGAGCTGGGACAGAAACTGATTCTTGCTCATCCGCGGAGCGTAGCCGTGCCGTCGGGATCACGTCGAGCGACCCGGCTCCAGCCGGGTTCAGCGAGGTCGCGGACCGAGACCGGCTCCCCTGCTGCTGCCTGTTCACCCGCTTGAACATCGGGATCTGGGCTGACACGCCGCCATGGGCGGTCCAGGAGGCGCGGTCCTCGGCTAGGAGCCTGTCGCGCATAGACCCCCGATTCGGTGTGCAGCCCGGACGGCGGTGCCCCTCTTGCCCGGTCGGTGGAGTGCGGCGTTCGGGCGACCAGCCGATGGCGGCCCGTCACACGGACTCCTATGTT
>CANKNP010000382.1 GCA_947483545.1 Deltaproteobacteria bacterium | reverse complement strand
GGCCGGGACGCCCATCCTCGTGGTACTTTCCCCCCGTGCTCCTCCTCCTCTCCTCGCTCACCCTCGCTGCGGAATGCCCCGCGCCCACCTCCCTTCTGGACGTGGAGCGCCGCATCGCGAAGGTGGAGCAGGCCTTCGTGGACATCGACGCGGAGGCGTTGCGGACGGCGAGCGTGGAGGCGGAGGCGAGCTTGGAGTGCCTCGGCCAGCAGGCCCCTCCGGCGCTTGTCGCCCGCTTTCACCGGGCGTTGGCGCTTGTCGCCTTGGATGCGAACAATTTGGCGCTCGCCGGCCAGTCCTTCGCTTCCGCGCGAGCGATCGAGCCGGCCTTTATGCTGCCAAGCACGATCGCGACCCAGACGGTGAACGAGGTCTACACGTCCGTCAAGCCGGATCGTCGGGCCACCGAGCCGCTCCTGCCCGCGCGGGCAGCGACGGTGATCGTGGATGGCACCACTGCGGACGAGAGGGCGTTGGAGCGCCCGGTGGTATTCCAACTCTTGGCTTCGTCCGGGGAGATCCTTCGGACCGACTACCTGCTGCCGGGCGAGCCGACCCCGGCGTACGAGGTGGTGGACGAGGCGCGGCGGAAGGGTGTGCGGCTCGGGCTGGTGGTGGGCGGGGGCGCGGGGCTGGCCGCGGCGGGGGTGTTGTACGGCGTTGCGTCCGGGATCCGGTCGGGCGCCTATCCCGAGGCGGTGGCCGGCTGGGAGGACTACGGCTCTCAGGCCGATCGCGAGCGGGCCGACGCCCTGTACAAGACAAACCACACGTTGGTGGTGAGCAGCGCCGCGTTGACCGGGATCGCCGTCGTCGTCGGTGGGCTCGGCATCGCGGTGCGCTGGTAGCCCCGTGGCGATCGGCCCGGACAGCGCGTTCGGCAGCTACCGCGTGGAGGCGGCGCTGGGGGAGGGGGGTCAGGCAGCGGTATGGCGCGTGCGACACCAGACGCTCGACTCGCTCGCCGCGCTGAAGGTCCTGCGGGTGGCGACCGACAGCCTGGAGAAGCGGCTGATCCAGGAGGGGCGGGTGCAGGCGTCGATGCGCCATCCGAACATCGTCAGCGTGTTGGATGTCGTTCACCTGGACGGCGCGGTTGGACTGCTGCTGGAGTACGTCGATGGCGAGAGCTTGGAGGCGTGGATGCGCACGCCGCGCAGCTTCATAGAGGGGGAAGGGCTTTTTCTGGGGATCCTCTCGGCGATGGAGGCGGCACACGCACAGGGCATCGTGCATCGGGACCTGAAGCCGGCGAACGTGTTGCTCGCCCGAGTCGGGGGCAAACTGCTCCCGAAGGTGGCCGATTTTGGGCTGGCCCGCCTCTTGGACGAAGGCGGGATCGGCACCCGCACCGGCATGGCGATGGGCACTCTGAGCTACATGGCCCCGGAGCAGGTGCGCGACGCGAGGACGGCGGACGTACGGGCCGACATCTTCTCGCTGGGCTGCATCTTGTACGCGCTCTGCACGGGCCGAACCCCGTTCCCGGCGCCGGACCTTTTCGGGTACTACCGGGCGGTCGAGCGTGGCGACTATGTGACCGCCTCGGTGCTGGTGCCCGGGCTGCCTGCCCGGTTCGACACCGCGATCGGCGCGTGCCTCGGTTTTGAGCGCGAGGAGCGCATCCCGGATGTCGCGGCGCTGCGCGAGGTGCTCAGCGGGGCGCGCTCGTTCACGTTCAAGGCGCCGACCGGGCTGCTCGCGGGGGGCGGGAGCGGGGCAAGCAGCGCTGGGACCTTCGACAGCAACGGGGACTCGATCGCGCTGCTTGCCGCGACCGCCGTGCCGAATTCACAGGGGGACGTCGCCCCGCCGTCGCCCCCCGCGGTCCCCCAGCCCGTGCCGTCAGCCCCAGCCCGTTCCCGTGGCTGGATCGCCCTCGTCGGTGTCGTGGCCGTCGTCGGGTCGCTCGTTGGCCTCGTCCTCACCGGGGTGTTCGACCGCGCCCCGCCGGACGCCCCCCCCCGAGGCGGCCATCTCCCCCGTCGTCGCTCCGGTGCCGGTGTCGGCGCCCGTCCTCGTCGAGGTGCCTGCGACCTCGACCACCCCGCAGGCGATCGCCGCGGCGCCCACATCGCCGTCCCCGACGCCCAGCTCGCCGATCTCCGCCACCCCGACCGTTGCGAAGCCCGCCACGGTCGCGCCTTCCGCGGTGACCCTGCCCGCCGCGCCCCCTCTCACGGTTGCGCCCACCGCCACGGCACCCGCTCCCGCTGAGCCGCCCGTCGCCCCCACGCAGGCCACCGCCACCTTCTCCGCCGACGCCACCTTCCAGGTCCGGCTCGACGGTCCCGGCGGCAGCTTCGGCCCCGGCCAGGTGATCCCGCCCGGCGACTACGCCATCACCGCGGACTTCGGCGCGGGCCGCAAGAGCGCCGGAAACATCACGGTCTCGGCGGGCCAAAGCATCACCGTGCGTTGTTCTACAGGAGGTGGCCGATGCGTCGCTCGTTGACCCTTTTGGTGCTCACCCTCGGCCCGGGCTGCGCCTGGATCCCCGCGGACGAGCACGCCACCGCGCTCTCAGAGGCCCCGACCATCACCGTGTCGTCGCCCGCCGTGGACGGCACCTACTACGCGGATCTGGCCATCGCGCTCGTCGCCGCGCCCGCAGACGCCGAGTCCCCGGCTGCGCTCTCCGTGCGCTGGGAGAGCGATGTCGATGGGGTGCTCACGGTCACAGAAGCGGAGGGCGAGATCCGACTGTCCGCGGGGGAGCACCAGATCACGGCGACGGTCACCGATGCCGACGGCAAGACCGCCACAAGCTCGGTCCCCATCGTGGTGCTCGCGGGCAACACGGACCCGACGTGTACGATCACGGCACCGTCGGACGGGGAGCAGCTCCCGCTGGGGGTGGACGCTGCGTTGGTGGTGCTCCTGGAGGATCCGGACGTCGCTGCGACCCTGCTGTCGGCGAGCTGGACCTCGGATGTGGACGGCCCGCTGGGCAGCGGCACGGCGGATGCGACGGGCTCGGTGTCCGTGAGCACACCGCTGAGCGGCGGGCGTCATCACCTGACGGTGGCCGGGCAGGACGAGCGCGGCGGATCCTGCGCGGCGAGCGTGGACGTGGAGGTCGGGGAGCCGCCGATCTCCTCGATCACCGTGCCGGACGAGGGGGAGGTGTTCGCGGAGGGGGCGACGATCCCGTTCGAGGGCTTCGTGAGCGACCCCTCGGGGGACGTGACCACGGCGGAGGTTCAGTGGGAGAGCGACCGCGACGGGGTGTTCGGTGCGGCGGGGCCGGACGCGGACGGGGTGGTGATGGTCTGGACAGACACCCTGTCGGTCGGAGATCACCTGGTCACGCTGTCGGTGCTGTCTGGCGGCGGGCTCGAAGCCGGCGACGCCACGGTCGGGATCACGGTCGATGGACGCCCAAGCGCGCCGGTGGTGACGATCTCGCCCGCCGCGCCCGAGGGAGGCGAGGCATTGACGGCCTCGGCGGTGGCGGACGACCCAGAGGGGAGCGCCCTGTCGTACAGCTACGCGTGGACGGTGGACGGTGCCGCGCGCACAGACCTGCGGACCGACACCGTGCCCGGCGACGAGATCCAGCGGGACGAGGTCTGGACGGTCGTGGTCACCGCTACGGACGGGGTGAACGTGTCGGCGGAGGGGACCGACACGGTGACCGTGGCAAACGCCGCGCCGGTCGCGCTGAGCGGGGTGATCGACCCGAATCCGTTGGATGTCACAAGCGGGGCGACCGCCGTGGTGGAGGGGAGCGATCCGGACGGCGACGCCGTGACCTGGAACATCGCGTGGACGGTGGACGGCACGGCGGTGGGGTCTGGGTACACGCTGGCGGCGAGCGCGTACGCGAAGGGCGACACGTTGGCGTTCATCGCCACGCCGACGGACGGGATCACGCTGGGCTCGTCGGTGTCGGACAGCGTGGTGGTGTCGAACGCCTCGCCGGTCATCACCTCGGTGGAGATCACGCCCGAGGCCCCGGAGGAGTCGGAGGATGATCTGGTGTGCGTGGTGAGCGCGACGGATCCCGATGGGGACACGCTAGCCTACACCATCGACTGGCTGGCAGACGGCGCGGCCTGGACCGGTTCGGTCGCCACGACGACGGTGACGGGCGACACGATCCGGGCGACGCGGACCGAGGGTACTTCGGAGTGGACGTGTACGGCGACGGTCGAGGACGCCGAGGTGGCGGTGGGGAGCAGCGTGAGCGTCACGCTCCGGGCGCACTTTGACGGGTGGGGGGAGACGTGGGACGCGGGTACCGGTACCGGGATCTATGACGGGACGTGGTCAAGCTACGGGTGGGGCGGCGCGGTGCCGCTGGACGTGAACGCGGATGGGGTGGACGAGCTCGTGGTCTCGGACAGCGCGGGCGGGACCAGCGCCTTCGTCGCCAGCGAGATCGCGGCCGGCGGCGACCTGTACCTGCCCTACAACCCGACGCTGACCATGCTCTACATCCACAACGCCTCCGCGGTAGGCTGGAGCTCTGTCGGGGATGTAAACTGCGACGGCGAGGGCGTGTACGCCCAGGCCGGAGCGGCGCCCGTTG
>CANKNP010000381.1 GCA_947483545.1 Deltaproteobacteria bacterium | reverse complement strand
GAGCTGAGCGTTCGATCACCCCTGCGCTCTTGCTCGAGCTCGCGCGCCTGAGCCTCGACGCCGAGATCCTCCCCGGCTGGCGACTCTTCGACGTGGGTTGGACCCGCGACCGCCGCGCGCTGCGGTTGGAGCTGCACGGTGAGGAACGGCTGGAGTGTGCCGTCGAGCCCGGAGACCTGGGTCTGGCCGTGCGGGCGGTGTCGTCGTCGGGGCTCGCGAGGTCGTCCTTTGCTGGGTCTCGCCTCGCTGCGTCTTGCCTTGTGGAACCTGGCGTGGCGGCGCGCCTCGCCGCGCGCCTCGACCTCGCCGACCTCAGTGGGAGTTGGCGCGTCGCGAGCCCCCGTCCCGTCGATCTGATGACCCCTCTCCTTCCCGAGCCCGCTCCTCCGTCGGTCGCGCTCCCCGACGCCGCACCGGACGCCGCGCTGCTGCGCCGGGAGCGGGTGAACTGGGAGCGCCACTGCGGGGTTCGCCCCGAGATCGTGGACGTGGGCGGGGGCGACCTCGGGATCCGCTACCCGCAGCGCGACGGCGGCGCCCCGGAGTTCCCGCTGCTCGGCGCCCTGCGCCCCCTCGACTGCGCGATCCTGGAGCGTCGCGCCCACCGCGACTTCATCCGACGCTTCGGGTTCTCCATCGACGGGGACGGCTTTGCGCGCACGGTCCCGACCCCCGCGACCTTCGTCCGTCGGGCCACGGCCCACGGCATTGATCTCGCGGTCCGTCCCGTGCTCCGTGGGACGGCGGGGAACCAGGGTGGTGCGGCTTGGTCGCGGGCGCTGCTGTCGGGCGAGTTCGTGGTCGGGGTGCCGCGCGGGTGGACGCTGCGCATCCCCGGGCTGCGCGTGCCCGTCTCGACCCTCGCCCACGACCTCGGTGTTCATGGCCTCGCCCTGGCCCACGTGCCGCGCGCGCTGTGGCAGGGGCTGCGTCAGCGCGTCGCGATGTTGGCCCGCCCGGCCACCGCCCTGACCGCGTGGCTGGAAGGCCCGCTGACGAACGCTTGCTGGGCGGCTTGGGCGGACACCGATCAGCCGGAGGACGTGCCCGCGACGATCACGACGCGCTGGGAGGGCATCTGCGCGACCTTGTGAGCGGGGCGCTCCCCCGTCCACAGAGTGGAAGGGCCCGGGGTCCGCGCGATCAGCGTTCGGCGCCCTTCGTCTGCTCGGCGATCCAGTCCGGCAGCCGCCGCAAGCCCGGGAACTCCCGGTGGCAGGCCTCGATGTCCACTTGCCAGCCGGGGGCGGTGTAGAAGCTGAAGTTGGAGGCCGCTTCGGCCTGGAACCAGCGCACGAACCACATGGGGGGCGCGACCCCCTTCCCGCGCCAGAGTCCCGCGTCGGCAAAGGCGCGCTCCAGCGTCTGCATCGTGACGGAGTCGGAGGCGAGCTCGATCGCGCGTCCCGCGAAGCGCGCCGGATCGGCAAAGGCGTCCGCCGCAACCCGACCGATGTCGGCCACCGCGACGACCTGGAGGGGGATCCCACCCCGGAGCACGCGCCGCAGGAAGCGCCAGATCCAGCGGGCGCGTCGGTTTGGTCCACGCAGGTTCTCCAGGAAGAACACCGGCTGGATGAACGTGTAAGGCAAGCCGATCGAGGCGACGTGGCGCTCGACGTGGCCCTTGCTCTCGAAGTGCTTGACGCCCGTGGGGTCCTGGGCCGCCGCGACCGAGGCGAACACGAGGTGGCTGACTCCCGCCGCCAACGCGGCGTCCGCCACCGCGATGCCCTGCGCGATCTCCCGCTGCTCGCCCACCGCCCAGAAGTCCTGCACCGAGAACACGCCGCTCGCGCCGTTCACGGCGGCACGCAGAGACGTCGGATGGTCAAAGTCGCCGCCCACGACCTCCGCGCCGAGGGAACGCAGCGCCTCCGCCGCCGCCCCCTGCGGACTTCGCGTCAAGGCGCGCACCGGGACGCCGCGCGCGCGCAGGGCCCGGAGCACGGAGCCGCCTTGGGTGCCGGTCGCGCCGGTCACGAGGATGGGGCCGGTGGTCGTCATCTCAGTCCACTCCGAGGTCCGGGGATTGCGGGCTCACGCTTCCTCCCAGATGTTGCCGGGGGCCAGGATCCCCTGCGGATCGAGCGCGCGCTTCACCGCCTTCATCAACGTCAGTTGCAGGGGCGAGAACCGATACTGCGCGTAGCGCCGCTTCACCTTGCCCACCCCATGCTCGGCCGTGACGGTGCCCCCGAGTTCACAGGCGCGCCGGCACATGCGGTCCACGACGACCGCCGCGCGGGCTGCCTCCTCGGCGTCGTGCACGATGAGGTTGTAGTGGGGATGGCCGTCGCCGACGTGCCCGTAGCGCGCGACCCGCTCGATCTTCGCTTCGTCCAGCCAGCGATCCGAGTCCGTCATCAGCCCCGCGAGATGCTCGAAAGGGACCGCCCAGTCGGTCGAGACCTTCTTGCCCCCCACGGCCTGGAAGCGGCGCCCCTCCTCGTTCAAGGTCGCGGGGACGGCGTGACGGAGCAGGCGCAGCGTCTCCTGTTGGTTGTGGTCGGAGGCGATGACGGTGTCGTCGGGGCGCGCTCCGGGGCTGTCGCCGAGCAGCGCCCACCACGCCTCCATCACCGCCAAGTCCCCGCCGACCGGGTGCTCTTGCTCGAAGAAGATGGCCGCGCCCGCGTCGGTCGGGATCGTCACCCCGGATCGCTGGTCGGCCATGATGCGGAGCGAGGCGGCGTCGAGCAGCTCCAGGCAACGCGGACGGACGGCGCCCCCGCCTTGATCCTGCCGCCGGGCGGCCCCCACGAAGGTCAGCGCGGCGGCCACGGACTGAAAGAAGGCGAGCCCGGCGGTGAACGCCTCCGGGCGGGGAAGCAGATCGACCTCCACCCGCGTCACGACGCCGAGGGTGCCCTCGCTGCCGCAGAACAGGCGCACCAGATCGCGCAGCGCCGCGTAGCCGGAGGCGTCTTTCCCGATCTCGGGGCGCCGCACCCACTGCAGCGAGCCGTCCGCGAGCGCCACCTCCAGCCCGCGGACCCAACGATTCGTTGCCCCGTAGCGGTAGGTGCGCGCTCCGCTCGCGTCGCAGGCCACCGTCCCGCCCATCGTGCACTCGCGCTCCGAGGTGGGGTCGGGCGGGTAGAAGAGGCCCTGCTCCTCGACCGCGTCCTTGAACGCCCGCAGCACGGTGCCCGCGCCGACGACGGCGGTGCGTCGGACCGGATCGATGTCGTGGATCCCCACGAGCCGCTCCGTGGACAGCGCCCAACCCCGCGGCGCCAGGCCCGCCCCCGTCGTGCTCGACCGCAGCCCGCAGGCGGTGACGGCGATCCTGCGCGCCGACGCCTCCGCGAGCGCGTCCGCCACCTCCCGCGCCGAGTCGGGACGCAGCAGACCCTCGGGCGCGCCATGCACGGCGGAGGCGTCTTCGCGATAGCCCGCGAGGATCTCGGGGTCCGTGATGACCCGCGCTGACTGGACAGGATGGGAACGATCCACGACCATGACGCCTCGTTTCAGCCGCTAAGTCGGCGCATCTTCAAGCCCCCGCGACCCCGAGTCCAGCGTGCGAGTCCATCCCCGGCTGTTCAGCCCCGACGAGGGCGCCCGCTCTCTGCCGCTGCCCGGACTGCGCCCCGGCGTCGTGCTGATCGGGGCGGGCGAGGACGCGGAGCTGCGGGATCTGCGGCTGGGGCAGGTCGTCAAGCTCGGGGAGGTGGCGGCCGTCATCGTGGCGCTGCTCGATGGGCGGCGCGACGCCGAAGAGCTCCTGCGGGACGCGCAGGTCACGCTGGGCGAAGAGCTCAATCCCTACGGGCTCGTCGAGCTGTTGCAGGCGTTGGATCGCCGCGCGCTGCTCGACACGCCGCGGGCGCGCATGGTCGTCGCTCAGGGTCTGGTGCGGGCGGACATCGCCGCGTTGCAGCGCCTCGGTCGCCGGGTGAAACCGCTGCGGGCGGTGGCGCGCGACGCGACCTCGGTCGGCGAGACTCCGAACCTCGCGCCGGGCACGTCGTTCACCTGCCACTCCTGCAACAAGTGTTGCTCCAGCGGGCACTTGCTGGGACCGGTCACGGTGGAGGAGCGGGACGCGATCCTGACCGGATTCACGGCCCGCGAGGACGCGAAGCGCTCGGAGGCTTCGAACTTCCTGCCGCTGCCCACCACCGACGGCCGCGAGCTCTACCTGCTCCGCACGCGCAACGGCTTCTGCACCTACCTCGGCGAGGACGGGCTGTGCTCGATCCACAAGCTCTTGGGGGTCGACCGCAAGCCCGCGGTCTGCCGCATGTTCCCGTATCGCGTGGTGCGCACCCCGACCGGGTGGGACGCAGGGTTGAGCCTGTCTTGTCCGACCGTGGCGAGCGGCTCGGGCGGGGACGCGCTGCCCGAAGCGCGGGAGAAGCTCACGTCGCTGCCGATCTTCGCGTCGCTGATCCACGAGATCCCCGCGAGCTTGCCGCTCGGCGAAGGGCAACGCGCCACCTGGGGGGACTATCGCGCGTGGGAGTCGCGGGCGCTGGCGTTGGTGCAGGACCGCAGGCGGGATCCGGCGGCGGCCTGGGTGGCGGCCGTCGCGGACCTCGCGTCGGTGGTGCATCGCCTCGCGGAGGGGGAGCGCGGCGCG
>CANKNP010000380.1 GCA_947483545.1 Deltaproteobacteria bacterium | reverse complement strand
GTGGACAACTACACGTTCAACGGGGGCGGCGCGTTCTGCCAGCCGGGCGATTTGGAGGCGTTCAGCTGGGTGGCGGGCCGCGCGTTCGTGCCGTTGAGCGACGGGAACTGCCTGAACTACCAGGCGAGCTCGCCTCCGCAGGCGGACGACTTTTCGGCGCAGTTCCTGATGGTGGTGGTCAACCCGTCGGAGGAGGCGGTGAACTTCCGCATCTCCGCGACCGGTCAGGCGAACTTCCCGGCGCCGATGCCGGGGATGCCCGCGCACGCGACGGCTCCTGTCTGGAACGACGGCGAGGGTCCGACGATCACGGCGGCCGCCTCGGCGCGGACGCGGCGCTCCTCGCGCTCCTCGACGACGTTGGGCCCGCTGCCGACGGCGTTCACGCCGGGCGCGGATCTCGGCGTGCTGAGCCGCACGGTGGCGCGGCAGTTGGCGGCGGGCTGGCAGAGCCCGGGGAAGCCGGCGCCGTATGAGTCGTCGGCCCTGACCTGCACCCCGGACTTGACCGACGCGGACGTCAATTTCGACGCGCGGAACTTCTACCTGCGCGAGTCCCTGGAGGCGAGCAGCGAGCGCATCACGCGCGGCGCGAACCTGCGGGCGCTCGGCGACACCATCGCCATCTACGTCGACCAGGAGACGCCGATGGACGTCGATCTGGACTGCGACGACCCCACGAACCCGATCCAGACGAACCCCTTGCCCTCCTTCGGGTTCACGAACTGCGACCTGGAAGAGGTCGTGGCGGTGGTGGACCAGAACATCTACCCGACGCTGACCGCGCTGTACGGCACGCCGTCGGACGTGGACCAGGACTGCCGGGTGACGGTGTTCTTGAGCCACCGTCTGAACCGGCTGACGGCGACGAGCGAGGACACCGAGGACGACGCCTTCGTGGTGCGCTCGTTCGCGGAGCCGGGGATCGACTTGTGGGAGCGCAACCTCGCGACGAACGCGTTCAGCAACGAGCAAGAGGTCCTGTACGTCTACGCGCCGGACCCGGTGGGCTTCTGGTCGAGCAACCCGATCAAGCTCGACGACTACTTGGGCTTCGATCTCGCGGGGCGCATCGGGGTGGCCTTGCAGGACTTGATCTCCTACGCGCGGCATCGGGGCGTGGCGAAGGAGCTGTTCGACCCGCTCGATCCGCTCGACCTGAACACGGCGGAGGCCGAGGAGGATTGGCTGAACGACGCGATGGGGCTGTTGGCGGCGGACATGGCGGGCTTCGGGGCGATCGCGTTTGAGGACGCGTGGATCTACATGGACCGCAGCCACCTGTTGCCGCTGATCGAGGAGAACGACCTGTCGGACTTCCAGGATCGCGGGGGTCAATACCTGTTCGCGCGGTACCTCTACGACCTGTTCGGGGACGCGGTGATCGCGCAGATCATCGACGCGGGGTCGGTGGGTACGGAGACGGTGACGGGGCTGCTCGGCGGCGAGGCGGAGTTCGCGGACTTCGCGCTGCAATGGGCGACGGCGATGGCGGTGTCGGGCCGCTTGAACGAAGCGGGCGGGCTGCTGGTGCCGGACTCGGTGGTGCCGAACTACAAGAGCAGCACGCAGATCTCGGTGGCGGACCCCGAGAACCCGGTGGCGGGTGAGCTGTACGGGGCAAACGGGTTCCAGAAGGGGTTCAACGTGCGGGGGATCAACCGGATCTACTCGGGCGGTCGTGAGCCTGCTGGTGCCACGGAGCTCTTGGCGGAGCGGGTGCGGACGGAGAACCTGGATCCTCTGGTGTTCCACCCGCAGACGGACTTCTTCGGGACGGTGGCGGGGAACTACGGGGTGGCGGTGGTCTTGGTGTCGGGTCTTGAGCAGCCCATCAACTACTTGATCGTGGAGAGCGAGGGCGGGGTCGAGCTGATCGGGAACGTGGTGCGGATCGGGGACACGGACCCTCTGAACATGGAGGTGTCGCTGGAGGACGTGGACGGGGCGAAGATCACGACGGTGCGTCCCTTGGGGGATCCGACGACGAACGAGCTGGACCCTTCGGGCTTGGAGCGTCGGGTGCTGGGTCGGATCGATCCTGCGGAGAGCTTTGAGGTGTTGACGTCGCTGGCGGCGCCGGACCTTCCGGAAGGGGACGACGACGACAGCGGTGACGACGACGACTCTTCGATCAACGCGCGGGCGGACGATGACGACTCGGCGGAGGAGGAGGAGGTCGAGATCACGGACACGGACCGCTACTCGTTCACGCTGACGTCGACGACGACGGTGGGCCTGTGGGTGGACCGTCGGATCTCGTCGCTGGAGGGCGGAGTGGAGCTTGAGGACCCGTTCGTGGCGGTGGCGCTTTCGAGCGACGTCCCGAACGCGTTCAACTACTCGATGTGGGACTTCGGCCCGAGCTACGGGGTGTGCCCGGACCCGGGCGGCTATGTGCCCGGCGAGTCGGTGTTTTTCTACCCGGTGGTGATGATGGACTGGGTGGCCGCGCAGGCGAACCTGTCGAGCAACCCGGTGGTGGAGGACTACGAGGTGGTGACGGGCCTCGGTCCGGAGCCGACGTGGTCGTGCACGGTGGACCACGATCAGGACGGGGTGGCGGACGAGGACGAGGCGCAGCCGGAGTCGCTGTACGGGCAGATCTTGCAGCGTCAGGCGGAGAACCTGGCGAACGACCCGACGTTCTACGAGGGGACGTTTGAGCTGCTGCCGGGTCCGTTGGCGCGGGACACGAGCGTGCCGTTCTACGACAAGACGTTCATCGACGTGGACAGCAACGAGACGCCGGACGACGAGGCGGCGACGGCGTTCACGGCCGCGAACGTCGGTGGTCGGGCGGCGGAAGAGGGCGAAGAGGCCGTCTGGGTCGGCACGCTCCCGCCCGGCGACTACATCGCCATCGTGGGCGGCGCCGACGGCTCGACGGGCTCCTACGACCTGTCCATCCGCGTCATCCCCCCGACCTGGCTCGAGTAGCCCCCCATCAGAGTTGCCGGAGGGCCGCGATCGCGCTGCGGGCGTGATCGAGGTACAGCACCTTTTCCTGCGTGATCAGCACGGCACCGGGCTTCATTCCCTTCTTCTTGGTGACGTGCTTCACCCGGGTCCAGGCCACCTCGGCGCGGTCACCATCGCCGACGCCGGAACGCGCCATGGCGAGCTGCGCGGCGAGTTGGAGCAGCTCGGGGCTCGGAGACGGGCCAGGGCTCCGGACCACGACGTGCGCTCCCGGCCGACCTCGGACATGGAGCCAAAGGTCATTTCCCCGACTGTGCTTGAAAGTCAGCTGGTCATTGTCCGCACCACCGCGCCCGGCGCGCAGCTCCAGCCCATTCGGCGCCAGGAACGCAACGAAGGGGGAGCGGGCCTGAGGACGCGCGGGACTCCGAGGCGTCGCCGTCGGGGCAAGCGGTGGCGGTGCCGCCGCCTCCGCCTCGTCAGGAGCACAAGGCTCGCCGCGCTCCGCCCGAGCCAGTTCCGCACGCGCTTCACCCAGCGAGTTCCGCGCCGCCGCGAGCCGGGCGCTGCCCTCAATCCGGGCGCGCTCGGCCCTGCGGGCCTTCGAGTAGGCCCGATCAACCTGGTCGGCGGGCGCGAGCGCCGGGTCCAGCGCCAGGGAGATCAAGGGCAAGCCCTCCGCCCCCCAGTCCGTCACGACCACGGAATCCATGCCACGCCGCAAGAGGGAGAATCCCCCGCGCAGGAGGTCCGCACGCTCTCGTAGAGCTGTCGGATCTCCCAGCGAGCGAAGATCCCTCTCCCGACCGTCCACCAGTCGTTCAAGCTCACGGACCCGGCGGCTTGCGTTGCGGATCCCCCGTTCGAGAGTCGCCGCGGCGCTGGTCTCCGCCTCACGCAGGGCGTACAGAACTCCGACCTCCGCGTCACGCGGTCCCCGATCCACATGCTCGCCGGGCTCGGTGAGCCCGTGCTCCGGCTCCTGGGCTGAGATTCTCTCGGAGCCCGGCGCTTCGGGACCCATCAGCGGCATCCAGTGCCCCGCGCCCCCCGGCCCCGTCCACCGCTGGCCGTGTGCCGCCGCAGAGCCCGGACGCCGCGCCGGCCCTGAGCGCCCGAGAACCCGGTCTCCTTCATCGAGGAGAACGATGTTGCCCCCGCTGCCGTACAGCTCCAGAACAAGTCGCCGCTCGGGTCCGGTCCCCGGGACGAACGCGAAGCGCAGCAAGCGCTCGCCTTCAAGCAAGCCGATGCCCATGAGTCGTCCGTGCAGCTCCTTGCGGAGCAATCCTTGGAATGCCGTCGCCTCCTTCGGGTTCGGTGGGGGACGGTCGATGGTTTGCAGCCGACCCAGCCGGGGCGCCGTCCGCAGGAGCAGCCACCGCGTCGCGCCGGGGCTCCGCAGCGCGAGGCAGACGGTGTCGGCGTCCGGCGCTCGCACCTATTGTAAGACCGCGCCGAGCAACCGGAAGGCCAGCTCTTGCGCCAAAGGAACCAGGGTGTCGCGGGACAGAGTCACCGCCGCATGCTACGCGACCCGCGTACTGAACCGACTCGCGGAGCATCCATGCTGAGAATCCCGGTTTTTCTTCTGCTGTTTTCCCTCGGGCTGCTGGGTCAGATGATCCCTGCGGTCGCTGGAGAGGCGCCCCCCCTGGACGCCCTCATCGCGCGGATCGCCACG
>CANKNP010000379.1 GCA_947483545.1 Deltaproteobacteria bacterium | reverse complement strand
CCGAGCGCCCGGGCTGGCCCCCCGTACCCCCCGCTACCACCCCCGCACCCCACCATAGACCGCTGCGATCCACCCCGGTACGTTCCCCCTATAGCCGTCAGGTCCCCGATGTATTTTGGCCGCATCCCCCGCTTCAGCCCCAGCTTCTCGCTGAACGACGCGCTGACCTCTGCCCGCATGATTGCGCGCCCCCCCGACGACGCCCCGACGGTCCTCGAATTCGAACGGGAGTTCGCCCGTTTCATCGGCGTCCGGCACGCGATCATGACCCCCAGCGCGCGGTACGCCTTCTACCTGATCCTGCAGGCGTACGACATCGGCCCGGGCGACGAGGTGGTCATCCCCGGCCTGACCTACTTCGCGATCCCCTCGATCGCCGTGACGGCCAAGGTCCACCCGGTGTTCGCCGACGTCGGCCTGCGGACCCACGTGCTGGACCCCGCGGCGTTCGAAGCTGCGATCACCCCCAAGACCCGCGCCGTGGTCCCGACGCATCTGTACGGCACCCCCTGCGACATGGACGCCATCGTGAAGATCGCGGGCAAGCACGGCATCCGCGTGATTGAAGACTGCGCCCAGTCCACCGGCGGGCGGTACAAGGGCCGCAGGGTCGGATCGTTCGGGGACGCCGCCTACTACACCTTTGGCCTCACCAAAAACATGACGACCCTCACGGGCGCGATGGTGACCACCGACGACGATCTTGTAGCCGCGAAGGTCCGCAAGGTCATCGATGCAGGGACCCCCGCAAAACTCACGCGCGCCCGCAAAGAGGCCCTGACGGGACTCGCGATGAAAGTGGCGACCCACCCTTTCGTGTACCCCATCACCTTGCACCCGATGATTGTTTTGGGGAACAAGTTTGGCGACGACCCTATCCACGAACGATTTGGGGAGCCCGAGGTGCTGTACAAAGAGGTACCCTCGAGCTTCCAGGAGAACCGCCCTCGTGCCGTACAAGCCAAGGTTGGACTCCAACAGTTGGCCCGGGTCGATGGGCTCAACGCCTCGCGGGCCCGGAACGGTCGGTTCCTGGACGAGCACCTCGCGTACGTCCCGCATCTGACGGTGCCCGAATACCCCGAGGGTGCCGAGCCCATCTACATGAGCTTCGTTGTGCACCACGCGCGGCGGGATGCGCTGATGGCGGCTTTGCGGGCGCGCGGCGTGGACACGACCACCGGCTACATGAACGACTGCTCGGACCACCCGCTGTTCCCGGAATTCCGGCGTTCTTGCCCGAACGCTGCCATTATCAAACGCGACCAGCTCCACATCCCCGTCCACCCAAGCCTCGACGAGCGGGACCTCGCGCACATGGTCGAGGCCGTGCGATCCGCCTGCCTTGAGCTTGGCAGGGGCACGTGAGCGCCCGCGCGCCGCAGGGGCCCTACGTTCGGGGTGCCATCGGCGCGCTGCGGTACCGCCTGACCGGCCATCGCATGCCGTTGGCGCTGACCGCGCGGGTGACCTGGCGCTGTGACGCGCTTTGTACGACCTGCGCGATGCCGCTCACAGCACGTCCCGAGCTGACGACCCAACAGTGGGTCGATGTGTTGGATGATGCGAGCCGGCTTGGCTGCGTGCGTGTGTGCTTTACCGGCGGGGAGCCCCTGGTGCGCGACGACATCGGCGACCTCATCGACCGCTGCGCCACGCTCGGCCTCGCGACAACGCTCGAGACCAATGGCGCCCAGCTGGAGACCCGCGCGCGGTTCCTTCGCTCCGCGGGCCAGGTGCTCGTCCCCGTGGAGGGTCGGGCCTCCACCCACGACGCACTGCGAGAGCCCGGTAGCCACGCGCTCGCTGTTGCCGGCCTTCGCGCGATCCGCGCCGAAGGGACCGCGGTGAGCACGGTGACGACGCTGTGTACGTTGAACTGCGAGCCTTCCGACTTGGAGGCGGTCGTGGCCACCGCCGAGTCCCTGGGCGGGACCGCGCTCTTTCAGCTCCTGCACGCCGAGCGCCCGTTGGCCTCCCGCGCTTCGAAGGGGCTCCGGCTCGATCCGGTCGCCGCACGCCGTGCGCTCACCTGGGTCCTCGACGCCCAGAAGCAGGGGCGGGCCATCGGCATCTCCGCGAAGACCCTGGGCTATCTGCTCACCTGGCCGGACCTCGCCCAGGTCGCCCGCACCTCCCCCCACGAAGATGTGCATTGCAGCGCCGGCAACCTCCACTGCGTCGTGGATGCCGATGGCAGCGTGCTCCCCTGCATCTTGCAGCCCGCCCCGGGCCCCAACGTCCAGGACGGCGGGTTCGCCGCAGCGTTCGCGCTGCTCCAAGAGCAGCCCTGCCGCGCCTGCGCCGTCGCACCTCTGGTAGAGTACAACTACCTCCTCAACTTGAACCGCGAGGCCGTGCTCGCGCGGCTCTCGCAGGTCCGCACCCCGCTTACCTCTCGGAGCGCCGCATGAAGCTCGGAACCTCGCAATACACCCGCGTCGCCCGCGCCTTCCTCACCCGGAAGGTGCCTGTCTACGCGCACTTCGGCATCACGCACCGCTGCAACCTCACGTGCAAGATGTGCGGCATCTGGCGCTACGGCAACCGCAAAGAGGAGCTGGATCTCGACCAGATCGACCAGATGGCCCAGCGCATGGCCCGGCTCGGTGTCGTGCAGCTCTCGATCGGCGGCGGCGAGCCGTTCTCCTGCGATTATCTGGAGGACGCCGCCGAGCGCTTCGTGAACGCGGGCTTGAACGTTCGGGTGCTCACCAATGGCGTGGGCGTGCCGCCCGAGCGCATCGAGAAGTGTGTCAAGAACGGCGTGCGAAACTTTTCGATCTCGCTCGACTCGCTCTACCGCGAGCGTTTTGACTACATCTGCGAGAAGGAGGGCAGCTGGGACGACGCCGTGGGCTCGATGTCCCTGATCTCCCGGCTCCTGGCCGAGACCAAGGGCGGAGAGCACGGGCTCCCGAGCATCAACTGTGTGGTCTCGAACCTCAACTTGGAGGAACTGCCGGACATCGTGCGCTTCGCCAAGGCCATCGGTTTTCACGTCAGCTTTTTGCCCGTGGAGCTGCTCGCGGACCCGAAGGATGGCGTTCGGAACTGGGAGGCACGGTTTGTACGCTACCGGCCCGAAATGGCGGTGGACACGAACGCGAACAACGTGAATCCGCGGATCGACGCGGCGTACGACACGCTGATCAAGATGAAGAAGGAGGGCTGGCCCATCCTGAACAGCACGCCCTATTTGAACGCGAGCCGCACGTATCTGAAGACGGGACGATTCCCTTCGGAGGGCTGCGACGCCGGCCGGCTCTACTTCAGCGTCGCCCCCAACGGCCAGTTTACGATCTGTCACCGCACGGAGCAGCAGCACCTGCACTTTCTCGACCCCAAGTTCGAGGAATATTGGCACAGCGATATCTACGAGCGGCGGCGGCAAATGGAGGCGGGCACCTGCGAGGGGTGCATGCGCGCCTGCTGGATCGATACGAGCTTCATGTTCCGGACGATGGAAGGCTTCTTTGAAACGGCCAAGATGGCCGGGATGCCGCGCCGTCGCGTGGGCATCACCTGGCCAGAGGCGCGTGCGTGGGCCAAATCCGATCCCTCGGCCCAGTACGCCGTCGCCAAGTAGTGCACCCCGGCCCCGGTCTCTACGCCGCTGAGGCGTTTGTAGCCCAGCGGCGGACGCTCGCGGGGTGTTGGCACCTGGTCCGGAGCGATCCCCCTGAGCCCGAAGTGAGTCCACCACTTCGGGAGCATCCTGGGATTGGCCCCGCCGCTGAGCCCGAAGTGAGTCCGCCACTTCGGGAGCATCTTGAGGTCTGGACCCCCGCTCAGGCCGGTATGGAGCCGATCGTCTACCGATCCAACGCCGCCTTCCCCAACGTGTGTACCCACCGCGGGGCGGTTCTCCTGGAGCGGCCGAGCCCAAGCTTGCGGTGCCCGTACCATGGCCGGCAGTACGGGTCCGACGGCACGTTGCGCATCGCCCCCGGGTGCCCGACCCTCCCGCGGGGGGAGGATCTCCCCCTCGTCGCGGTGGAGACCCTCGGCCCCTGGACCTTCGCCCGGATCACCGGCGAACGCCCGCTCCCCAACCCCGCGCGCTGGCTCTCAGGCCTGCCGCTCGAAACCCTGCGCCGGGACCCAACCGGCGACCGGGTGTACACCATCGAGGCGCATTGGGCGCTCTGGGTTGAAAACTACCTGGAGGGTTTGCACGTACCCTTCGTTCACCCTGGACTGCGCGCCACCCTGGATCTTGGGGGTTACCGAACGAAGGTCGAAGATCAGGTCATCATCCAAGTTGGCGTGTCCAAGGACCCGCCCTTCTTGAACCTGCCCGAGGGTCACCCCGCGGGAGATCGCGTAGGTGGTCTGTACCTGTATCTGTTCCCCTGCACAGCGCTCAATGTGTACGCTTGGGGGGTGTCGGTGAACGTCATCGAGCCGGTGTCGGCGACCAGGACGAACATCCACTATGAGCGTTGGACCTGGCGAGAGGTCGAGGGCGGGCCGGGCGGCGCCCTGGACGACGTCGAACAGGAGGACGATGCGATCGTCGAGCGCGTGGCACGGGGGATCGCAGCGTTGAACGCCAGGGGGGGCAAGCTTGGGAGCTATGTGCCCGGTTGGGAGGACGGCGCGAGGGCGTTT
>CANKNP010000378.1 GCA_947483545.1 Deltaproteobacteria bacterium | reverse complement strand
TCGGGGTCTGAGAGGAGCGGCGCCAACAGCGGGATCCGCTCAAACCAACGACGATGCCGGGGCTGCTCGGTGGCCATCACGGCCGGGAGGTTGCCGGCCAGCACAGCGGCGAGCTCCTCCGCGACAGGCGTGCGGAGCCACTGCGACAGCGCCAACATCGCGGCGAGCTGCCGATCGCGGGAGCCCAGCACGTCTTCGAAGCGGAGGCGCAAGGTGTCCGGGGCGGCGTGGGCGAGGATCGCGGCGTGCGCGGAGCGCCACTGGAATGCGGCGACCTCCGCGAGCGGTCGCTGGGTGTAGGCCTCCCACCCCGGCGGACGATCGAATTTCCACCAGTGCGCACCGCCGGGAACGACGCCTGTGTACCCCTCGATCTGCAAGGGAACATCCACGTAATGGGAGTGAAAACCCGGGTAGCGCCACCCGTCGTACAGCCCGTTCACGCTGGCTGCGACGTTGCGGGTCAGGTGCAACATGCGCAGGTTTGCCTTTGGAAACAGCCGGGCGAGCCAGGGGAGTCGGTAGGCATTGCTGGGGGTCTTGATCACCAGGGGTTGCGTCGCGAGCTCCTCGTCGGTGACGCCGCGCCAGGGGTTCACCAGCACGAACGGGGGCTCCTCGACGAGCGTTACCGGCGAGAAAGCCGGCAAGTCCGGGTCGAGGAGCCGGCGGTCCAGATCGTAGGCGCCAGGGTGGATCTCAGGCCAGTGGCGGCGGAGGCACGTGAGCAGGCGGGCGTGAAATGCGTGGGCGTCCACAAACCGGCCCACCGGCCAACCGGCCTCGCGCTGAAGCTCCAGCAAGACGGCGCGCACCGCGTTGTGGACGATCTCGGCGTCCAGTTCAGCGGTGGGCCATTGCAAGGTGAGCCGGACGGCGATCTCCAACGCGAAGTTCCAGATCGCGTCGTCGCCGACGAGAACGTCCGTCGGATGGCCACAATCCCAGCCGAGATCGAACCCAAGGCCCCTGGGGATCGGGGTGTCGGCGGGGATCGCGTCGCTCACGCCGCCGTCCACCCCGTGGAGCCGCAAATACGGGTTGATCTCGGCGCGGAAATGCAGGAGGCGTGGGCTCCGCCGGAGCACCTCGGCAAAGATGGAGCTTCCCCCTCGGGAGCTGGAGCCCAGGAGCACGACGGTCTGGGCGGCGCGCACGTCGGGCGGGGCCGCCATCGTGGAGCGCTGCCGCAACGCGGCGACCCGCGCGCGCACGTCAGCGATGGGCGGGTTCGAGAGATCCATCGGGCCTGACGGCTGTATCGCGAGGCCGCCCCTCATGAGCGTAAAGGCGGGCCGCTCGTGCTCTCATGCGGATTCCCTGAGAAATGGGACCATCGCATCGATCACCGCTTGGGGCGACTCCCGATGGCAGAAATGGCCACCGGGCACAGTGACCACGGAAAACCCTGCCGCGAATTGGGGCCGGGTGCGCTCAAACGCGGCGGGCGAGATGCCCGGGTCGTCCGCACCCGCGATCGAGAGGCACGGCACCGGGATCTTGGGGCGCAGATAGTCCTGCGCGAGAAGTTCGGCCGCGCGGTAGTACCCCAGCGCGGCGTGGACGACGCCCGGCGCGCGAAAGGACTCTTTCACCGCGGCAAGATCGGACTCGGTGTACTTCCACGTGGGGGACCAACGCCGCCAAAAGAGCTCGATCCCGGCCAAATCGTCCGCCGCGAAGCGGGCCTCGGCGCCGGGGAGCCTCAGGGTCGCAAAGTGGCGCAGCGCCCACAGGATGGGCGGGGTGAGCGGCACGGCGATGCGGGCCGGGATCGCGATGGAGATGAGCCGATCGACGCGGGCGGGGTCGAGGCCCACGGCGGCGTAGACAGCCTCCGCACCCCAGTCGTGACCGACGATGCGGGCGGGGGCGGCGCCGAACGCATCGATGAGCGCGAGCACGTCCTGGCCGAGGGTGCGAGAGTCGGCGTCCTTCGGGGGCAGCGCGGTCGGGGCGTAGCCGCGCATGAACGGCGCGACGACGCGGAAGCCCGCCGCGGCCACGCCGGGACCGACGACGTCCCAGGTGTGCGCGGTGTCGGGGAACCCGTGGAAGCAGAGCACGAGCGGGCCGGTGCCCCATTCGAGGGTCGCAAAGCGGAGGCCGTTCGCCTGGATGGTGCCTCGGGTCGGTGCGGTGTTGGACATCTGCGAGGTTTACCACACCCTCGATCGGCCGCGCGGGCAGGGAGCCGGGATACCCAGCCCGGGCATGCCCCTCGCCGCTGAGCTGAGCAACCGCCTCTTCGAGCGCCGCGTCGTTGTGGTGACGGGCAAGGGTGGGGTCGGCAAGACCTCGGTGAGCATCGCCCTGGGTCTGCAAGCCGCGCGCCGGGGCCTTCGTACGCTTGTCTGTGAGACGAGCGGAGCAGACCAGGTCTGCGGTCGATTCGATGTCCCCTTCAAGCCGTACACCCTCGCGGAGCTGGCACCCAACCTACACACCCTCTCGATCCAGCCCGAGGCGGCGATCGAGGAATACCTGCTTCGCACGCTTCGATTTCGAAAGCTATACGAGATGGTCTTCCGCAACCGGGTGATGGGCCCGTTCCTGGAAGCCGTACCGGGACTGCACGACCTCATCCAGCTCGGAAAGGTGTTCGATCTGGAGCGCGAAAAGGTGTCGGGCCTGAGCTTTCGCAGCCGCCGAGCCTGGGATCTGATCGTCATCGACGCGCCCGCCACCGGCCACGGAATCAGCATGCTCACGGCACCCGGGGGCATGATGCGGCTGACGCGGAGCGGACCGTTTTTCGACAACGCGCGGGATGTCGCTGCGCTGATCGAGGATCCCGCCCGCACGACGATCCTCCTGGTGTCGCTGCCCGAGGAGCTCCCCGTGGCGGAGACCGCGGAGCTCTACGGCCGACTCGGCAGGTTCCAAGCCCAGGTCGCGGGCGTGGTCCTGAACGCGGTGCAGCCAGACCCACTGCCGCGCGCGTACCCACAGCTCCGGGACGGCCTACACGCGGCCGCCAACGAAGCGGGGCGGGAGGCCCTCGCGCTGGCGGACGCGACCTGGGCGCGAGGCGAGATGGAGGATCGGGCGCGACACCATCTGGGGCGCATCGGCGTGCCGCTCATCGACCTACCCGACATGCAGTTGCCGGCGCTTGGACGCCCAGAGTTGGACCGCCTCGCGGATCACTTTTCGGGGGCCGCATGACGCCGGTGCTCATCTGCTGCGGGGCGGGTGGCGTCGGCAAAACGACGTCGGCGGCGGGCCTGGCCCTCGCACAGGCGCGGGCGGGGGCGAGAGTGGTCGTCCTCACCATCGACCCGGCGCGCCGGCTGGCAGACGCGCTGGGCGTGAGCGTCGGGAATGAGCCGAGCGAGGTTCGCCTGCCGCCGTCGCTGGAGGCCCGAGGCACCCTCCACGCGCTCATGTTGGACCCCAAGGAGACCTTCGACCGCGTCGTCGCCCGGTTCGCGCCGACACCCGCCGCCCGCGACCGCATCTACCGAAACCACATCTACCAGCACGTCTCCGCCAACCTCGCCGGCGCGCAGGAGTACATGGCGATGGAGCGGCTGTACGAGCTGTCCCGCGATGGGCGCTGGGACTGCGTGGTGCTCGACACCCCCCCGACGCGCCACGCCCTCGACTTTCTCGCCGCGCCCGACCGCATGGCGAACCTCATGGACGAGGGAGTCATGCGTTGGTTGGTGCTGCCCGCCTCTCGCGGTGGCTGGCGGATGATCGAGCGCGGCAGCGAGGTGCTGGCCAGCGTACTCGAGCGCATGGTGGGGAACTCGACCATCGCCGACATCGCCGAGTTCTTCACTGCCTTCCAGGCCTTGTGGGCAGGGTTTCGCGAGCGCTCGTTGGAGGTTCGCGCGCTGCTGGCCGCGCCGACAACCCGGTTCTTCCTCGTCACCACCTCCGCGCCCGCTGCCCGCGCCGAAGCACGTCTTTTCGTCGAGCAGCTCCGCTCCCACCGGCAGCCGTTGGCCGGCTTTCTCCTCAACCGCTGCCTGGTCGCCCCGACCGCCGTTGGTTCGCCCGACTTTGGCCCCGCGGTGGACATCGACGGCTGGGCAGACACCGTGCGCGCGGTCGGTCGCCTCCCAGATCTCCAGCGCGCGCGCTTCGCGGTGCAGGAGGCCAACATCGCCGAGCTTGTCCGCGGCACGACCGCACCGGTCTGGCGGATCCCGGATCTCGGTGAGGGCGTCCACGACCTCGCGGGGATCGCGCGACTCTCCCTCCACCTCGGCGCCTTGGCGCGCGTCGGGGGGTAGGACCATGCCCGATCTCCCGCAGACCTCGCCCTGCCCGCGCTGCCGGCGTGCCAACGCCTCTTTTCGCCCGACATGCCTGTACTGCGGCGAGAAGATGCCCAACCCGACAGCCCGTCCTCCCGAGCCCGCGCGTCCGACCCCCGACAACTTTGACGAGCTGGTGCGCGAGGCCATGCGGGGCGGGGGCACCCAAAAGCTGAAGGCAGCCATGGAGCAGGCGCGCACCATCGCCGCGATGAACGCGGAGCCGCCCACCGTCGATGTGCCAGCGCGCCCCATTGGGCTCGCGAAGGCCCCCGCAGAGCCGGTCAGCCCCCGCGCCTCGCTCCCCAGTGCCCCGCTCCCGAGCCCCCCGCCCGCGCCCCCCAAGTCTCC
>CANKNP010000377.1 GCA_947483545.1 Deltaproteobacteria bacterium | reverse complement strand
CGTGGTCGCGCCCGGTCCGCATGGGGACCTTTGCCTGGGCGAGACGCTCTACCTGGAGATCAAGCCGCAGGGTCAGCGCATCGACAGGGACGCGATGCGTATCCACGGCATCCCCTTTGACCGGCTGCTCACCGATGGCGTGGTGCGGCGCGACGCCATGCTCCGCATCACCGAGTGGGTGCGCACGCATACAAGGCCCAAGACAAAGCCGGTATTTGTCGGCCACAACGCCCCCTTCGATTGGTCCTTTGTCGCGTGGTGCTTCGCCGTGGAGGAGCTCCCCAACGTGTTCGGCTACAAGGCCCTGGACATCAAAGCCTTGGCCACCGGCAAGCTCGGCTTGCATTGGTTTGACAGCAGCAAAGAGGTGCTCCACGAGCGGCTGGGCATGCCCCCCGAGGACCTGACACTCAAGCACCGAGCGGACTACGACGCGCAATATCAGGCAGAGCTCCTCGTTCGGTTGTTGGCGGAGGTCTACTAGATGTGCGGCTTCGTCGGCATCATCGGCGTCGAACGGGCGAGCGCGGCGCTCTCCATGGGGCTCCAAGCCCTCCAGCACCGCGGCCAGGACGCCTGCGGCATGGCCACGGTCGAGCAGGGGCGCTTTCATGTCCACAAGGACCTGGGCCTCGTGGTGAACGTGTTCTCTGAGCAGACCCTCGCGATGCTGCGCGGCACGGCGGGGATCGGCCATACCCGCTACCCGACGGTCGGGACCGGCGTGCGCGAGGATGCGCAGCCATTCTACACCCGCCGCCCAGGCGTGCTGATGGCGCACAATGGGAACGTGACCAACCTCGAGGATTTGGAGGAATTGCTCCTGTCGCGCGGCATCCACGTGCAGAGCCGATGTGATGTCGAGCCGATCCTGCTGGTGTTCGCGGAGGCGCTCACCGCCCGTCGCGCGTCTGGACACACGTCGGAGGACGTGGTTCACGCCGTACGCGAGGTGTTCCGCTTGGTCCGCGGGGCCTATTCGTGTGTCGCGATCTGCGAAGTCGATGGCAAGGAGACGCTCGTGGCGTTCCGGGACCCCCACGGCATCCGACCCGGCAGCTACGGGCGCAGCGAGAGCGGCGGCTGGATCGCCTGCAGCGAGAGCGTCGCGATGGACGCGCTGGGGTTTGCCCGTGTCGATGACATCCCGCGCGGCTCGGTCGTGCTGATGCGGCCGGACGAAGAGCCGACCATCATCGAAATTCAGGCCGAAGGCCCGCGGCCTTGCGTGTTCGAGCGGATTTACTTTGCCCGGCCGGACTCGCTGATGGGCGACGGTCGGGTGAACTCGGTGCGTTGGGAGCTTGGAAAACGGCTCGGCGAGGAGTGGGCGCGCAAGGGTTTGGAGGCCGACGTGGTGGTGCCCGTGCCAGACACCTCGCGCACCGCCGCCCAGGCGATGGCCGAGGTGCTCGGGTTGCCCTACCGCGAGGGGTTCATCAAGAACCGCTACTCGGGCCGCACGTTTATCATGCCCGATCAGGCCGCCCGCATGGCGGCGCACCGCCTCAAGCTCAACCCCATCCCCGAGATCTTTGAGGGGAAACGGGTCATCCTGGTGGATGACAGCGTGGTTCGCGGGACCACGGTGCGCCGGTTGGCGGACCTCGCGCGGATGACACGCCCTGCGGCAGTACACATGGCGGTCTACTCGCCGCCCGTCAAGCACCCCTGCTACTACGGCATCGACATGCCTTCGAAGAGCGAGCTCGTCGCGGCCAAGCTGCCCGAAGAGGCTTGGGCTGAGGCGTTCGGGGTGGACACCGTGACCTTCCTGACCCTCGCGGGACTCCGAGAGACCGTCCAAGGGCCCGTGTGTATGGCGTGCTTCGACGGGGACTACGTGGTCCCGGTCTCCGTTGGGGAGAAAGCTGCGATCGTCGCGGATCGGCGTGGCGTATGAAGTTCTCGGACGGCCTCAAGTTCTTGCAGGAGGGCCTGCGGCAGAAGCAGACGGTAGGCGCCGTCTGGCCCAGCTCCCCCGCGCTCTGCGCAGCGATGGCGGCGCCCGTGTTTCGGGACCGTCCCCAAGCTCCGCTCCGTGTGTTGGAGGTCGGCGCCGGGCTGGGCCCCGTCTCCGAGCTGCTGCTTCCCCAACTGAAGCCCGGCGACGTCTACGACATCGTCGAGCTGAACGCGACGTTCTGTGTGCACCTTCGCGAGCGCTTCGGTCCGGAGCGCGTCCATGAGTGTTCCATCTTGGATTGGGACTCGGCGCCGTACGACCGCATCGTCAGTGGCTTGCCCCTGGCCAATTTTCCGGCGCAGATGGTCGAGCAGATCTACCGGAAGCTGTTCAACCTGCTCGCGCCGGACGGCACGTTTGTGATGTTCGAATACCTTGTGTTGCGGCAAGCGCTGGCGGTGGCGACCTTGGGTGCCGAGCGAACCAGAGTGCGTCGCATCCTGGAGATCGAGGGCCGTCTTCTCCCATTGCAACGGGAGCAGTTCGAGATCCTCGGCAACGTGCCCCCAGCGCGCGTTCGTGTACGCGGCAGGCCCGAGAACGTCGAGGCGTTTATGCTGTGAGTCCCGGAAAACAACGAAACCCCGAAGCCGCGCGGCTCCGGGGCTCGTCGGTTCGCAGCCCTCAGCCGTTCTTCTTCTCTTCCCGGAACTTCTTGATCAACTCCTCGGTCACGTTGTTCGGCGCCTGGGCGTAGCGCGCGAATTCCATCGTGAACTCAGCCTTGCCTTGGGTGCCGGAACGCAGGGTCGTCGAATATCCAAACATTTCGGCGAGCGGCACCTCGGCCTCCAACTTGGAGAAGCCCTCGGCCTCCTCGGAGCCGACGATGATGCCGCGGCGCTGCATGATCGTGCCGACCATCGCGCCATGGAACTCGGCCGGACCGTCGATGCCAACCTTCATGATGGGCTCGAGCACGACCGGCTTGGCCCTGGCATACGCCTCCTTGAACCCGCCGATCGCGGCGAGCTGAAAGGCGATGTCGCTGGAGTCCACCGCGTGGTAGGCACCGTCGATGATGGTCATGCGCACGCCGGAGACGGGGGAGCCGGTGAGCTCGCCCTTGTCCAGGCACTTCTTGAAGCCCTTGTCGCAGCTCGTGATGAACTCACGCGGGATGGAGCCGCCGGAGATGCTGTCCACGAACTCATAGGAGCCGTCGAAGGGCTCCATGAAGCCGGCGACGCGACCGTACTGGCCCGAACCGCCGGTCTGCTTGCGGTGGGTGTAGTTGAAGTCGGCGCGCTGGCTGATGGTTTCGCGGTAGGCGACGCGCGGGGGCGAGGAGATGACCTCGCACGCATACTCGCGCTTCATACGCTCGATGTAGACCTCCAGGTGCAGCTCGCCCATGCCGGCGATGATGACCTCGCCGGTGTCGGGGTCGGAGCTCACGCGGAAGGTGGGATCCTCGCGGGAGAAGCGCTGGAGCGCCTTGCCGAGGTTGTTGGTCGCCGAGGCGAGCTTGGGCTTGATGGTCAAGCTGATGACGGCGGCGGGCACGTGGATCGAGCTCATGGCGACGTCGAGCGACCCGTCGTGGAACGTGTCGCCGGACGAGCAGTCCACGCCGAAGATGGCGATGATGTCGCCGGCACAGGCCTCGTCGATCTCCTGCATGTCATTGGAGTGCATGCGGACGAGCCGGCCGACCTTGAGGCTCTTCTTGGTGCGCGCGTTGTGGATGGTGTCGCCCTTGCGGACGGTACCCTGGTAGATGCGCAGGTAGGTGAGCTGGCCGTAGCGGCCGTCTTCGAGCTTGAACGCCAGCATCAGCAGCGGGCCCTTGGGGTCCGAGGGGATGACGATGCGCGCCTCGTTGTTGTCGAGGTCCACGGCGTCGTTCGGCACGTCGGGGGGCGAAGGCAGGTAGAGCAGCACGGCATCGAGCAGGCGCTGCACGCCCTTGTTCTTGTAGGCCGAGCCGCACAGCACCGGCACGAGCTTGAGCGCGATGGTGGCCTTGCGGATCGCGGCGATCAGCGTCTCCTCCTGGACTTCTTCCATGAGGATCTGCTCGGTCAGCTCGTCGGAGAACATCGACACGTTGTCGAGGAGCTCCTCGCGGTACTTCTTCGCGTCGTCCAGCATGTCGGCCGGGATCTCTGCGACGTCGATGATCTCGCCGTTGTCGCCGGAGAACGTGAAGGCCTTCATCTTCACGAGGTCGATGTGACCCATGTGCTTCTCTTCCAGGCCGATCGGGAGCTGCAGCATGACGGCGTTGTGGCCGAGCTTCTCCTTGAGCTGCTGGCGTACGCGCAGGGGGTTGGCGCCCTGGCGGTCGCACTTGTTCACAAACGCCAAACGTGGCACGTTGTAACGGCGCATCTGCCGATCCACGGTGAGCGACTGGGACTGCACGCCCGCCACCGCGCAGAGCACGAGAATCGCGCCATCGAGCACGCGGAGGGCACGCTCGACCTCGATCGTGAAGTCCACGTGTCCGGGCGTGTCGATGATGTTGATGTGGTGCTCGACCGCGTTGACCTGCTGCGTGTTCTTCCACTCGCAGTGCGTGGCGGCCGACTGGATGGTGATGCCACGCTCGCGCTCCAGATCCATGGAGTCCATGGTCGCGCCGACGCCGTCCTTGCCCTTCACTTCGTGAATGGCGTGGATCATCCCGGTATAGAACAGGATGCGCTCCGTCAGGGTCG
>CANKNP010000376.1 GCA_947483545.1 Deltaproteobacteria bacterium | reverse complement strand
TCCCTTCCGCCATATTTTCCGTCGTAGACCGCTTTGGCCAACGCGCGGAGCGGCTCTTGCACGAGGTCCGGCGCTTGGTCTGCGAGCATCCCAAGGGGCACATCCGGCGCGTTCACCCCCACCGTGCGCAAACGCACGCGGGCTTGGGCCGCGATCCGGCTGAGCGGGTCTGCCGGCCTCCCTTTGCGGCGCACGACGACGAGCCCGCTGATGATCTGCGCGATCGCAGCGAGCACGTACCCGCCGCCCAACGCCGCCATCGTGACCAGGAGGCCGGTGCCGGCCGCCCATTGCGGGGCTGGCGCGCCCACCAAGGCCGCCGCCCCACGGCCGATCGACTCCAGGCCCGCCGACTGGTCCCCAAGGTCGTAGTCCACGACCCAGCGGGCCCAACGATCCTGCACGCGCGAGAGCATCGCCAGCACGCCGGGCGCTTCCAAAGGAGGCAGCCCATCCACCGGGGAGGCGTCGAAGATCCGCCATCCGGTCGGTGTCGGGACCTCGACCCAGGCGTGGGCATGGGCGCCGCGGACGACGATGCGGTCGCCGTCGTCGTCCAGCTCGCCAGACCAATACCCTGTGCCCAACCGGGCGGGTACGCCACGCACCCGGAGCAGGACAGCGAGGGCAGAGGCGAAGTACTCGCAGTGCCCGGTCTTGCGGTCGAAAAGAAAGACGGAGAGCGGATCGCCGCCGGGCGGAGGGGGGGTCGCGACGTAGGCGTAGTTCTGGGAGAGGTAGACCTCCAGCGCGGTGGCGATGCCCTCCGGGGTCGTCTCGCGCGGGGAGATGGCCCGAGCGAGGGTGACGACGCGGGGATCCAGGTCAGGGAGCTGGGACAACGCCTGGATCGCCCGGGTGTCGAGGACCGGCTCCGTGCCGACACCCCGCCGAATCTGTGCGAGGTATCGGGTGCCGCGCGCCCCCTGGTGGTGGAAAAACGTGCCGTTTCCATCGTGCAGGAGCTGGCCGATCCCCTCGATCGCGAGCGCCTCGAAGGGCGCGTACGCCACGTTCCCCAAGGCCGGCTCCAGCTCCACCTCGGCCTGGGCGTTCGCCGACGCGGGGGAAGGGACCCGACCCGCGGGGATGGTGCCGATCCACCGCGTGCCGTCGAAGTGATCGAGCCCGCGGCCTCGGATGTAGAAGGGGCCGGGGATGGGCTCCCCCGCGGAGGTACGCACCCGCACGTGCATCACCACCGCCTGATCGTCTCGGGGGCTGGTCTGGTCGTCGCCGAGCATGACCTCGCTGCCGGGTCCAGCGTTGTGCGCCGCGAGATATCCAGCGTTGAGTCTGGGGAGAAGCACGAACAAGCCGGCCGCCAGCAGCGCAACGACAACCCCAGTCGCAGCGCTCCGCCGGGCAAGCGGGACCGCGCCGCCCACCTCGATGCGCAGCAGCGCCGCCGGCAGCAGGAACGCGAGCGCGGTGAGCAGGGGCGCGAGGGCGACGGTCTCCGTCCGGAGGCAGCCCAAAAGCAGGAGCAGGCCCCCGAAGAGCAGGTCGAGCCGCGCGTCGCCGCGACCACCGCCGACCCAGACGCGATGCGTGAGGAGCCAGCCGACCAGGATCGCGAGGCCATCCTCGGTCCGGCCGAACGCGGCGAGCCCGGCGAGCGCCCCCAGCGCGAGGATGTGCACAGGGAGGAAGCCGCGGGCCGTGAGCTTGGGGCCCGGCGACCAGACACCCACCAGCGTGAACAGCGCGGCTACGCCAGCGATCCCCCCGCCGAGCGCGAGCCCCAGCAGATCGACGGTGAGCACGATGCGCACAATCCGGGGCAGGCCGGTGCTCATAGAAGCGCCAGCGCGGTGAGCAGCGCTCGACGATGTTGCGAGCCGGTCGCGGGTTCGAGGCGGACCGCGCCCGCCTCCAAACCCACGGCGTCGCCCTTGGCCGCGTGGCGGACAACTTGCCCCGTTGCACGCCGAATCTGAAGCTCTCGGGCCTCGCCCTCGCCCTGAACCTTCAGCCAGACGCGGCTGCCCGTCTCGCCCGCCCGGAGCATCACCATCGGCTCCCCGACGCGAGCGCTCGACCGGGCGTGGATCCTCCGGACCGGATCCCCGGGTTGGTAAGGACGCAGGCCGTGAAGCTCGCCGGTCTGGTCCACGCCCCCCCGGGGGCTCTCGCCGTCCAGGCCATCGCCCGGTCCACCGACAGCGGGCGCTTCCCGATCCGGCGTCGGGTAGACGAGAACGTTGCCGGGGACATCCAGATCCCGGTATCGAAGGAGCAGCCCGAACGGGTAGCTCGACCCCACGCGGAGCTTGCAGAACGGCTGGTCGCCGCGCGCCGAAAAGGTCCAGTCCGCGGGCGTCGCCCCCTCCCCGCTGGGCTCCACCCGCGGGATCTCCGCCGCCGCCCGCCCCCCGTCCAGCTCTTGGACGTGAAGCGCGAGCGCGGGGCCCACCCGGCGCGGGTTCTCGACGATCAACGCCCCTCGGGCCGGCTGACCTGCGAACAGCTCGGTCGGCAGGCTTCTCCGCGCGGTGAGCCCCCGCAGGTTCCACTCCGCCAGCACGTTGTTCACCACGAGGATGCCCATCATCACCGCGAGAACCGCATACACGAGGTTGTTCCCCGTGTTCATGGCGCCCACTGCCACGCCGAGGGTCACGACCAGGTACCAGGATCCGGCAGCGGTCGGTCGGACCCGATTGTACAGCTTGCCCCAGGCGGAGATCCGGGCCCTCGCATCCTGGGTCTGGGCGAGGAGGTCCTGGCGCAGGCGGGTGGCGCGGCCCGTCAGACCGGCGCCCGAACGGTGGTCAAGAGGGCTTCGATCGCCCGCTCGGCCCCGCCTGCCGCTGCGCCCTCTGCGCGGGCCTGCACCCGGTGGGTGAGGGCGAAGGGTGCGATGCGGCGCACGTCGTCGGGCACCACGTGGTCCCGGCCGCGCAACATGGCCAGCCCGCGGGCCGCCTTGGCCAGCGCCTCAGCCCCCCGGGTGCTGACCCCGCGGACCAGGGCTGAGGAGGCGCGGCTCGCGGCGACAATATCCAGGATATAATCCTCAATCTCGTCGTGCATCACGGTGTTCGCACACGAGGCGCGGAGCTGCAGGATCTCCTCCGAGGTCACCGCCGCTGCGCCACGCCCCCGGCGGGCGTCGCCGCGGAGCACGGCCCGCTCGGCCTCGCGATCGGGGTAGCCCATACGGGTGCGAAGCAAGAAGCGGTCAAGCTGCGCATCGGGGAGAGGCCAGGTGCCGTGCAGCTCGTAGGGGTTCTGCGTCGCGATGACGAGGAAGGGAGACGGGAGGGGTCGGGTCTCGCCATCGGCCGAGACCTGGCCTTCGTTCATCGCTTCCAGCAGGGCGGACTGGGTGCGCGGCGGGGTGCGGTTCAGCTCGTCGGCGAGCACCACGTTGGCGAAGATTGGGCCGGGCCGGAACCGCAAGTGCGTTCCATCGGCGGCGGAGGGATCGAGCACGCTGGCGCCGAGGATGTCGGAGGGCAGCAGATCGCTGGTGAATTGCACGCGTGCAAAAGACCCGCCCAGGGCGTTCGCGATCGCGAGGCCCAAGGTGGTCTTGCCTACCCCGGGCACGTCCTCCAAGAGCAAATGCCCGCCGGTGAGCACGCAGATCACCGCGAGCTCCACCACCTCCGGCTTCCCGAACACCTGCCGCGCGATGGCCGCCTGCAGGTTCTGGAGGCTCGTGACCGAGCTCCCCTCCATCAGTCGGCGACCGGGATGTACTGGCCGATCGTGGACATCGGGTAGGTACACCCTGGCTCAATGGCGTCATCCTCTGAGCTGATCACCGTGATCGTCTCGGTGCCCTCCCACTCGCCGTCGCCATCCACGCAGGCGTCACCGCTCGCGTCGTCCTCGGTGCGGGCGACCCCCGTGAGCTGCCATTTGATGGGCCCGCCGACGCGGTCATCGTCGCCGATCACCACGCTCTGGTAGGTCAAATTGCAGCCGGAGCGCGTGCCGGCGGCGAACGGCTCACCGTCCATGTAGAGATCGACCGCGCTGCCATCCAAGGCGAGGGCATACTAGAAAGTCTCCTGCCAACCGGTCTCGTTGCCAGGGTGGCAGGTGTCGGGCCCGATGCCGGTGACCTCGACGGTGTAAGCCATCGCCCCGTCCGGGACCTTGGAGTTGTCGATGCACGCGAGGAGGGAGAGGAGGAGCAGGAGCATGTGACGTCAGGCTTGACGGGGAGGGTAACCGGGGGTCGGGGGTGGCGCCTGGGTGCGCACGGGCGTCCCCCCGGGGATCGAACGCCCGCCCGGCGGTCCCACGCCCGCCACCCACCGACCTCCCCGGCCCTTGCCTTTCCCCCCTTCGGGTCCTACATTGCCGCGCCTTCCCGGATGGCTTGTGGCTGACTCTCTTTTCGTGTGCCGTGCTTCTGACGTTGACGCCCTCCGTGGGCACCTCTCGGCCGCAGTCGCGGGCAGCACGCGGGCGGTCGTCGTGGAAGCCCCGTTGGGAGGCGGAAAACGCGCGGCCGTCGGCGAGCTTTTGCGCGGCGTGAACGCGTCGGACACGCTCGTGGTGCGCGTTGCGCTGTCGGACGAAGAGGACGGCCTCAAGACCATCCTGCGCATCTACGGGGCGGTGTACGGCGCGCTGTACCGGGAGCCGCAGCTCAAAGGGCGCGTCGAGCTCGCGCTGAAC
>CANKNP010000375.1 GCA_947483545.1 Deltaproteobacteria bacterium | reverse complement strand
TCGACGCTCGGTAGTCGACGCGCTCGGCATTCGAGTCTGCGGGGACACCCAGGTCGCGGTGGGCGATTTGACCGGCGACGACTCTCGCGTGTATACCAGTGTACGGCACACACACCCGTACAAGGAGCCGCCATGTCCACCTCCGCCGCGCGCATCGAACTCCGTGTCAAGCCGGAAGCCAAGGCCATCATCCAACGAGCTGCTGCGCTCTCCAACGTCTCGCTCACCGACTTCATCACCGACATCGCGCTCGCGCGGGCCCGAGAGCTCGTGAACGGGGTGACGGCTCCCCCGCTCCGCCAGCCCCGTCCCATCGGCGGCTGGTCCTTCCCGTTGCCGGAAGGCTGGGATGCGCCCCTCGACGAACTGGCTGACTACCGATGAGATTGCTCATCGACACCCACATCCTGCTCTGGGCTGCCGTGGGCGACGCTCGCTTGCGTGGGTCAGCGCGAATGGACTTCGAGAACCCCGACAACTCGCTCGTGGTCAGCGTGACGTCCATGTGGGAGATCAGCATCAAGTATTCCATCGGCAAGCTGCCCCTGCCTGTCTCGCCACGCGACTTCTTCGCCCGCGAGATCGCAACCCGGCGCTACCAGGTCCTCGATGTCCAGCGCCCCCACGCGGAGCGGCAGGCTGAGCTTCCGTTCCCGACAGACGGGCACCGCGATCCCTTTGATCGCATGCTCGTCAGCCAGGCCATTGTCGAGGGGATCCCGCTGCTCTCCGGCGACGGGCGCCTGCACGCCTACACGGCATGGGGCCTGGTGCTGCGCCGATGACCATCCCCACTCCTACAAAACCCCCGCCAACCGCCGCCACCCCGCCACCCCGATCCGCTCCGCCCTGAGCTTCGGATCGATCCCCGCCTCTGCCAGCGCCCGCTCGACCTCCTCCTTCGGGAACGCGCTTGTCAGCGAGTTGGCGACGAACTTGCGGCGTTGGGCGAACCCCGCGCGCACCACCCGGTCAAAGTGCGAGGCGGTGACCGGCTCGCCGCTCCCCCGCGTCCCAAAGTCCGGCACCATCGGCTCAAACCGCACCACCGTCGAGCTCACCTTCGGCGCGGGGTGGAACGCCCCGGGCGGCAGCTCGATCGCACGCTCTGCCTTCGCGCGTACCTGGACCTGCACGGAGAGCGCGCCAAAGGCATCGTCGTCTTCGGTCGCGACCAGACGGTTGGCGACCTCGCGTTGGAACATCAGCGCCATGCTGGTGAACCGCGGCTGCAAGAGCCGCATCAGGATGGTCGTCGCCACGTTGTACGGTAGGTTCGCCGCGACCTTCCAGCCCTCGCCAGGGGCCACCGCGTCGAGGTCCACGTGGAGCGCATCCCCCTCGACCAGGTGGACCGCCGGGTAGGCCTCGCGGATGCCCTGGGCCAGATCACGATCCAGCTCCACCGCGGTCACGATCCCGCCGGCGTTCAGGAGCGCCTCGGTCAAGATCCCGAGCCCTGGCCCGATCTCCAGCACCTTGTCCCCCGCGCGCACACCGGCCACCCGGACGATGCGGCCGACGATGCCTGCGTCGATGAGAAAATTCTGTCCAAACCTACGCTTGGCGCGTGTCTCCAGCATCTGCAGGCGGATCGAGGGGTGCATCGGGCCGGGTGTAATCCGGGCCTATCGGTGCTACCCTTCCCGCGATGCGTTCCTTGCCTTCCTGCCCCCTCGCCCCGTTGTTCCTCGCCGCGCTGGCCGGCTGCACCTGGATCTCCGACAAGGACGTCAAAGATCGCCTGTCGGTCGTAGACGACGATGGCGATGGCTACGCCGCGGCCGACGACTGCAACGATGCCGATGACACCGTGCACCCCGAAGCGGTCGAGAATTTCTACGATGGCGTGGACCAGAACTGCGCGGGCGACGACGACTACGACGCCGACATGGATGGCTACATCGCCGATGCCTACGTGGGTCTTGCGACTGGCGGGGTCGATGGCACCGGCGAGCTCCCCGGCGGGGACTGCGATGACCTCGATGCCCTCGTGTTCCCTGGCGCGGACGACGTGTTCTACGACGGCGTGGACCAGGACTGCGCGGGCGACGACGACTACGACCAGGACACCGACGGCTACGTTCCGACAGCCTACGCGGGCGAGCCGACGACCGGGGTCTCGGGCTCCGGCGATCTGCCCGCCGGGGACTGCGACGACGAGGCCTCGGGGGTCAACCCGGGAGGTGCTGACAACTGGTACGACGGGGTCGATTCGGACTGCGCCGGCAACGACGACTTCGACCAGGACGGCGACGGCTACTACACCGACGACGAGGCGATCGCCTACGCGAGCACGGTGTACGTCGCAGGTTCGGGCGTGCTCCCTGGCGGCGACTGCAACGACACGGATCCCAACTATTTTCCGGGGGCGCCCGACACCTGGTACGACGGCTTCGACAAGAACTGCGATCTCGCGAGCGACTGGGATCAGGACGCCGACGGCTACGATCTGCCCCACGGGGACGTCGGCGACGACTGCGATGACACTGACCCCGCCGTGTTCGTTGACGCCGTCGAGCGCCTGGGAGACCCGGTGGACAGCGACTGCGACGGCCAGTCGGACCGGTTCAGCCTTCCCGCCCTGGACGGGTTGACCTGGGAGGGCGCGCATGATCCACTGTTCGCCGCAAACGCCGAAGATGTGTTCCTCTCCGTGCCCGACACCCACGTGATCGCCAGCGGCCAGGACTACTACGACTCCGCCGCTGCCATCCGCTGGGACCGCCTCGACCCGTACGACGTCGCTGAGATCCACATGTGGAACAGCAACACCTCCGACCCCTCCACGTTCAGCGTCGGCGAGGGCCAGGGCTTCTCGGTCGATGCGGACTACATCTACGGGCTGCTCTCCCTCGACTTGAGCTCCGGCCACGGCCTGCGGTTCATCCGGTACGACCTGACCACCGGCAGCCGGGACGGCGTCAACGTTCAGAGCAGCAGCGACGCTCCGCCCTACGTCGATCTCTCCTTCGTGGAGACGGGCGATTCGCTGCTGGCCGTCGGCGCGGACGAGGACGGAAACCTGACCTACGCGCGCGTCGATGACGTCACGACGGGCGGGGCCGAGGTGAACCACGAGGAGCTGCTTGGCTTTGAGCTCGTCGCGCTCACGCTCTCCGGCGATGTCCCCGTCTACGGCACCATCGGCTCGGACCTCTCCACTTGCGACTTCGATCCCCTCGTGGACGAGCCCGCGTTCTCGGCGACGAGCCTCGTGACAGGTGTAGACATCACGGACCTGGACATGATCGACGATCTGGGCTTTCCCGTGCTCGTCCAGGCGCTGCCGGGGCCGGGGCTCATTCGCTTCTACGATGTGACCACCGCGATCACCACCGACGTACCCGCGAGCGGTGTCGAGAACGTCGCGGTCTCCCGCTCGGAGGAGAGCGGGGCCTGGTACATCGCCTGGGCGGACAGCTCCGGGGACGTACACCTGTCGTTTGGCGCGGACCTGGAAGCATTGGACACCCTGGACTGGGATCTCCCAGGGACCAGCGCCCAAGTTGGCGCCTGGTCGGCGAGCGGGGTGACGTGGATGGCGGTCGTCGCGGACGGCACGGTTACGGTGGGGCAAGTCGAGGAGTAGGGGGCCCTGGGCCGGGCGCTGCGCACAGACGGCCGCCCCAAGGATCGGCGGCCTGGACTTCCCGTCCCCCCGTGCATAGCCCTCCGCACCTGCGGAGCCCCCTTGCCGATCTACGAATACGCCTGCCCCGATTGCGGCCACAAGTTCGACGCCATCCAGAAGTTCTCCGACGACCCGATCACGGTCTGCCCCAAGTGTGAGGCCGGCAGCGTCAAGAAGCTGATCAGCGCCACCTCGTTCATCTTGAAGGGGGGCGGCTGGTACAAGGACCACTACGGGCTGAAGCCGAGCGGGGACAGCAAGGGCGAGGGCTCCAAGTCCGAGGGCTCCAAGTCCGAGGGCTCCAAGTCCGAGGGTTCCAAGTCCGAGGGTTCCAAGTCCGAGGGCGGCTCCAAGGAGTCGGCGCCCGCTTCGAGCCCTGCGCCCGCGTCCGCCCCGTCCGCCCCCTCCTCGGGATCCTCGACCCCGGGCAGCACGTGAGCGGTCTGGTCCTTGACGGCAAGGCCATCGCCGCGGAGGTCTGCGCCGCGCTCCAACCTCGCATCGCCGCGTTGTCCAGGCCCCCGGGGCTGGCGGTGGTCCTGGTCGGCGACGACGCCGCGAGCGCCGTCTACGTGCGGCTCAAGACCCGCCGGGCTGCCGAGCTTGGCATGTTCCAACAGCAGATCTCGCTGCCCTCCAGCACCACGGAGTCGGAGCTGCTGGCCGTGATCGACCGGCTGAACGCCGACGACGCGATCGACGGCATCCTGGTGCAGCTCCCGCTCCCCCGGGGCATCGACAAGGACGGGGTGATCGAGCGCATTCGGCCGGACAAGGACGTGGACGGGCTGCACCCGGTGAACACCGGGCGGCTCTGGCAGCGCCGGCCGGGGCCCGTGCCCTGTACGCCCGCGGGCGTGGTCGAGCTGATCAAGCGGACGGGGGTCAACGTCTCGGGCCTGAACGCGCTGGTGATCGGGCGCTCCAACATCGTCGGCAAGCCGATGGTCGCGCTCCTGGAGCAGCTCGACTGCACGGTCACGTTGGCGCACAGTCGATCGCGAGACCTGCCGGGGA
>CANKNP010000374.1 GCA_947483545.1 Deltaproteobacteria bacterium | reverse complement strand
TCGCCGCGACCGACGTGCCAACGACCCCGTCTACGTCGCTCTGCCAGACCACGCTGAGCTCGTCGGCAGGCGCAGCATTGGGGCTCACCAACACCGTGACGTCGTCTTGGCCGACCGCGCCCTCGGGGTCCATCACCTCCAAGCGCAGGCTCTCGCCCGAGGTGTCGGCGACCCATTCGCAGCTCACCGTCGCGTCTTCCGCGGGCTGGTCGGGGCCGCAAAGCACGGTGTTCCCGAGGTACCAGGTCGCCAGCAGATCGGTGACGTCATGGTCTGCGTCGCTCGCGCTCCCGCGCAAAGGGACGAGGTCACCCTCGGTCATCGGATCGCCGTCGAGCGGCGAGAGGATCTCGGCCAGCGGCACACTGTTGAAGGTCGAGAGCTTCTGGTCCTGACAGGCGCACAAGAGCAGGAGGAGGGGGATGGAGCGCATCCGGCAGCGTCGCACAATTCCGGGCTCAGGTGCAACGTGGGCGAGGGGGAAGTTCCGAGCCCTCACCATGTTTGAACGCTTGGGCGGCTCGCCGGGATCGCGATGCCGTCCACCCGGGCCACAGGACGCCGCTGCACATCGGCGCGGGCTCCCTCCGTGCTCCCCTCGGGCATCGGCGCACCCCGTGATTCGCAACCTCCGTCCTCCCCTTGCTGCGCAACCTCCGTCCTCCCCTTCTCCCTCCGGGAGAAGGTGGCACCGTACTCGGTGCCGGATGAGGGCTCCCCGCCGATGTTGACCCCTCCGGCCAGCGGAGAGGGGTAGGACCCTCCCGGCAGGTTTCGCGATCCGACAGGCGCTCCCCTCTCCCCTCTGCGAGAACCTTGGGGCCGACCCCGTTCCGCGTTAGTCCCCGCCCGCCCCGGAGCCTGCGTGCGTCTGCCTTCTTCGATCGCCGCCCTTTCCCTGCTCCTCGCCTGCGAGACGCCTGCGCCGCAGTTTGTCTCCAAGGCCGATCTCGACCGCGCCCACACGCTCGCGGATGTTCGCGCCATCTGCGTCGGGCTGAAGATGAAGGATGACGCAACTCGGGAGTATGCAGCGTCCAAGTTGAAGGACTACAAGGATGAGGGGGCCCTGTGCCTGTGCGACCATCTGGTGCGCGACGGCACCTGGGACAAGGCGGTGTTTGACGGTCTCGCGAACGCGGATCGCGACGACCGCGTCGGATGCGTGGCTGGGGCACTGGACAATCCCGCGATCACCGACCGACCGGGGCTGGCCACGGCGATGCTCAAGATCAAGGCGCCCAAGGTCCACGATCGGCTGGTCCTGGCGGCGAACAGCGACGCGGATCTCGATGTTCAAGCTGCCGCATTGCCGGCGCTGCGGGGCACGAAGGATCCGAAAGAGCAGGAGATGCTGATCACCGGGCTCAAACGCGGCGGGGTCTGGGGCGCCAACGCGGCGTTGGACCTGACCGGGATCCAAGCCGCCGCCGATGCGCTGCGTGACGTGATCACCACCGGCGACGCGCCCACGAAGGCCGCCGCGCTGCTCGCCTACCGCAGCCTTCAGAAGGAGGACTGGCCTGCCGTCGCGTGCGGAGCGCTCAAGGACGCCGATCCCAGCGTGCGGATCGCAGCCATCACGGCGGTGGACGCAACGCGCAGCCCGCAGATCCTCGCCTGCCTCGACGAGCGGGTGAAGACGCTTGAGCCGGACCCCACCGTACGGGTCGCGCTCCTGACCATGCTGTCGAAGGACGCCGCCCCTGAGGCCGCCAAGACCCTTTGCGACGCCATCCCCTTCTGGGTCAAGACCTACGTGGCCGACGCGGCGCCGACCTCTGCGTCCGACATGGACATCGTGTACTACCAGAACGACCGGGACTATGAAAATAGCCTCACATGCGCACAGTCCGCGTTCAACAAAGGCGGGTACACCCCGTGTGGCAAGGCCTACTTGGGCGCCCGCGTCAACGAGTTTGGCGGCAAGGTCCGGTACAAGGACTGCGCCGCCACCGCGACCCCGGCCCCTGCCGGCGGCGTGGTCGAGTTCTAACCCTGCTTCGGAGTCGAAAATGGCCAGCTTGAAAGATGTGATCACCGACGTTCAGAAGCGCCGCAACGTCGTAGACGATGGCGTGCTGGTGATCGAAGCCGAGGTCGCCGACAAAGGCGGGCTCTCGGGCATGGCGATCAAGGCCGCGTACGGCACCGTCAAGCGCATCAAGCCCGGATTTGTGGGCGGCGCGCTCAACCACCTGCTGGACGACTTCGCGGGCAAGGTAGACCCCTTCTGGGCCAAAGCGACCACGAGCGGTGGCGACCCCGTGGCGAGCTTTGTCGGTCAGGGCCCGCAGGTCGCGGAGGCGCTGCTGTCGATCACCGACGGCCGCGCGCGGAACGCCTCAGGGCCGGTGCGCAAGACCTATGATCAGCTCCGGCCGCAGGCGTCGAAGCATGTGCAAGAGGCAATGCCGCGGCTCGCGGGGCTGTTGAAGAAGCACGCGGGGTAGGACTGCGGGTGGGCGGGCTCGGGGCCGTCGGACGCCGTAGAATCTCGGAAGAACCAGGAGAGTGCACCACGGGGGCACGGAGACACGGAGAGGGGTTCGCCTACAGTTGGACCCGACGCACGCCGTCCTTCAGCGCTGGGACGTGGAAGTTCAGCAGGAGGCCAAGGCGCCGGTCCGTCAGGCGGAGATACGTCATAAGTTGCGCGGTGTGGATCGGTAGCAGGGCAGCGACGCATTTCACCTCGACGATCACCTCGCCACCGACGATGAGATCGAGGCGGTAGCCACAGTCGAGCGACACGCCCTTGTACACCAGCGGAACCGGAACCTCCGATTCCACCCGTTGGCCTCGCAGCAACATCTCGTGGACCAAACAGCGCCGGTAAGCCGACTCTACTAAGAGCCCGGGCCCAAGCGCCCGATGCACCTCGATCGCCCCCCCAATGATCTGCTCAGTGACCCCACCAGGCCCGATCAGCGGCATTGCTCCCTCCTTCTTCGATTTATTGCCTTCTCCGTGCCTCCGCGCCTCCGTGGTGGCCCCTCTCCTCCCCGTGGGAGGATCACCCCGGCAAAATCCCCAACGCCCGCGCGTTCTCCGCAAGCACCTGCACCGTCCGGTCGATCTGCGCGGACGTGTGCGCCGCGTTGACGATGAACCGAATGCGGCCCTCGTTCACGCCGACAGCGGGGAACACGACCGGCACGGAGTAGACGCCGTTCATGTAAAGCCGGGCGCAGAGGCCGTAGAGCTTCTCGAGATCGGGCACGTAGACGGGGATGACCGGGCTCTGGCTGGTCCCGAGGTCAAAGCCCTCGGCGATCAACTTGGTGCGCATCTCCTGGTTTTTCTCGTGGAGCGACCGAATCAAGCCCGGATCGCTCTCGATCTCGTCGAGGCTCGCGAGGATGGTCGCGGCGTCCGGCGGGGAAAGGCACGCCTGGAAGATGTAGGGCGTCGCCGTCGCCTGAAGAAGCGTGCAGAACGGCGCTTCAGAGGCGAAGAACCCGCCGACGGAGGCCGTAGCCTTCGAGAACGTGGATATGATGAAGTCCACCTGGTCCGTCACGCCCGACTCCATGCACCAGCCGCCGCCACCCTCGCCGTAAAATCCGAAGGTGTGGGCCTCATCGACGTACAGGTAGAACTTGAACTCCTTCTTCAACGCCGCGATCTCCTTGAGCGGGGCGAGATCGCCGCTCATGGAATAGGCGCTCTCGACTGCGACGAACACGTTCTCATGGTGCGGGCTGTACTTCCGAAGCTTGTCCGCCAGATCTTCGACGTCGTTGTGCTTGAACGCGAGCCACTTCTTGCCGCTCAGCTTCACGCCGTCGATCATGCTCGCGTGCGACTCGCGATCCAGCAGGATCAGGTCTTTCGGCCCTGCCAACGCGGATAGTGCACCAAGGTTGGCCGTGTAGCCCGTGGGAAACAGGATCGCGCGCTCCTTGCCCACCATCTTGGCGATGCGTCGCTCAATCTCGCGGTGCATGGTGTTGAGCCCGCCCGACGGCGCGGACGTTCCGCAGCCGGTCCCGTACCTGCCCGTTGCTTCCTGGGTTTTCGCGATGACCCGGGGATTGCGGTTCAACCCCAGGTACAGGTTGAGCGACCAGACGATGCACTCGCGCTTCTCGCCGGTCGTGCCCGACACGATGGACGCCACGGTGTCGCTGCCCCACTCGGTGTAGAGATCCGCGGAGAACATGTGCTTCTGCGCCTGCTCCTCCTTCATCCGGTGCAGCTCGTTGGCCACCTCGCGCACGTCCGTCACGCCCGCTCGGGCCATCTCCGTGCGCACCTGCCCGAGGATCCGCGCGCCCAGGGCCTTGAAGCCATTGGTCACCGCCTGGGTCAGCTTGGCGTCGATCTCGGGCGTGACGTCCCGGAAGAGGACGGCAAAGCCTTCGCTGCCGTCGCTGAGCCGCTCATGGCGTACAACGGTCCCGTGGACGCGCACCGACTCCGTCCCGATGACCTGGATCTCGACGTCGATGCTCTGGCCCGGCTCCAGGGTGCCCTTCAGCAGGCAGCCGCCCGCGGAGAGGTTCACGACCTGGAACGGCGAGTCGGAGAACTCGGCGAAGGCCTGGCCGTGGGCGGTGACGCGGGCGTGGATGCGGGGGTATGCCATGGTGAATCCTACGCCCGCAAAGGGGCGATTCCGGTGGGAGAGGCGCTGCCGGTCAGCCGCCGACGACGTAATCCACGAGTTTATCGATGGTGTC
>CANKNP010000373.1 GCA_947483545.1 Deltaproteobacteria bacterium | reverse complement strand
GTCCTCCCCCCGCGCCGGCCGCGACACGCGGCCTCCCCCCTCCTCGCGGCCTGAAGGGCCGCGGGCTTGCCTGTCGGCGTCTGCGCAGGGTCAAGATTCGCGCACGTCACGAGGAACTCTGCGGGTAGTAGATCAGTGCCCGCTCCGGCGCGCGCTCCAGAGGGCGAGGAGCGTCGCAACGCAGACCCATTGCACGGCGGTGAGGCCAAACCGCGGGCCGGTGTCGCCCCGGACAAACTCCAGGACCAAGCGGATGAGCGCGTAGCCACCAAGGTAGTAGCGAAAGAGCCAGCCCTGCGGGCGGGGTCGGCGCCGGATCGACCAGAGCACCGCCGCGAGGCCCAGATCTGCGGTCGTCTCGACCAACTGCTGGGGGAAGAGCCCGCCTACAGCCAAGAACCCGAACGGCCCGGACGCGGCCAGCGGGATCCCGGGGCAGCAGCCGTTCAGGAAGCACCCCACGCGGCCGAAGGCCTGCGCGACCGGCACGCTGACGGCAAACGCGTCGCCGGTGGAGTGGGTCACCCCGACGAGCCGCTTGGTGATCTCGACGCCGAGGTAGGCGCCGCCGATCCCGCCGACAACGGTCTTGCCCGTGAAGTCGAGCGAGAGCGCAGCCTGCCAGAGCTCTTGCATGTCGGCGGCGAACAGCACCATGCCGAGCTTGGAGCCCACCATGGCGCCGAGCAGGGCGCCGACGCCCACGTACATGTGGCCGGGCGTTTTCTGGTACCCCAGCCGCCGGACCTCGACGTGGCGGATGACCGCGGCGAACAGGAACCCGAGCCCGACGAACACAGCGTACGCGCGGACCGGCAGGTCGTGGATCGTGAAGAGAACGGGGTACAGCGGGGTAGCCCTCGGGCCGGTCCGATATCCATCCCGCTGCCTGAAAGGAGTCCCCTGTCCCAACCCGAACCCAGCCGCAGCCCTCTGATTGCGCTATTCTTGACGCTCACCGTGCTGGGCTGCCTCGGGCTCACGACCGCCGCCGGGCTGGTTTTCTTCATGTTCTACGCTTGCGCCGAGGGGAGTCTTTGATGCGACAGCGCCGCTCCGTTCTGGTCCCGCTGGTCTCCGTCGTCGTCGCGTGCTGGTTTGCGCTCTGGGCGTGCGCGCCGATGTCCACGCTGCCGGTCCCGGGATCCATCGGTGAGAACACCAACGAGTTCGCGCTCGCGGGCAACGGCACGTTCTCCACCGACCAGGCGCCCGGGCTTGCCGCGCGGGGGTACGGGGTCAGCGGCCAGCTGAGCTACCAGCACAGGTTCAACCATCTGAACCTGGGCGGCGCGATCTTCGGGGGCACGTCGAACCTCGTCGGGGGTGGTGTGTTCTTCGGTGGACTGTTCCCCGTCGGCGGCGCGAACCTCGGCTTCCAGATCTCGGCGGGGTGGTTGTGGGCCGAAGTCGGCGTGCCTGTCACCCTTCCGCTTGGCGACAGCGTCTGGCTCTACACCGAGCCCAGCGTCGGCTACCGGACGAGGTTTCTGCGCCTGCCGATGGGGGCGGGCTTTCGGCTTGGTGACCACGTCACGCTCGCCCCGGAGGTGGCGGTCGAGTACCTGATGCCGTGGGGCACCGCCGCGCGCCCGGTCGGAGACCTGCCTGTCGGGTTGGGAGTCACGGGAGCGTTGTCCGTCGGCTTCGGCTTCTGATGGCGGCCACCCGTCCGTACTTGTACTACGACGCCGCCGTGTCGATCTGCAACGTCTGCCTGCGACGCATAGAGGGCAAGATCGTGTTCGAAGGCGGAAAGGTCTACCTCGACAAGTGGTGCCGGGAGCACAAGCACCAGCGCACGTTGATGTCCGACGATGTGGACTTCTACCGCCGCGGCCGCGAGCTCTACATCAAGCCGCCCGAGATGCCCCGTCACTTCAACACGCCGCAGCATTACGGCTGTCCCTACGACTGTGGGCTTTGTCCCGAGCATATGCAGCACTCCTGTCTGTCGCTGATCGAGGTGACGGACCTGTGCAACTTGCGCTGTCCGGTCTGCTACGCGGACAGCGGGCCCCATCGGGGGGCGCCCGGCGGGCCGTCGGCCCACCGCTCCATGGACACGATCCGCCGGATGCTGGACGCCGTGGTCTCGAACGAGGGTGAGCCCGACGTGGTGCAGATCTCCGGGGGCGAGCCGACCCTGCACCCGGAGTTCTTCGCGATCCTCGACGAGGCGAAGGCCCGGCCGATTCGGCACCTGATGGTGAACACCAACGGCGTGCGCATCGCGAGGGAGCCGGGCTTTGCGGCGCGGCTAGCGGCCTACCAACCCGCTTTTGAGGTGTACCTGCAGTTTGACAGTCTGCGCGGGGAGCCGCACCAACGCATGCGGGGGTTGGACCTGCGTTCGATCCGGGCCGACGCACTGGCTGCGTTGGAAGCTGCGAATGTCAGCACCACGTTGGTCGTGACACTCATGAAGGGCGTGAACGACGACGAGATCGGAGAGATCATCCGGCACGCGCTCTCCTTTCGCTGCGTGCGCGGTGTCACCTTCCAGCCGGTCCAAAACGCGGGCCGCACCGAGGGCTACGACCCGGCTGTCCACCGCCTGACGATCAGCGAGGTCCGCCGCCGCATCGTCGAACAATCCGGCATCTTCACCGAGCGCGACGTGCTGCCGGTGCCGTGCAATGCCGATTGTCTCGCGATGGCCTACGCGCTGAAGCCCAACCCCGGGGTGCTCGAAACCGGCCTGCCGTTGGCGATCCCGCTCACGGGGCTCGTGGACCCTGCCGTGTTCATCGAGGGGAGCCGGAACACCATCGTGTACGAGCGCGACCCGGCGATGAAAGAGCACTTCATCAAGCTCTTCGCCACGAACCACTCGCCCGAGAGCCAGGCGAGCTGCCTCTCGGACCTGTTGTGCTGCCTGCCGAAGCTTGCTGCTGGTGGTGGGGAACTTCCCGCTTTCACCTACGAGAACCTCTTCCGCGTGATCATCATGCAGTTCATCGACGCCGAGAGTTTTGATCTCCGCGCGGTCCGAAAGAGCTGCGTGCACATCGCGACGCCGGAAGGCAAGATCGTGCCCTTCGACACGTACAACCTGTTCTACCGGGATGGGAAGCGGGAGACCTTGGAGCGGCTGCGGGCGGAGATCGATCGGTAGGGTCCTGCCCCGTTTGTGCGGGTGGGCATCGCCTGCGGGGGGCAGGCCCCCCGTTTCGGGGGTGACCGTTCGCGGCGTTGGGGGGGCCAGCCCGGGCGCTCGGCACACAACACGGAGAGCACAGAGTGGTGAGGCGGCCTCTGGGCGCGCCGAGGCGCAGCGTTTACCCCGGCACGGATCCTGCATACCCGGCAGCATGCCCCACTCCCCCCTGACCGCGATCGTCCTCGCTGGAGGCGGTGCTCGTGGCGCCTATGAGGCCGGCGTGCTGCGGTTCCTCTACGAGACGCTGCCCCGTCGGGCGGGCCAGGCCGTGCACCCGCGGGTGGTCTGTGGCACGAGCGCCGGGGCCGTGAACGGGGCGGTCGCCGTGGCCGCCGTCACCGCCCCGAGCTGGGCCTCGGAGCTCTCCCGGATGTGGCGGGACATGCGGATCGCCGACGTGTACGGCATGACCGCCTGCGATCTTCTGCGCGCCCCGCCCCTCACGCTCGGCATGCGCCTCGGGGGAAAGCCCTCCCTGGTGGACGCTGGACCGCTGGCGGAGCTCGTCCGTACGCGGCTTCCTTGGGATCTCGTCCGGCGGACGATCGACACTGGGGCGGTCGACGCGTTCGTGGTGGCGGCCACAGACGTGGACAACGGTCGGACCGTGCTCTTCGTCGACCGGAACACAGGGGGCGCCGAGGCCGTCTCCACACATCCGGAGCAGATCATCGTCCCGACGCAGATGCGGCCGAAGCACTGCCTGGCGTCTGCCGCGATGCCCTTCCTCTTCCCGCCGATCGAGATCGCCGGTCGGCTCCTCGTGGATGGCGGCCTGCGGCTCAACACACCGCTCTCCCCCGCCCTGCACCTCGGGGCCGATCGCCTGCTAGTGGTGGGCACCCAGGCCTCCCCGCGTGAGTCCTGGGGCCACCTTCGCGCGGCGGACCTGAGCCTCGGTCACCTGGTGGGCAAGGCGATGACGGCGCTCCTGTTCGACCCCATCGAGCAGGACCTTCGGCGCCTCGAGCTGGTGAACGGCCTCCTCGATGCGGGGGAGGAGGCGTTCGGCGCCGGGTTCCTCGATCGGCTCAACCCGGTGGCCTGCGCCCGGCGAAAGGCCCCGTTCCGTCGGGTGGACAGCGTGCTCGTGCGGCCGAGCGAGGACCTCGGCGCGATCGCCGGCGCAGCATGGCGGTCGGGCCGGATCCAGGCGTCTCCCGCGACCCGCCTGCTGTTGAGCGCCGTGGCGGCTGCTGAGCGCCCCGAAGAGGCGGACCTGTTGAGCTTCCTCCTGTTCGACCAGGCCTTCACCGCCGAGGTGGAGGACCTGGGCCACCGCGATGCCGAGGCCCAGGAAGGAGCGATTGCGCGGCTCTTCGGGCTGGGGAGCCAGAATTGAAGGCGCCACGAAGTGCGGCCTTCAAAGCTGGCTCCCGTGTTTGCGTCTTGGGCGGGAACGGCGCGGCGCTCCCGGGGTATGCCCTTCGGACTGCTAGCAGCGTTCGGGGAAATGTGGTTAGCGGCATTTGACCTCCCTCCCCAGCGGCGGATTTCGGGGGTTCTCCCCTTCTCCCGCTTGCGG
>CANKNP010000372.1 GCA_947483545.1 Deltaproteobacteria bacterium | reverse complement strand
TGGACAGGTTTGTCGTGCATCGTTGCACCGAGTTCGGCATGGCCAACAAGCGCATTCCGGGGGATGGCGTGGTCACCGGGTACGGGCGCATCGACGGGCGGCTCGTGTACGTGTACGCCCAGGACTTCACGGTGTTCGGCGGCACGCTCTCCGGCGCGTACGCCAAGAAGATCTGCAAGGTGATGGACCTGGCGGTCAAGAACGGCGCGCCGGTCATCGGGCTCAACGACAGCGGTGGCGCGCGGATCCAAGAGGGCGTCGAGTCCCTTGGCGGGTACGCCGACATCTTTTTGCGCAACACGCTGGCGAGCGGCGTCGTGCCGCAGATCTCGGCGATCCTCGGCCCTTGCGCGGGGGGTGCGGTCTATTCTCCGGCGATCACCGACTTCATCATCATGGCGCGGCTGACGAGCTTCATGTTCGTGACCGGGCCGGACGTCATCAAGACCGTGACGCACGAGGAGGTCACGCAGGAGGCGCTTGGCGGCGCCGATGCCCACAGCCGGATCTCCGGCGTCGCGCATTTTGCGGCGCCAGACGAAGCTGGTGCCCTCGCGCTGGTCCGTGCGCTCTTCGGGTACATCCCGCAGAACAACCTCGAAGAGGCCCCCCGCAAGCACACGGACGACGCCCCTGACCGGCTGATCCCCGAGCTCGACGACCTGGTGCCGACAAACCCCAACAAGCCGTACGACGTGAAGGACCTGATCACCGCGGTCGGCGACGACGGGGCTTTCCTCGAAGTGCAGCCTGAGTACGCTGCCAACGTGGTGATCGGGTACATCCGGCTCGGCGGGCGCAGCGTCGGCGTGGTCGCAAACCAACCGGCGGTGCTGGCCGGCGTGTTGGACGTGAACGCCTCCATCAAGGCCGCGCGCTTCGTCCGATTCTGCGACGCGTTCAATATTCCCCTTTGGGTGATCGAAGACGTGCCCGGGTTCCTGCCCGGCACCGCACAAGAATACGGCGGGATCATCAAGCACGGCGCGAAGCTGCTCTACGCGTTCGCCGAGGCCACGGTGCCCAAGGTCACGCTGATCACGCGGAAGGCCTACGGCGGGGCGTATTGCGTGATGAATTCCAAGCACCTGCGCGCCGATCTGAACCTCGCCTGGCCGACAGCGGAGATCGCGGTGATGGGCGCCGACGGGGCGGTCAACATCATCCACCGGAAGGAGCTCTCAGAGTCCACCGACCCCGCAGGCACCCGGGCGACGCTGACCGCGACCTACAAAGCCCGCTTCGCCAACCCCTGGCGCGCCGCGGAGCTGGGGTTCGTGGACGAGGTCCTGCGCCCCCGCGACACGCGCGCCCGCTTGGTGGAAGCGTTCGATGCGCTGGAGAACAAGCGGGACACCAACCCCCCGCGCAAGCACGGGAACATCCCGCTATAGCCCCGCCCATCGTGATCACCGGGCCCACGGGCGCCGGCAAGTCCGACCTCGCGCTCGCCATCGCACGCCGCTTTGGGGCTGTGATCGTGTCCATGGACGCGATGCAGGTCTACCGGGGCTTTGACATCGGCACGGCCAAGCTGCCGCTCGGGGACCGGGACCCGGCGCTTGGGGGTGTCGAGCACGCCTGCATCGACGTGATCGACTGGGACGGAAGCTTCTCCGCGGCGAGTTTTGCCGCGACGGTGGAAGCCCAGACGCGCCCCGTCGTGATGTGCGGCGGCTCGACCTTCTATTTGCGGGCGTGGGAGCAGGGCCTGGTGGAGGCCCCGGCCGCGGATCCGGTGTTGCGGGCGCGCCTGGAAGCTCTCGACGATCCGCACGCTGCCTTGCTCTCCGTCGATCCGGTGCTCGCCGCCCGCCTGCATCCGAACGACAAGGTCCGCCTGGTCCGGGGGCTGGAATACCACGCACAGACCGGGCGCCCCCTGTCCGAAGCGCACGCCCAGGACCCGAAGGTCCGCCGGCCCGCCACGGTGATCTGGATCGACCGCGACGATCTCTACGATCGGCTGGATCAGCGCGTCCTGGACATGATGGAGGCGGGCTATCTGGAGGAGGTACGCGGGCTCCTGGCGCGGGGGGTGCCGCCAAACGCCAAGCCGATGCAGACGCTCGGGTATAAACACCTCGCGGCGCATCTCCTGGGGGAGTGCTCGCTCGACGAGGCGATCCGACAGACACAGCGGGACACACGTCACTTTGCTCGAAAACAAAGGAGCTTTCTACGGAGTCGCGGGGAGCCGGTGTGTGGGGATCCGTGGGAGCGGGTCGAGGCGTGGGCGGCGAGACTGTAGGCCGTAGTCGCCCGCCCGCACCGCGCCCTTGCGGGTGACAAACACATCGAGGCCGTAGTGGTGCTCGCGTGCCACATAGTTGTGGTGGCAATTCACCGCACCCTCGTCGATACCAAACCGAGGAAGGCCAGACTTGCGGAGCGCCTTCAACGTGTGTGCGAGCATGATCTCCCGGTTGATCCGCGCGTATTCCTGGGCCCATTCCAGCGCTCGCCAGTATGCGGCGAACGCGGGAGAGCCTTCTTCCAACCAAGCCAACTCTTGATCTTCGAGCTCTACGCCTTTCGCTCGAATGCGCTCCCGGGCGAGCTCCGTAAAATAGGTGCCGATCGCATTCCCTGCGCCCCGGCTGCCGGAGTGCAACATCACCCAGACGGCGCCGGCCTCATCGAGGCACAGCTCGATGAAATGGTTGCCGCCTCCAAGGGTACCAAGCTGGATATCGGGCCGGGGGTGAGAGGCGTGCGGATGCTCGCGCAGGATCGCGCGATATCGCTCGTTCAAATCGGCCCAGTGGTCAAGAGCCAAAGCTGGAACACCGGTTTCCCGGTTGCGCCGCTGCACCCCAGGTCGCTCATGGTCGCCCCGGCCGACCGGGACCGCCGCCTCAATCTCGCTCCGCACACGCCGAAGATCGTCCGGCAGCTGGTCGGCGCGAAGCGTGGTACGCACCGCGGCCATTCCACATCCGATATCGACGCCAACCGCCGCCGGCACAATCGCGGCGATGGTTGGGATCACCGAGCCAACCGTAGCCCCTCGCCCATAGTGGACGTCGGGCATGAGGGCGATGTGATTGTGGACAAAGGGGAGGCGCGCTGTCCGTTCGGCCTGGAGCCGCGCGCCGTCCTCAAACAGCACACCGTTCACCCAAGCCCGAACCGGAACGCCACCCTCGACCACGATGAGCTGGTGCGAGGACATGAAGATCCAGAGTGTGGTGCGACTGTAGGGCGACGGCGCCCGTGTGTCAAGCGCGCAGCAGGCCGGGCTGTATCCTCGCGACGCGGGCGGCTTGGCACCTTGGAGAGTCGGTCGCCGCGGGCCGTGACACGCCGCTGCACACTCCCGCCCGGTTTCCCCCCGCCCCGTTTCAGCATAGCGGCGGCGGATGCGACTGCGATGTGCGATCAGCCCGGATGCCGACGACCGCTTCATGTTCCGCGCCATCGAGCACGAGCTGATCGACTTGGAAGGCCTCTCGTTTGAGCTTGTGGCACGCGACACGGAGGCGCTGAACGTGATGGCGTCCGACGGGGGTGATCCCCCGCACGTCACCGCCATCTCCATCGCGCACTATCCCGCCATCGCCGGTCGCTATCGCCTGCTCAACCACGGGGGATCGGTCGGGCGGGGGTATGGCCCCGTGCTCATCGCCCGGCCCGAGGACGCTCCCCGCCTCCGGGTGTCGTTGCGCGGAGCCCGCATCGCCGTGCCGGGGGTTCGGACCACGGCGTGCCTCACGCTCCGCCTGCTGCATCACGCCACCCCCGACGACCCCGTGTTTACGCCGATCGTCGTGCCCATCGACCCCCCTGCCCTCACCTTCGACGCGCTGCGAGATCCCGCTGGGGGCCTGGACGCCGCGCTGGTCATCCACGAGGGCCGCTTGACCTATGCCGCCGAGGGGTTCGAGCTCATCGAGGACATCGGCGCCACCTGGGCCGCCCGCACCGGCCTCCCCCTCCCCCTCGGGGGCAACGTGATCCGCCGGGACCTTCCGCCCGAGGTGCTGGCCATCGCGAACCGGGTCTTGCACGCCTCCATCGCGCACGCGCTGGCCGACCGGGAGGGCGCCATCCGCTGGCTCCTGAGCCGCCCCGGCCCCCTCCGAACCCCCGCCCTGGTGGACCACTACCTCTCGTTGTACGCCAACGCGGACACCTTGGACTACGGCGACGACGGCAGGCTCGCCATCGCCCGAATCCTCACGGATGGTGCCCAGGCGGGCTGGCTTTCGCCCTGCACCGTGGACGTCCTATGAAGCTCCTCGGGACGGCGATCCAGCTCCTCCCGCCGCGCTTGCCGCTGTCGGAGACCATCCCCGCGATCGTGCGGGAGGATCTGCTCACGGGCACCGCACGCCTCCCTCAGTTTTTCGTGCTTCGCGGCGACACGTTGAACCGATGGGGGTTGTGGCGGGTCTCTGCGCGCGAGCGCACGCGGCACGCCCAAGACCTGGGCCGCGGATCCGATGGCGTCGCGATGCTCGGGGCTATCCACGGGCAGCCGAACACCTGGGCGCTCAAGGTCGAGTCGCCCGGCGAGACGTGTACCGTGCTGTTGGTCGCGAAGGATGGGGAGTTGCTGTGTCGGACGGTGGAGGGCTAGCAGCGTTCGGGGAAACGTGGTTAGCGGCATTTGACCTCCCTCCCCAGGGGCGGATTTCGGGGGTTCTCCCCTTCTCCCGCTTGCGGGAGAAGGTGCCCGTGTACTCGCGGGCGGATG
>CANKNP010000371.1 GCA_947483545.1 Deltaproteobacteria bacterium | reverse complement strand
TGTCCCCGTTCTTACGCCTCTTCGGCATCGCCTGTGTGTTCTTCCTCGCGCTGTTCTCCTGGATGCTGCTCGGCGGGGTCACGACCGCCCGCACGTCCGACCAGGGCGGCTCGCTCTCCTCCCGGGTGCAGGAGCTCTGGGGTAGCCCTCAGGCCCAGCAGGCCCCCACCGCCGCGTTGGTCTGGATGGAGCTGGTGAACCGCGAGGAGCGCATCACCGACAGCCTCGGGCGGGAGACCACGAAGGTCACGCCGACCTGGGAGCGCAAGTCCAGCGTCCTCGTCCCGAGCCAGACGCGCATCGCGGCAGACCTCACGCTCGACGAGCGGCGCAAAGGACTCATGTGGTTCCCGCTCTACGGCATCGGGTTCCAGGGATCCTGGCAGTTCCCCATCGAGACGACCGTGCCCGAAGGCGCCACCATCGAGATCGCCTTCGCCTTCCCCGACGCCGCCGGCCTCTACGATGACTTCACCTTCGTCGTCGACGGCGTCGATGTCGCCCGCGGCCTGCGCACGGCCAACGGCCAGGTCACAGCCACCATCCCCGGGCCGCTGCTCACCGGCCAGGTCGTGGCCCTCGGCATCGACTACCGCTCGCGCGGCATGAGCGAGTGGCGCTACCTCCCTACCCGGGACGTCGGCCAGGTCGAAGACTTCCAGCTCGCCATGACCACCGACTTCCCGGCCATCGACTTCCCCGCGATGACGCTCTCCCCGACCAACAAGAGCGAGGCCGGCAAGGGCTGGAACCTTGACTGGACCTTCGCACGCCTCGTGACCGGCCAGTCCATCGGCATGACGATGCCTACCCGCATTCAACCTGGCGAGTTGGCCTCCATGCTCTCGTTCTCGGCCCCCATCCCTCTCGGCCTCTATTTCGTCTGGATCTACGTGCTCGGCTTGCTTCGCAAGTACGAGATCCACCCGGTCAACTACCTCTTCTTGGCCTCCGCCTTCTTCGCCTTCAACCTCTTGTTCGCCTACACCGCCGACATCTTCCCCGTCGAGATCGCGTTCGCCGTGGCCAGCGCCGTGAGCGTCTTCCTGACCGTCAGCTACCTCCGGCTCGTGGTCGGCGCCCGGTTCGCGTTCGTCGAAGCTGGCATCGCGCAGATCCTGTACCAGGTCGGCTTCGGCGCGGCGCACTTCTTCGACGGGTTCACCGGCCTCACCATCACCGTGCTCGGCATCCTCACGCTCTTCGCGCTCATGCAGCTCACCGGCCGCATCCGCTGGAGCGAGGTCTTCGGCGGCATCGAGCCCGAGCTCCCGCCGAAGCCGGCGGTCTGAGCACAAATCCAGCAGATCATCGCCCCGATGATCTGCTGGATCCGCGGGCCGCTCGGCAGATCCCGGGCGGTCTTTGCGGCTTTTTTGGGCGGCTTGGGGCCAACGGGCGGGGGGGGGCCGCGAGCCGTGGGACGCCGCAGGAAGTCGGCGGGCGGGTGTTCTGCAGGGCGCGATAGTTGCCCCCCTCGCGCCTGCCAGTTCCTCCCCTTCTCCCCCCGGGCCCTCCGGGAGAAGGTGGCGCCGTCCTCGGCGCCGGATGAGGGCTCCCCGGCGATATTGAACGGCCCTCATCCGCCCGCGTCTACGCGGGCACCTTCTCCCGCCGGGCGGGAGAAGGGTAGAACCTCCAGATTTCATTACCCCCCTCACCTCAACCAGGCGATCACATCCCCGGCGTTCACCGCGGCGCCATCGGCCACCGCGTAGCGCTCCAAGGTCCCAGCGGATCCGCTGCGGACGGAGGCGAAGGTCTTCATCACCTCCAGGAGCCCGACGGTCGTGCCTACCGCCACGGCGGCGTTGGCCTCCAGGAAAGCGGGATCCCGCGGGCCAGGACGCAGCCAGAACGTGCCGTCCGACGCGACACGCACGGGGGTCAACCCCTCGACCGGGGCCTCGACCACGAGCTCAACCCCCCGTGCGGCTGCCGCCGCCCCCGCCCCCCGCGGGCGGGTGAGCGCCGCGAGATCGTGCAAGCTCCAAATCCGAGGATTTCGAACCCGCCGCGGCGTTTGCCACGCGGCCTCCAACACCCGCTCCAGGTGAACCCGCAGCCGCCCCAGGGGCACGACCTCATCGGTGTCCATGCGCGCCGCGGCGGCCACCGGGTCCATGTCGGCTTCGATTCGGGCGGCCGTCTCGTCCATCTGCGCGCGGATTTGGACGCGCTCGACAGGATCTTCGCTCGCAATTTCAAAATCATCGTCGAGCTTGGTGTTGAACGCTGCGATGGCGAGCGTGCGCCCTTCCATCACGGCCAGCCGAGTGAGCGGCGTCGAGAGTTGGAGCACCGGGTCGTAGGGCAACCCCGCCATCGCGTAGTACCCGGCGCCGCTCGCCTTCCGGAGCAGGACCGTGATCATCGGCGTTGTATTCGTCGAGTTCGTGTAGATGAGGGAGCTGCCGTAGCCGAGGAGTCCCTGCGCCTCCGCCTCCACGCCAATGTCAAAACCGGCGATGTCTTGAAGCCAGACCACCGGGATCCCGTCCTCGTTGCATGCCCTCGAGAACGCCGAGATCTTCGCGATGCCCTCCCGGTACAGGATCCCCCCCGCCCGTTGCCTCCCAGGCAATTCCGGGTGCGGCGTCGGCTCCAGGTTGTTCGCGATGAACCCACACCAGAGCCCCCCCACCCGCCCCACCCCGACGATCATCTCGGGGCCCACCTCCCCCATGATCTCGGCGAACAACGAGTCGTCCACCAGCCGAGCCAGCACCTCCCGCATGTCGTAGACCTGCCTCGGGTCGGCCGGCACGATCGACGCCAGATCCGCCGTCGGGAACGCCGGCGCCGCCGCCACCACCCCGCCTCGATAAAAATCCGCGCCCGAGCTTGGTAAGCGTGCGATCTCGTCCCGGATCCGCAGGATGCACACCTCGTCGTCGGGCACCCGCGCGTCCGCACACGCCGACTGGTGAACGTGGACCTCGGGCCCGCCGATGTCCAACGACGTCAACTTCAGCGACTTCGCCCCCTTGATCAGCGCGGCCCCGGCGATCACCATGTAGGCCTGCTCGGTCATGTAGACCCGGTCCGAGATGATCGGCATGTACCCGCCGCCGGCGATGCAGTCGCCGAACACCCCGGCGATCTGCGGCACACCATTCGCAGCGAGCAAGCTGTTCATCTTGAAGATGTGGCCGGCGCCCCGCGCCCCGGGGAACGACAGCGCCTGCTCCGGGAGGAACAGCCCCGAGCAATCCACCAGGTAGATCACGGGGATCTTGAGCTTCAACGCGATCTGTTGGCCGCGTTGAATCTTTTCGGGGGAGAGCGGCCACCACGAACCCGAGGCCACCGTGTTCTCGTTGGCGATCACCATCGTCTGCCGGCCATGCACGGTCACCAGCGCGTTCACGACCCCCGCGCCGGGCGCGAGCTTCTTCGATCCCTTGAACGTACGCCCCCAGTTCGCCAGCGACTGCAGCGGCAGGATCTCGCTGCCTTCGTCGGCCAGCAGCGCCAGCCGCTCCCACGTCGTGCGCTTGCCCTTCTCATGGACCCGCTCGGCGCCCCAGCCGGCCCGCACAACAGCGAGCTTCTCGTCCAGCTCGGCCTCTCGCAGCGAAGCCTCCCGGGCGGTGCGCTCCGACGACGCGGCGTCCGCGAGGTTTACGAGGGCGTGACCGATGGGGCGCAGCGACAGGTAGGCCATACCCGCGCGGCTATCAGGGCGCGTGGAAGAGGTACACCGCGCCGGCGTCGGTCGCAGTGGTGTCATCGCCGCTCACGCCGATGAGCACGTCATCCATACCGTCCAGATCCTGATCCAGGCTGTTGAACACGGCGCTGCCGAAGGAGCTGTCCGCGTAGCCCTCAAACCACACGTCGCAATCCGACTCGGTCAGCGCAGCGGGCCACGCTCCCCCCCCGTAGAGCAGGCACGCTCCCCCGGCGTACACATCCCGGGTGGGGTCACCGATCAACATGTCCTCGATACCATCGCCATCGTTGTCGCCCGAGCCATCCGCAGACATGAGATTGCCGGTGCCGATGCTGGAGTACACGGCGTTCGCCGCGGCGGTCGTGATTCCGGATTGGCCCATCGGATCAAGGAACAGCTTCACCCGCTCGCGGTTGGACTCGACAAGCAGCAGATCCTTCTCGCCGGAGCCGTCGTTGTCCCCGAAGCGCGGGAACGGATCCACGCCCAGGAACTCGTTGGCCGCGCCGCGTACGATCGTGCTCGCGGCGGAGGTCCCGCTGCCGGCCCAGGTGAGGGTCGCGTTCCCGGGGATCAGGTAGATGGCGCCGCTGTCCGCCCCATACGTGTCCTCGCCGGACGCACCCACGATGAGGTCGTCGTACCCATCGTTGTCCATATCGGCGATGGCGAGCGTGCTGCCGAACGCGTCATCCTCCCCGTCGCCGTAGATGAGGTCGTCGCCATCGGTCTGGACAAAGCTACCGACGAACGCGGAGCCCCCCGCGAAGATGCCGACGCTGCCAGCGCCCGGGGCGGGCGGCACCCCCGGCTTGCCGTCGTTCTCAAAGCCGATCACGGGCTCAGCGGCGCCATCGCCGTTGAGATCGCCAATCGCAGCGCTGCTCACCTCGTCGGTCGAGGACGCCCCCGTGACATACGCATCCGCGGTGCCAAGGCTCTGCGTCCATGTCACACCGTCCGAATAGCTCAAGGCCGCGTAGTCATACGTCGCGTCCACAAGGACGAGCACTTCGTCAAACCCGTCGCCATTTACGTCTCCTGCTGCG
>CANKNP010000370.1 GCA_947483545.1 Deltaproteobacteria bacterium | reverse complement strand
ATGATCCGGAGGCGCCCTACTCGGTAAACTCGTGGGAGGAAACTGTCTCACCCATCTTGACACAGAGGGAAGCGCAGCATCGAGGATGCCTTCGGGGTGGCGCCGGCCCTTGGCGACACGCCACCGACCTCACTATTCGACACGGCAGCCTGGACGAAGGTTCGCCGCCTCGTCTGCGAGCGTGGCGCCCGGTCGGTTGTCCTCCTCGTCGACGAGGCCCAGGTGCTCGTGCCTCGTACCGCGATTCCCCGCTGGGGCAACCAGTTGAAGACGCTCGTCGAGATGGAGCTTTCGGAGCCGGCAGACGGTCTTGCCGTCGTGCAGATTGGCCTCTTCGGGACCATCGATCTTTCCGTGCGTCTCGGGCAGAATTGCCGGGACTTCCTGTTGACCTCTGGGTCGGCCCAGTACGACTTTGACGAGGCGTCGCTGGCCCGCTACCTCCGCCAGGTGGGGCAGGGCGCGATCGAGAGCAGCCGCTCGGCGAGGTTCGAGCTTGCCCGATGGACGAACAATCTCCGCACGCTGTCTACGGTCTTCGACCAGATCCGCACGAGGCTGGTCAACGGCCAGCGTCTGTTCATGTTGGATGCGGACGTCGACGACAGCATTGAGCACCTGCTCGGCGCGGGTGCGCAACTCCCCGAGGATCTTTGGAACTACGCTCGCGCAGAGCTCAGTCACCGGGACGAGCCCTGGGATCCCGTTGACGCGTTCCCCCTGGCGGTGGCATGGGCCCGCGCAGAAGTGCAAGACCTTGGCGTCTCAGAACGGCTCGATGCCTCGCTGCTTTGGCTCAATGCCGAGTTGAATGCGATCAACGTTGCGGCGTCCGTGCCCGTGGAGCGAGCCAAGTCTGCTCTCGCCGACCTCCGGGCCCGCGGCGTCGTCCGACCCGACGGGCACGAATTCTACCGGCCGCTGCTCAGGGAACTTTTGCGGCGCAAGTCGATGCTCCTCCGAACGGACGCAGAGAGCCAACTGTCGCTGATGCGGCTCGCCGTGGACACGGTCATCTGGCCCGAGGGCGCTCAGGAGCGTGGAGAGGGCGGGCAGGCGCGGGTCTTCCTGGCGGAGCGCGGCGACCGCGCGGCGGCGTACCGCGCCTGCCAGCTAGACACCGACGAGTCGCGCCGCCGATTTGCGAGGACGTGTGCGGCGATTCGAACACTTCGGGACCGACGCACGAAGATTCCTGGGGACGAGTACCTTCCGCGGGTCTCCGAAGCTGGATTCCGAGCGGACGACCCTTCGCAGGGCGTGATCGTCTACGACTGGGTCGAAGGCGAAACATTCGAGGGAATCTGGGGCCAGTTACCGCCTCATGGCCGCGGTCACGTGGTGAAGCAACTCGCTGGAGCGGTCGCCGCATTGCATGCGCGCGATGTTCTACATTGTGACGTGGCACCGAGGAACATTATCGTCAGCAGTCGGCTCGAGGCGACGCTGATCGACTTCGGGCTCGCCCGCCGGGCAGATACCGGTACGCATACGCGGCTTCCTGAGGATCAGTTCAAGGCTCCCGAGCAGTGCGAGGAGAACGCAACGGCCGTGAAAGCAAGTGATGTGTTCGCCTTGGGCGTCCTCCTGCGCGGGCCGACGGCGGCAAAAAGTGCGGAGGATCCCTTCGGCGACCTCGTCGCGCAGATGACCTTGCCCAAGGCGGAGAGTCGCCCGACCGCGATCGAGGTTCGTGACCGACTGGAGGAGATGGTCGTATTTGAGCCAACCCTCCATCACCTGGGATCGGCGGTGGACGATGTTGTGGCGGACGCTCCCGAAGCGCTGTGGGAGGACCTGCTCCAGTTCAAATGGCAGGCGGCGACTGCATCGGGCGGATTCGTCACCTGGGACAAACACCGCGCAATGGAGGTCGCCTTCTTGCTCAACAACGTGTTCGTCCGCGTGGTAGGCGAGCGGCGGGGAACGGTGGCGTCCGAGTTGGCCCTGCTTCCGACGAACGGCGACCTGTCCCTCGCCGCCGTGCAGGGCAAGGTACGTGGGCACGCCGATCCTGACGTGAAAGCTTGGGGACGTGCTGAGGTGAAGGCTGCCGGGCTCCTGCGGATCGGCTGGGCGCACCCGAAGGATCGCAAGCAGAGACTGGAGGAGGCTCGGCGGGCCCTGGGGGCGACTGAGACCAACCTGCTACACGAGTTCAAGCGCGCTCTTGCTGTGGTGGCGGGGATGCTGGACGGGTTGACCGAGCCTGGTACGAGCGCTATCCAGAGGTTTGTAGCGTTCTTCGGTGTGACGTGACCTGTCGCGACGGGCCGGCTCAATGGTGCACCTGCAATCGGGTAGGCACAGATCGGCTTCACTTGCGCAGAGCGTACTCGTGACGGCCCCCGAGACGGGACGAGTCGCTGAAGGGCAACCGCTTCTGCCTCGCCGGATCGGAGATCAGCGAGCGCGCCCAGCGGTTACCTCGGCGTCCCGCACCCAAAGCACCGTCATGATCAACTCGCCGGGAGCAGGGGCTCGACACGGATCCCAGCCCTCGCCTGCGGGCACCGGCCCGAACTCGCGCCCCGGCGACCGTGTCCGCATGGCGTCCCCGGGCTTCCCCGGCTTGGGCGCCAGGATGATCGCGCGCTCAGCGCGGCGCCCGCCTACCTCTCCGACGATCCGGATCACGTCTCCGCGAGGTCCGCGCCGGTGTCGGCCTCGCCGACGAGCGCTCCAGGACCTCCTCGTGCTCGTCGAACAAGAGGCGAGCCAGCGCCGGACCTCCTCGTCGTCGTGGACGTCGACGTCGAGCGGGTGGCGTTCGAGGGCGATGGGTGTCGGCATCGCCGAAAAGTACCGCGTCTGCATCGGGGCGCGAGCCCAGAACGGCGTGGAGCGCCAGGTTCCGGCGCCAACAGCGCTCACCGACAGCATCAACAGCGCCGCCAACAGCACCAACGCCGCCGCCAACAGCACCAACGGCGCACCAACAGCCATCAACGGCGTCCAACAGCACCAACGGCACCGCCGTTGGTACCACCAGCGCACCAACCGCACCCACCCGCCCGCTGCTGTTGGAGGTAGAAAGCGGAACTGCGCGACATCGGCTTCTCGGATCGCTACCGTTCGTGAGCGCCATCCACCGGGCGCACCCGGAGCCCCCATGTCTGCGCCCGCTCTGCCCCCCGCTACCCTCGAAGCCTTCCGCACCGACGTCCGCGCCGGCCGCTCCTGCCTCGTCCTCTTCGACCGGCCCGACGGCATCGCCTGGCTCGACATCCTGGGCCCCGCCGGCATGCGCGGGAGTGACCCGGCGTTCGCCGCGCCCGTCCCCACAGTCAGGCTCTGGCCCGCCGGTGGAGGCGCCGCGCCGCTCGCCGTCGCCGCCGCGAACCGCGCCTTCCCCGCCGAGTTGGAACGAGTCGCCGAGCGCGCCCGCCTTGTGGTCGGAGAGGAGTGGCCGCTCCTTCTCGCCGTCCTCGCCACGGTCCGCGAAGCCACGGAGGGCATGCGCTTCCGCGTCCAGTCGGTCGGCGACACCGTCACCGAGGTCGGATCGCCGTCCGCCCATGCCTGGAGATCATGCTTGCCCCTTGGTGATCTCCAGACGGCCGTGCTCCGCGCTGCCAATCTTCGGGCCGCGGCGTAGCCAGCGGGATTTATGTAAGGTACGACAGTGGCCACACAGGAGTCCTCATGCCCATGATCGGAGCCGCCTACCTCCGTTGTTCCGACCCACGTCAGGATAAATCGATCGAGCAACAGCGCGAGGAGATCGAGCGTCGCGCCGCCGCCGACGGCGTGGTCATCCCTGCCTCAAATTGGTATGTCGACGAAGGGATCTCCGGGCGTACCGCCAAGAAGCGCGCCGCCTACCAGGCGCTCCTGCGCGTGGCTGAGGCCCAACGCGACGCCCGCCAGGGTCGGGCCAAGGTCCGCGTCCAAGGCATCGACCGCCTCTACGTCTGGGCCTTCTCCCGCGTGGCCCGCAACATGTTCGACTGCCTCCGCGCGCTCGCGACCCTCGACGAGGCCGACGTGGAGGTCATCTCGCTCACCGAGCACGACAGCGGCGACCGCTCGATGCGGAAGCTCATCCGGCCCATCCTCGCGTGGCTCGCCGAGCGCTACTCCGAAGAGCTCGCTCGCAACGTCCAGCGCGGCATGCGCTCTCAAGCCGAAAAAGGCTTCTGGCAATACGGTCATGCCCCGTTCGGCTACGCCGTGGACCGCAGCGAGGGTGCCCAGCGTCTCGTCGTCACCGACGACACCCGCGCCCAGTTCGAGGTGGTGAAGCGCATCTTCGCCGAGGCCGACACCGGCAACGACGGCGGCCGCCGCATCGCCGAGCGCCTCACCCGCGAGGGCGTGAAGCCGCCCAGCCGTGCCGACATGCCCAGGCAGGTCGCCGATGGCGCGTGGCGGACGAAGCACGTCGCCTGCATCCTCACGAATCCCCTCTACTGCGGCCACATCGTCTACGACGGAGCCATCGCCGCCCGCCACGCCCACGAGGCCGCCGTCGATGACGTTACCTTCGCCCGGGTGCAAGCGAAGCGCGCCTTGAAGGACCGCAACCGCAAGGACGGGAAGGGCAACGGCGAGAACCCCGTCACCGCCGGCCAACGCGGCATCCTGACCCCGTTCCTGCGGTGCGGCACCTGTGGCGGGCGCATCGCCGTGGTAGCGGGCGGCAGCCCGGAGAAGCGCACCTACCTCTACAACTGCGCCACGCGCCAGGACAACGCGGCGGCCTGCGCCGGCATCTCCATCCGCGTCGAGAAGCTCGACCAGCTTGTCCT
>CANKNP010000369.1 GCA_947483545.1 Deltaproteobacteria bacterium | reverse complement strand
GACCACCGCCATCGGCACCGAGGAGGAGGCGCTTGAGATCGCCGTGAAGATGGGCTTTCCGGTCATGCTCAAGGCAGCCGGCGGCGGCGGCGGAAAGGGTATCCGGAAGGTCGAGCACCGCGACGAATTCGCCAGCGCCTGGCGATCCACGAAGAGCGAGGCCACGCGCTCGTTCAAAGACGACGCGGTCTACCTCGAGAAGTTCGTCGAGGACCCGAAGCACATCGAGATTCAGGTGCTCGCGGACCAGCATGGGACCTGCCTGCACCTCTTTGAGCGGGATTGCTCCGTGCAACGCCGCAACCAGAAGGTGGTGGAGGAGACGCCCTGCGCCGTGCTACCCGACGCCACGCGGCAAGCGATGGCCAAGGTCGCCGTGCAAGCGGCGTTGGCCGTGGACTACGTGGGCGCCGGCACCATCGAGTTCTTGTACTCCCAGTCGAGCGGAGAGTTCTACTTCCTCGAGATGAACACGCGGCTGCAAGTCGAGCACCCCGTCACCGAGATGGTGACCGGCATCGATCTGGTCCGCGCACAGCTCCGCATCGCCGCAGGCGAGAAGCTCTGGTTCTCCCAAGACGATCTGCGGCAAACAGGGCACGCTGTCGAAGTCCGCATCTATGCAGAGGATCCGTCGAACAACTTTGCGCCTGCACCGGGCCGAATCAGCGGCTTGCGGGAGCCCGGGGGGCCGTGGGTTCGCGTCGATTCAGGCGTCTACGCCGGCTACGACGTGCCCATCCACTACGACCCGATGGTGGCGAAGCTCATCTGCTGGGGCAGCACGCGGGAGGAGGCGACCAGCCGGCTGATCCGCGCGCTCCGGGAGTACCGCGTGCGCGGGATTCACACGTCCATCCCGTTCCTCGTCGAGATCCTCCGCGACCGCGATTTCATCGGCGGCGCCTACTCCACCGGGTTCTTGAGCCCCGCTCGACTCGCCAAGTTGACCGCCGCAGGGCGCAACGATCGCATCGCCACGATCGCGGCCACGCTCGCGCGCTTCGAGGCCGACACGCGGCCCGCGAGGCCGGTCACGGATGCCGCTCGCCCTTCGCCGTGGAAGCTTTCTGCGAGGCCACGGTGATCTGCCCGGTCCGTGGCACATCCCGGCGATCCGGGGGCATGGGGGGCTTGCCGTCACCCTCGAAACGGGGGGCTTGCCCCCCGCAGCCGATCCTCAACCGCACCCGAGCCGGGTCCCGGCTTCGGCGGGTACTCCCGCCGAAGCCGGGTATGCGCTCGTACTCGAGCGCACCCCGGCGAGCGGGGGGCGTGGGGGGCTTGCCCCTCACAAAGCAGGGCGGGTCCGGAACGCTAGCACCGGCGACAAGGATCACACCAACATGAAATATGAAGTCACCATCGGCGAGACGACCCGGCTCGTGAACATCGAGCGCGAAGGCCCGGCTTTTCGCCTCCGCTGGACGGAGAGGCGCCCGGACAGCCAAGACGTGGAGGAATCCCACCTCGTCGATCTGCTCCGGCCGAGCGCCGAGGCTTTCCACATGTTGATCGACGGCGAAAGCTGGGAGGCGGGCTGCGTGGCCTCGCCCGATGGCTACCTCGTGGACGTTGTCGGGATCACCACGCCCGTAGCGGTGGTCGATCCCCGACGGAAAGCGCTCCGGCTGGGTACGGCCCAAGCTGGCGGCCTGCTGACGACGCAGATGCCGGGTCGCGTGGTGCGCGTGCTCGTCGCGGTCGGAGATGCGGTGAAGAAAGGCCAGCCGCTCCTGGTGGTGGAGGCGATGAAAATGGAGAACGAGCTCAAGAGCCCGGTGGATGGGACCATCGGCGAGGTCTACGTGGTGGAGGGCGTCGCGGTGGACAGCGGCGCGCGACTGCTGCGGGTCGATCCATGAGTGAGAAAGCCGGCACCTTCCCGTACACCCGGGGCATCCACCCGACGATGTACCAGGGCAAGTTGTGGACGATGCGGCAGTACGCGGGATTTGGGGACGCGAAGGCGTCCAACGAGCGCTATAAATACCTGCTGGCGGAAGGCCAGACGGGGCTCTCGGTCGCGTTCGATTTGCCAACCCAGATGGGCTACGACAGCGATCATCCGATGGCGCGCGGCGAGGTCGGAAAGGTCGGCGTGGCCATCGACCACCTGGGCGACATGCGGCAGTTGCTGGCTGATCTGCCCCTCGACAAGGTCTCGACGAGCATGACGATCAATTCGACGGCGGGCACCCTGCTGTCGTTGTACGCCGCGGTCGCCCGGGAGCGGGGCACCGATTTAGGTTCCCTTCGCGGCACCATCCAAAACGATCTGCTCAAGGAATACATCGCCCGGGGCACCTACATTTATCCGCCGCGCGCGAGCATGCGGATCGTGACGGATATTTTCGCCTGGTGTCGGGTGCACGTGCCGCGGTGGAACACCATTTCGATCAGCGGCTACCACATCCGGGAGGCCGGCTCTACCGCGGCTCAGGAGATCGCGTTTACGCTGGCCGACGGCATCGCCTACGTGGAAGCCGCCATCGCCGCCGGGCTTGGCGTGGACGAAGTCGGGCCCCAACTCTCGTTCTTCTTCAACGCCCACAACGACTTTGTCGAGGAGCTCGCCAAATTCCGCGCGGCGCGCCGGATGTGGGCGCGCATCATGCAGGATCGGTTCGGGGCCAAGGACAAGCGCTCGTTGATGTTGCGCTTTCACACCCAGACCGGTGGCAGCACGCTGACCGCTCAGCAACCGGACAACAACGTGGTGCGCGTCACGATCCAGGCGATGGCCGCGGTGTTGGGGGGAACGCAATCCCTGCATACCAATTCTCGGGACGAGGCGTTGTCCCTGCCGACGGAGTCCTCAGCCCGGTTGGCGCTGCGCACACAACAGGTCATCGCGTATGAGAGCGGGCTCGCTCGGCACGTCGATCCCTTCGGTGGCAGCTATGTCGTAGAGGCGGAGACCGACCGTTTGGAAGCCGAGGCGCTGGCGCTGATCGGGGAGGTGGACGCCATGGGGGGGATGGTGGCGGCGATTGAACGCGGATTCCCTCAGCGGGAAATTCAAAATAGCGCGTACGCCCATCAGATCGCGGTGGAGCGCAAGGAGCGCGTGGTGGTGGGGGTGAACGACTACGTGGTGCCAGAGCCGAAGGGGGAGGGGGCGCCGGGGGGGAACGACTCGCTCGAGCGGGATCAGGTCGCCCGGTTGGAGCTGTGGCGGGGGGGGCGGGAGGGGGGGGCGTGCGCGAACGCCCTGGAGGCGCTCGGGGCTGCAGCCACGGGCACGGAGAACGTGATGCCGAGGATGTTGGAAGCCGTGGAGGCGAAAGCCACGCTGGGCGAGATCGCGGATGTTTTTCGCGCGGTGTTTGGGAAGTATCGGGAGAGTGTGTTCGTGTGAGGCGCACGAACCACCACCCGCGAAGCTCAGCCCCCCAAACCCCGTTCCGGGTGGCGGATCCCAGCTTGGGTTCGCGGAGCTCTCACGGCTACCTCCTTGCCCGAGAACGCGATCCCGAATCTCTGGACGACGCTGGCCCCGGCCGCCTCGATCTCGGTTGTGTACCGCCGTGTTTCAATCTGCTTCAGGGCGGCTCGCGCGCTGGTCGCGAGCGGAGCCTTGCCTTTCGGACGCTTGAATTCGATCACCACACCCGGGAGCCCCGGTCGCCGCGGAAGGATCGTCACATCCGGTCGCCCGTCACCTGACTCGCGGTTCGAGCGCACGGTGTGCGTCCCCTCCATACTGACCAACAGGCCCAGGATGAAAGCATGGTAGAAACGTTCATCCTGGGTGTCCCCAGCCGTCGTGGTGGGTGACCCTGGCGCCGGGACGTCGTGTACGGACACATTTCGCACCAGCAGCGTGCGAAGGATCTGCTCCACCCGCGCGGCGTCGCCGGCGAGCAGCGCGTTGTGAAGCGGGGCCACCGTGGTGCCACCTCCTTCGATCCACACCAGAAAGGTCTCCTCCCATACGCCGCGCACCTCCCGGTTGGGGATGGCGAGGTCACAGACGGTGCGGGTCCCTTCGGTTCGCACGGCCACCGCCTTGAGATACCCCGAGAACAGGAGCAGGCTCCAGACGTGGGCGCCCGTCAGGTCCCGGAGCGGAACATTCTCCTCGATGGGCGCGGTGATACAACGGTCGGTGAGGAGCGCCTCAACGTCTTTGCCGAGCAGGGGGTTGTGAAGCAGGAGCGAGCGAGCAAGGTCGTTTCCGGACGTGTTCAGCCAGTGCGGGCGCAGGGGCAGTCCGGGTTCGGTCAGCATCATACAGATGGACCAGGGGTTGTACACAGTGGAGTGTCCAAACTGGTACCCGTTGTACCAGCGTCGAACCTCGACCAGATCCGCCATTCGACCGTGGTCAGTCAACAACGCGAGCACCTCGGAATCGGTGAAGCCAAAGAACTCATCGCGCGCTTGGTTGAGCAGGGAGTAGACTTGGACGTTGTTGAGCCCCGAGAACATCGACTCCTTCGCGATGCGTAGGATCCCCGTCAGCACCGCTTTGAACAGGAACGGGTTCCCTTTGAGCGCGGGTGCCAACAGCGCGCGAAAAAATCCCACAGCCTCGTCGTAATATCCGTGCGTCCAGGCGTGGAGCACGACGGCGTCGTATTCGTCGATCAAGAGGACGACCTGCTTGCCAGAGTGTACGCAGAGTGCCTCGCAGAGGTCGATGAGTGTTCCGGTCGGAACGCCGCCTCCGCAGCGAACGGCGATCAGTCGGTCGCGCACCCGATGGTCCACTCTTGGGTCCTCAATCGCCGCTGCGTGCCTCCCGATCTCCCGCTCCAACCACGGCCGGATCGCCTCCATCGTGCCGGGCCACGTG
>CANKNP010000368.1 GCA_947483545.1 Deltaproteobacteria bacterium | reverse complement strand
GGGGCTTGCGGGTAGCGTGCAGGCGTGGCGCCAGTTGGGGCCGATCCTCGCGGCGCGAGGGGATCGCCCTGGGATGCAGGCGACGTGGGAGGCGGTGTTGCGCGCCGAGCCCGAGGATCCGGACGCCTGGTCGGCGCTCGGGGATCCGGAGCGGGCTCTGCGCGCGGAACCGTGCCACGTCGCCGCGCTGCGCGCCGTGGCCGAGGCCCGGGGTTGCGCCGGCTGGCGGGCGTTGTGGGAGGTGGCGCCGCGCGACCCCGCCCTCGCCGCGCGACGCGAAAGCTGCCCTCTGATACCCTCGGCGCCAGGGGAGGAGCGGTGACCTCACGGGCCCCATGGCCGCGACGCTTTTACGAGCCGGACGGGGAGGCGCCTCGGGTCACCTGGGCCCTGTTCGGCGAGTGGACCCCGGGGAGCGCGGAGGCCTCGTTGCCTGCGGGGGTCGAGCTGCTCGACCTCACTCCGTCCGACCCGCGGTTTCCAGCCTTTGCCCGGAAGGAAGGGCTCGGGGACCGGCTCGGGTCCGACGTTCCCGATCTCGAGGAGGCGGTGCGGGAGGCGCGTCAGGCCCGCGTGCTCATCGGGTCGGTGGAATCCCCACAGACCTTGGATTGGCTCCGCGCGTTGGTGGAGGCGGCGCTCAGCCAATTCGAGGCCGGAGGCATCGCCATGCTCGACGCCAACGGTTTTCGTTGGTGGGCAGAAGACGAGCTTAGAGCGAGGTTGATCGACGAACGGGAGCCGCGCCACTTGGTGCGATGGATCGCCTCCTCGGAGGGCAGCGCCATCTGGCTGCGCACGGCCGGCCTCGCCACGTTCGGCCGCCCGGACGTGAGTATTCGAAACCTGGTTCCCGCCGACCGACCGGCTGCCGAGGAGGTCTTGGGCCGACTCGTGTCCCTGTCGGTCGATGGGGCGCGGGTGCCACCGGGCCAGGAAGTCGGTTGGGACGGCCGCACGTGGCGCTGTCACCCCCGAAGCGACGGCCCCGATGCGACGGCCTTTGCGGGGAACTCCTGGCTCGAACTGCGCCGAGTCGGGGAATGAACCTGGCCTTTTTTCTCACGCCCAAGGCCGATGTGGTCTGGGTGCCGGTGCGCGCCACGCTTCGCCAGGCGTTGGAGCGCATGGAGTTCCATCGCTATTCGGCCGTTCCGCTCCTGGACGACGAGGGGCGCTACGTCGCCACCCTCACCGAGGGGGACTTGCTCTGGAAGATCCGATCGGTCCCAGGGTTTTCCTGGACTGACGCCGAGCGCATCGCCATCGCCGACGTGCCGCGTCGGCTCGAGGTGCGACCGGTGTACGTTCACGTTCAGATCGAGGAGCTTCTGAACCGGGCGGTCGACCAGAACTTCGTGCCGGTGGTGGATAGCCGGGAGGTCTTCATGGGGATCGTCACGCGCAAGGCGCTCATCGAGTACTGTATCGGTCGGCTACGCCCGCACTGAGCGCCGAAAAACCGGCACCCCAGGCCAGTCGTCGCCGAGCGTGGAGCCAATCCGTCACGGGCGCGAAGACGTCGCGTTGTGCCCGCGCGCTGAAGAGCGCGTCGAGATGGGCGTAGCCAGGGAGGAGAACGAAGGTTCGGTCCGGGTGTCCCCAGCTCCCCGTCGCGGCTTCGGCGGCGCCGGCCGGGCAGACTCGGTCGGCGTCGCCACACAGGGCCAGCAGGGGGACTTCGGCGTGGCGCAGGGTCTCCTTGCGGTCGACCACGCCTCCACGGCTCGACCACACGCCGTGCCCAACCCACTCGGAGAGTTGGCGAACGAGTCCGATGGCGAGGTCGTCGGAGGCGTGGGTTGCGACCCCGCGCAGGCGCGGCCCTGGGGCGAGGCCGTCGGGGTCCCCCAGCAGGGGCGCGGCAAACCTGGCGAGCCAGCGCACCGGGACCGGCCAGCCCACCGGGAGGAGCGCAGCGGCCCACGCGGCCCTGCGGGCATCGGACCGGGGCGCCGAGAACTGCACCGGGCCGGCGAGCGCGGTGACGGTGGCGATCCCCGGCGCACGGGCGCCCGCTGCGGCGAGGCCGAGCTGCGCGCCGAGCCCGTGGCCCACCCAGTGGACGGCGGAAAATCCGGTGTCGTCGCAGATCGCCGCGATCGCCGCCGGGACGTCGCGCTCGAGGATGGCGTCGAAGTCGGTGGGGCACCGCCCTCCGGGTCGTAGCGCGGCGCGATCCCCGCGATGGGTGAGCAGAAAGACCGTGAACCCGGCGTCGCACAGCGCGCCGGCGAGCGTCGGCCCGGTGCCGTAGCGAAAGCCGTCGGACCCGGCGCCCAGGGTGTGCGCCAGCAGCACCGGCTCGCCAGCACCTCCCGACCGCGGGGCCAGCCGGCAAAGGGGCGCCCGCCAGCCATCCTCGGCGGTGTACCAGATCTCGGGAATCCTGCCGGGCGCCGGTGCCTCGACATAGGATTCGCGGGTGGCCGGGTTCCGGGCTCGCCACGCCAAGTGGCCTGCGGCGGTGAAGGCCCGGGTCCCGGCGTGCTTGACGAGGGCCCACGCAACGGCGCGGGCGGGCGGGGTGAGGCGCGGGCGCAACCGATCAGGAAGGAGGGAAGCAGGAGACGGTAGAACTGGCGGTGGGTTGGACATCGGGGGGAATGTCCTCTCCATGGCGAAGCATCGGTGGGGGGCGCGCCCGCGCCTCGACCCGCTGCCGACTGGACTGTACGACGAGTCGTGGATCCTGTAAACACGACCTGAAGAATTTTATGAAACTTCAAGTGGATCCGAGCTGGCCTTGACGTGTCAAGCCTCGCCGGGTGCGCTACTCGATGTGGGCTTTGGCCTTGGTGCCCTCGAGCCAGTCCTGGTAGAACGCGACGCGCCGCTGCATCAGGAACTCACCGCGGACCTCCGCCTTCTTCGCCTCGTATTGTGCGAAATCCGCCTCGATGCGGCTCGACAGCCGAGCGACCCACAGCACCCCGTTCGCCTCGTACACCTCGGGGAGCAGGTCGCCGGGGCGGGCCCGGCTGGCGTCGCCGAGGAGGCGCTCCGGCGGGGCAAACGGATTCCCCTGGTTCTGGAGGGGGATCGGCCCCGTGTTGGCCACCACGAGGCTCCGCGCGTCGAGCAGGTCTTGCGGGGGCGCGCCTGAGTCGCGCCACTTCGCGTGGATCGCTTCTGCGGCGCTTGCCGCCAGTCCGGGGGTTTGTTCTGCCTTGATCAATCGGTCCGCGATGGCGTCGCGCGCCTCCTCGAAGGCATCCACTTTGGCCGCAGTCCGGTCGTCGAGGCGGTACAACCGCACGTCGGTCGGGGTCAGGATCACCCGCGACACCTCGCCGGGTTTCACGTCGGCCAGGGCTGTCGCGACCTCGCTGGGGAGCTGGGGCACGGGGCGCGCGCCCTGATCGCCGCCGAGCGAGGCCGTCGGATCCTCGCTCCATCGGCGGGCGAGTGCCTCGAAGTCGGCACCGGCGTCGATCTCGCTCCGCAGCTTCTCCAGTCGCAAAGCGAGATCCGCTGTCTTCTCCCCGTCTTCCTTCACCGTCAGGAGGACCATGTGGGTGCGCACCATCTCCGGGTGGTTGTACAGCCGTTCGAGGTCGCGCTCGTAGGCCTCTTTGGCCTGCTCCTCGTTCTCGGCGAGCCACGCGGTGCGCGACTCCGCAGTGATCGCCACGTCGGCGTCGAACAGGCTGGGCCGAAGCCGAACGAACTCCACTTCGATCCGGGTGCTCGCCTCTCGCCACGCCTCGCGAATCGCCGGCTCGGAGACGTTTGCCCCCATGAACACCAAGTTGCGCAGCTTCTGGCGCAGCAGGTCCTCGCGCAGCGTCTCCTCGAACGCGGGCTCGTTCATCCTCAGCCGCTTCAGGTACCGCTCGTACAGGTCTCGGTCGAACTTCCCATCCTCGCCGCGTAGAAACGCGATGTCGAGCAGGGAGCGGGCGACCTCGGTGTCCGACACGGCGAGGCCGAGTCGCCGCGCCTCTTGAAGCACGACCTCGCCCTCGATCAAATCATTTCGGACGGACTCCAGGAGCTGCTTTTGCTCCGGATCGGAGAGCGAATGTCCGACCCGGGCCTCCTGGCGCTGGCGTGCGCTTTGGTACAGGCGATCGCGCTCGGACTGCAGGATCCGCTCGCCGTTCACGACCGCTACCGTGCGCGACACGTCCCCGCTTGGCTGGCCCCACCAGCCGACGAAGGAGATCAGCACGAGCGCAATCAGCACCTGCATCGCCGTCGAGTCCGACCCGCTCCGCATGCGCTCCAACAAGCTACCGCCCATCACCTGCCTCCGGCCGCCGGCTGGTAACCCGGGACCCCCGCCGCGTCCTTGTCGCCGGACTCCGCCGATGCTAAACTTCTCCTCCCCCGCGGCGAGCCGTCCGGCCCGCCCAACTCCCCACCCCCGAAGCCACCATGTTCAGCGCCGTGCTCGGCCTGTTTTCCCAAGATCTCGCCGTGGATCTCGGATCTACCCATACTCGCGTTTTCCCGCGGGGTACCGGCGTCGCCGCGGTCGAGCCCTCGGTGATCGCGGTGCGCACCGACCGCCAAGGGCGACGCGCAGTGGTCGCCAGCGGGGAGGAGGCGCTGCCGATGCTCGGTCGCGCGCCGCACGACACCCTGGCGCTGCAGCCGATCCGAGGCGGGCGGATCGTGGATTATGAGGCCGCGGAGGCGTTCCTGCTCTCGCTCGTGCGCAGGATCCACGGGCGAAATTCCTGGATCCGACCCCGAATGGTCGTGGCGGTGCCGCACGGCGCCTCCGAGATGGAGCTCCGCGCCGTCCGCGACTCGTGCGAGTCGGCGGGCGCCCGGGAGGTCCACCTGGTACCGCGCCCGGTGGCTGCC
>CANKNP010000367.1 GCA_947483545.1 Deltaproteobacteria bacterium | reverse complement strand
TCGGGCCGGTCTCATGAAAGATGCGAAAAGCTGGGTTCTCCTTGGTCAGCGCGAGGTTCGCCTCAAAGAACGAGGCGATGGTGCCGATGTCGCGCCAATAGCCCTTGAACAGGTGGGCGCCGAGCCGGTGGGTGCCGAGCATCATCGGGAGGATGTCATTGCCAAAATCGAGGAGGTTCGGGTCCTGCAGCAGGGTCCGCAGCACGTCGAAGCGGAACACGTACACGCCCATGCTCGCGAGGTACTGCTCCTCCGGCAGATCCCAGGCGGCGCGCAGCTCGGGCGGGGGCGAGAGGTGGGAGATGTCCTCGTCGGCCTTCGGCTTTTCCTTGAACGCGGTGATGAACCCTTCGGTGTCCGCCGAGAGCACCCCAAAACCCGTACACTCCGCGCGGGACACCGGGATCACGCTCACCGTCGCGTCCGCGCCGCTCTCGACGTGGCGCTTCACGATCTCGCGGTAGTCCATGCGGTAGAGGTGATCGCCGGACAAGATCAGCAGGTGCTCACAGCCCCACGCGACCAGCCTGCGGAGCTGCTTTCGCACGGCATCGGCGGTGCCCTGGTACCAGTCCATCGACTCGTCGGTCTGCTCGGCCGCGAGCACCTCGATCAGCCCCTGGCTGAACATGTCGAAGTGGTAGGTGTTGGAGACATGGGCGTTCAACGACGCGGAGTTGAACTGGGTGAGCACCGCGATGTGGCGGTAGCCCGAGTTGATCGCGTTCGAGAGCGGGATGTCGATCAGCCGGTACTTTCCGGCGACGGGCACCGCCGGCTTGGCGCGATGCGCCGTGAGGGGGAACAGGCGGCTGCCTCGACCTCCGCCGAGGATGACGGTGTAGACGCGCGGCATGGGTCTCCGGGGTGGTGGGGAGCCTATTCCGAAACCGGGGATGGGCGGGCTGGGGAGGGGCTACAGGCTACAGGTGGCGGGTACTCCCGCCGGATGAGGGGGCGTGACAACCACGCCGCTTCCAACCCCCTCCCCTCCCCCTTCCGCGCTCCAGCCTCCGGCCTACCGAGCTGTCGCGCCAACCTTCACCCTCTCCATCGCCGGAAAGGCGAGGATCATCCCGCACAGCAGCAGCGCACCGCTCACGTAGAACGGGGCGCCCGGGCCGATGCCCTGGTACAGGACCCCGCCGAGCAGCGGGCCGAACGCCCGGGCCAACGCGCTCATCGACTGCGCCGCGCCGAGGGTTTGACCCTGCTCCGATGCGCTCGCCGCTTTGGAGATCAACGCCGAGAGGGAGGGGTTGGCCAACGACTGGCCCATGCCCATCACACCGAACACGATGAGCAGGGGCGCGCCCATCGGCGCGATCGGCAACAAGCCGGTTCCCAAGCCCACAAGCGCGAGACCCACGGGCACAAGCGCGCGCTCCCCGAACCGCTTGACCAGCCGCCCGATGAGCCCGCCCTGCACGACGATGCTGACAATGCCGACGAGCCCGAACATCCGCCCCACGTCGGCCGGCTGGAGCTTGTGGGTGTGCTCCGCAAACAGCGTGAAGCAGGACTCCATCATCGAGAACGCGAAGACCTGGAGGAACGTGAGCAAAACGCAGAGCCCGACCACCGGGTGCCGGATGGCGTCCACCATCGCGGTCAACGAGATCGACCGGTGGATGGTGTGGGAGTCCGGGCGGCGGGTCTCGGGCAAGAAGGCCAGCGCGAGCACGAAGTTGACCGCGGAGAGGGCCGCCGCGATCCAGATGGGTGTGGCGAGCGAGGTGCGGGCGAACTCCCCGCCGATGAAGGGACCAATCGTGAAGCCGATGCCGAAGGCGGCCCCGATCATGCCCATGCCACGCGCGCGATTCTCGGGGGTCGTGAGGTCCGCGACGCAGGCCTGCGCGATCGGGATGTTGGCGGTCATCACCCCGTGGAGGGTGCGAAACATCAGGAGCATGCCGAAGGATGTCGAGCTGGCGAAGCCGGTCAACATCACGGCCGTCATGAAAATGCTGGCGAGCAGGGTCGGGCGGCGGCCGAACCGGTCCGAGAGCTGGCCCCAGACCGGGGCGGCCACGAACTGGGCCAGCGAGTAGCTCGCCATCAGGAGCGTGACCTGGATCGGGGTCGCCCCGAACTGTTCAGCGAAGAACGTCTGCAACGGGATGACGATGCCGAACCCGACCAGGTCCAATACGACCGTCAGGAACAGGACGCCCAGCGCCTTCCGGTTGCCCGTCGGCGCGGTCACGGTCACGCCATCAGCCCGAGGATCTCCGGATGTACGGCGCCGTTGGTCGCGCACACGCCGTCCACGAGCGGGTTCGCGCGGTTGAACACGTAGTCTTCGCCAAGCCGGTTGCTGGTCCGACCGCCGGCCGCCATCACCAGCGCCACGCCCCCGGCGATGTCCCACTCGTTGCGGGGCTGGGGGGTGAACGTCGCCTCGGCCTGCCCGGCCGCGACCCGCCCGAACTTGTACGCGACCGAGCCCACAGGCACCAGCTTGACGCGGTCGGTCCAGGCGTCAAACATGCCCTTTTTCATCTCCGTGCGGGAGCACACGATCCGCGCGCCCTGGAGCCCTTGATGGGTGCTCACGCGGCAGGGGGCCCCGTTGAACGTCGCCCCCACGCCCACGACCCCGGCGAACATCTCGTCCACGATCGGGTTGTAGAGCACGCCCAGCACCGGCCGCCCCAGATGGACCAGCCCGATGGAGACGACGAACTCGGGGATTCCGAGCGTGAATTCCTTCGTGCCATCGAGCGGGTCGATGATCCAGGCGAACTCTTTGGTCAGCCGGACCGGATCGTCCACCGACTCCTCCGAGAGCCAACCCCAGTCATCGCGGCGGAGTCGATCCGCGAGGATGCGGTCGCTGGCGAGGTCCGCGTCCGTGAGCGGGTTGTCCTCGCCCTTGTCCTTGACGGTGTAGGCGTCCTTGTAGAACCCGCGGATGGCGGCGCCCGCCTCCCGCGCGGCGAGCACGACGGTGTCGAGCAGGGTAGCGAGCATCGGGCGAATCGCGGGGTCAGACAAGGGCGGCCTCTTTGGACCCGCCTGCTAATACGGCGTGAGGCCAGTCCAGGAGTCAATGTCGCGGAGCATGAACTCGGAGCCGTCGATCAGGTAGTTGGTCTCCTTGACGAGGCCCAGGCCCTTGACGTACCACTGGTCCAGCATTCCTTCGAGCTGGGTGTAGCCGCCGAAGTCTTCGTAGTAGGCGTTTTGAAGGTGGTAGGCCTCGTACGAGGTGCCGTCGGGGGCGGTCCAGGTCTCCAAGCCGATCTCGGTGTAGGCTCCGCTCACGCTGATGGTGATCGGCAGGCCGGAGAAGCTCGCATTGGCGGTGTAGCTGTAGGCCCAGGTGCCCGCGCCGGGGATCTCCGCGTCGGGCGGCAGCATCCGGCGGGGGTTGTCGAGCGTGGCGAGCGTGGAGCCCAAGCTGGTCCCGGCGTACGTGCCGGCCATGTTCCACTCGGCCATGTACAGGCCCGTGCCGCCGTCGAGATCACAGCCGATGTAGGCGTTGCCCACCCAACCTGCGGAGTCGGTCACGACCTCGTCGTAGAAGTTGTACGCGGGCGTGAGGTTGCTCGTGGTCGTGGTGCCCCAGACCTCCTGCACGCCCGTGCCGATCGTGCCCTGGATGCTGACCGTGTAGCGACGCGTCCATGTGCCGATGTACAGCGGCTCCCACTCGGTCTCGCACAGCTCGACGTCGGCGTCCGTGTCGGAATCGGTGTCCGTGTCCGTGTCCGTGTCCGTGTCGGTATCCGTGTCCGTATCCGTGTCGGTGTCGGTATCGGTGTCGGCGTCCGAATCGGTGTCGGCGTCCGTGTCCGAATCGGTGTCCGTGTCGGCGTCAGCCGCGCTGTCCGAGTCGAGGTCCGTGCCGTCGGAGTACTTGTCCGTTTGGCTGTAGCTACCCTCGCAGCCGCTGAGGGCGAAAAGGGCGAGAGACGAAGAGAGAGAGAAGAATCCAAGCTGGCGCATAAAGCCTCCGAAGCGCCGCGTGGTAGCACGAAAGGCGGCCAGATGGCAACGAGTTTCGGGAGAAGGGGCGGCTTGGCACCGTTAGCCGCAGGTCTACCGCGGGCCGGGGGACGCCGCTGGGCATCCGGCGCGGGCCGTTTCCCACACCCTGGCGGACCACCCCGCCAGCACCTTCGCCTCCAGCTCCCCCCTCCCCCCCTCGTTTTCGATCACCCAGTCCGCCACTGCGGCCTTCTCCGAGAGCGGCATCTGCGTCGCGAGCCAGCGCTCCACCGTCGCCGGGTCGTAGCCCTCCCTCGCGGCCAGCCGGGCCCGCTGGACCTCCGGGCTGCACACCACGACGATCAGCGCATCGTAGCGCTTGTAGCTCCCCGTCTCGACCATCAGCGCGGCCTCGACCACCGCCGCCGCACAGCCCTCCGCCCCCCGCGCCGCAAACCACTCCTCCATGTGTGCCCAGATCCGCGGGTGCGTGATCGCCTCCAGCTCCTTGCGCGCGGCAGGGTCTGCCACCACGATCCCCCCCAGGGCTTTGCGATCCAGCGTGGCCCCCTCCACCACCTCCGGCCATCGCGCAGCGATCTCCGCGAACGCCGGCTGGCCCGGCGCGACCACGATCCGCGAGACCTGGTCCAGGTCCAACACCGGCGTTCCCCTCCCCCGCAGGATCTCGGCCACCGCGCTCTTTCCACACGCGATCCCGCCGGTCAGGCCGATGGTTTTCACTTGTGGCACTGCGGTGAAGGTTCTCGCCGGGGCTGGCTTCCGCACCCGCGCTGCTTTGTGGGGGGCAAGCCCCCCACGCCCCCCGCGAGCCGGGGTGCGCTCGGGTACGAGCGCATACCCGGCTTCGGCGGGAGTA
>CANKNP010000366.1 GCA_947483545.1 Deltaproteobacteria bacterium | reverse complement strand
CCGCTCCCGCCGCGCCCCAGGACGCGCCGCACGCCTCCGTCGCGCTCGCGACCGCCCCCCCCGCCTCCCCCGCCGCGCCGCGCGCGTCCCTGGCGCCGACACCCGCGGCCGCCGCGCCGCGCGCGTCGCTTGCTCCGACCCCGGCCGCAGCCTCCCCCGCCCCCAGCCCGGCCCCTGCCGCGCCCAGCCCGGGCCCCATCCTCGCGCCCGCCGCATCGCCTGCCCCTTCCCCGATCCCCCCGCGCCCGAAGCCGTCCATCGCCCCGGCCAGCGTCGCCGGTTCTTTTGCTGGCGCGCCGATCACGCCCTCGCCGCTCCCGCCCATGGAGACCCCTCGCGCGACCCTGGCGCCGATCGCGTTCGGTCCCGCGCCGACCGCGACCCCCGTCGCGACCAGCGCAGCGGCCCACCTTGCAGCGCGGACCGGTGTGCCCGCGGCGCTGCCGAGCGCTGTGGTCGGCCCGGTGGCGGCCCCCGCCAGCCCGGTGCCAGCTGCGACCCCGACCGCAGCTCCCGTGCCCTCAGAGGTAGCGCCCACCCCCTTGGCGACCCCGGCCCTGGCGCCGCCCGGGCCTGCTTCAGGCAAGCCTGCGCTCAAGCCTTCGGCGGTCTCGGCGTTCTCGTCACTGGCCCCCGGAGCGGCCGCCGCGGCCCTGTCGTCGCCTCGCCCGCCCCCGCCCCCGCCCCTGGAGCCTCGCGCGCCATCCCCGACGACCACGCGCACCGGCCACCTCGTCGCACCCCGGCGGGTCAGCGCAACCCCGCTCGTCGTCGCGGGGGTGTTCGTCACGCTCTCGGCGTTGGCCGGGCAACTCTGGGCGATCTCCCGGGTGGATGCCTCCGCAGCGGCGATGGCCGCGGAGGTCTCCGGCGAGGAGGCGAGGATCTTCGCCGGCGCGAAGGCCTTCGGCGTCGAGGTGAGCCGGTATGACGCGGAAGGCAAGAGCCTCGCGGTAGGGGAGGATCTCCCGGCTGAGTTGCTGCGAGAGGCGCAGGCGCAGGGGGTCGCCCATGTGGATCGACTCGGCGGCGCGCGGGCGGTAGCGGTGAGCAGGGATGGCGCCGGGCAAGTGGTCGGGTTCGTGGCCGTAGACGGGCCCCCGAGCCGGCTGAAGGCCGACACTGCGCTGTTCCGCGGGATCGCGGTCGTGCAGGCGGGGCTCGGGCTCCTGGTCGTTGTGGCCGCCGCGATGCTCTCGAACCGCCGGCTCTGAACCAAAAAACGGGCTATGCGCGCCCGCGGTTCGGGTCGCCTCCCCCCGGGGAGCGGGAACCTGGGCCAACTCTCCGCTATCTCCCAAGCTTTCGAGGCCTTCATGCTGCGTCCGGTCCTGTCCCTCATGCTCCTTCCGGTCACCCTGTTGCTGGCGTGTGAGCCTCCGCCGCCCCCTGTCCCAGGCGTGATTGCTCGCACGGGGGAGACGATCTCGACGGTCAACGGCCAGATCGTGACCCAGGGCATGGTGGACGCCACGCTCGAGCAGCTCCCTCCGGCGACCCGCGACCAGATCAAGGCCAAGGGCCAGATGGACCAGGTGAAAGAGCAGGTTGTCATCGGCGAGATCCTGTACCAGGAGGCGCTGAAGCAGAAGCTGCATGAAGGGGAGAAGGGCAAGACCGCGCTGGCCATGGCCGAGCGTGATGCCCTCGCGCGCGCGCTGCTCGAGAAGGTCGTCGACGAGCGCTCGAACGACGCCGCGGTGCAGAAGTACTACGACGAGCACGCGGTGCAGTTCAAGCGTCCGGAGGTGCGGGCCCGCCACATCCTCGTGAAGGACAAGGCCGAGGCGGACGCGATCTTCGCCCAGGTCAAGGGCGGCGGCGACTTCGCCAAGCTCGCGATGGAGAAATCCGTGGACACCGGCAGCGGCAAGGAGGGCGGGGAGCTCGGCTGGTTCGAGAAGAGCCGCATGGTGCCGGAGTTCGCAGACGCCGCGTTCGCCGCGAAGAAGGGCGACACCATCGGCCCGGTCGCGACGAAGTTTGGCTTCCACATCATCGAGATCGAAGATGTGCGGGAGGCGAAGCCGCTGGAAGATGTGAAGGAGCAGATCAAGCAGAAGCTCCGCGGCGAAGTTGTGCAGGCCTACATCGACGAGCTGAAGAAGGCCGCCACCATCACCGAAGCTGAAGGCGGCAGCGGGGGCGCGTCGGTGACCGAGTCGGCGCCGATGGGCGGCCCCGGCGGAATGCCCGCGATGAAGATGGAGAGCAAGCCTGCCGCGCCCCCCGCCGGCGGGAAGCCCGAAGCGGCGCCGCACTAGCCCATGTGGGCCCTCATCCTCGGTGGTTCGAGCGGCTTTGGCGCGGCGAGCGCGCGGGCGTTCGCGGCGGCGGGCTACGACATCGCGGCGGTCCATCTGGATCGTCGAGGCACGATGCCCCAGGTGGAAGCCCTGCAGGCGGAGATCCAGGCGATGGGCCGTGTGGCGGCGTTTTACAACGTGAACGCTGCGGACGATGAACGGCGGGCGGAGGTGATGGCCGACCTGACCGCGCGGATCGCCCCCGGGGGCATGCGGGTGCTGCTGCATTCGTTGGCATTTGGGAGCCTGCTGCGCTTCGTCGCCCCGCCGCTCACCGCCGACGAGGTGGAACAGGGCGTGAAACCTGCCAAGACCGCGTCACGCAAGCAGCTGGAGATGACCCTCGACGTCATGGCCAACTCCTTGGTGTACTGGACGCAGGATGTCGTGGGCACAGGGCTGATGGGGCGCGGAGGGCGGGTGTTCGCGATGACTGCGGCCGGATCCCATGTCGCGTGGGGGGGCTACGGCCCGGTGGCTGCGGCAAAATCCGCGTTGGAGTCGTACTGTCGGCAGTTCGCGCTGGAGTTGGCGCCTCACGGCATCAGCACGAATGCGATCCTGGCAGGGGTGACAAAGACCCCGGCGCTCGCCAAGATCCCCGGCTCGGAGAAGCTGATCGCCGGGGCGACGGCGAGGAACCCCTTCGGCAGGCTGACCGAGCCCGAGGACGTCGCGAAGGCCCTTGTTCTCCTCGCCCAGCAGGACGCCACCTGGATCAACGGAAACGTCCTGCGCATCGACGGCGGCGAGGACGTGTGCGGGTGATCCTGGCAAGTTGGTTGATGGGGTGCACCGGCGGGGGCCCCGGGCTCGACACTTTTGAGGCGGCGGATGCAGATACGGACGCCGATTCGGATGCCGACACCGACACGGACGCCGATTCAGACACCGACACCGACCCGCCCGGGTTGGACGGCATTCTCGGCGAGCTGCGAACTGATCTCGCGATCACGATGCAGGCCTACTCGGACGGCCCCTTCGTGTTGGGAGAATCCGGCGGTGGTTGGCCCATCCAGGTGACGGGCGGCTGGCTCTTCGTGGACCCGGATCAGACCGGTGCCCTCGCCGGCGTGTTCAACGACTGGACCGCCGAGGAGATGACCGAGGACGACGGTTTCAGCTACATCGTCCGGTCCGCGGACCGCGGCGATGGCTACAAGTTCACCAACGGGGGCGACGACTGGCATGCCGACCCCTGGGCGCGGGCCCTGACCTGGGACGACAACGGCGAGATGAGCCTCGTCCATCCCGAGGACGCCCACCTGGAGCACCTCTTTGCGGTCTCCGGCCAGGGACTCGTCGCGCGCGATCTCCACGTCTGGGTGCCCGTCTCCGCGGATCGCGTATTGTACGCGATGGACGGTCAGAACCTGTTCGATCCCTACGCGATCTGGGGCGGCTGGCACATGGACAGCGCGCTCTCGTCGCTCGGAGCCGACACGACCATGGTCGTCGGGATCTTCAATACCGGCGACCGAATGGAGGAGTACACCCACGTCGAGGACACCGTCTACGGCGTTCGCTACGGCGGCTGGGGCGACACCTACTCGGACTTTGTACAGGTAGATGTCCGACAGTTGGTGGCCGCGACCTGGTTTCCGGAGTCCGGCGAGCCCGACACCGTCGGTCTCCTCGGCAGCTCCCTCGGTGGCCTCATCAGCTACCACATCGCGCAGCGCCACCCGGGCGAGTTCGACTTCGCCGCGAGCATGTCCGGCACCATGGGTTGGGGCAGCATCGAGCTGCACAACGAGACGATGATGGACCTGTACCTGGCGTCCGGTCACCAGTCCACGGCCCTCTACCTGGATTCCGGCGGCTCGGGTGACTGCTACGACAGCGATGGGGACGGCGTGATGGACGACAACCTGGAGGCCGGGGACAACTACTGTGAGAACCTCCAGATGCGCGACACCTTGGCGGACATTGGCTACGAATACGAGGCCGATCTGTTCCATTGGTGGGAGCCGGACGCTGAGCACAACGAGATGGCCTGGGCCGAGCGGGTGGACATGCCGCTGCTGATTTTCAGCCAGATGTAGCTTTGAGCGCCGGCGCTTGGCACCGGCTCGCCTCGGCTGCAACGCCGCGTCGGGTTTTCGGATAGCACCGCGGATGGACTCCCAGACCCTCCGCCGCATCGCAGAATGGCGTCTCCAGGCGGTCGTTCGACGCGCGCAACGGAGCCGCCACGGCGGGGCTTTCGAGGGGCATGCCGCACAGTTCACGTCCAGCGCGGGCTACTCGATCGCGGCGCGCATCACCCGGCTCGCGGGGTCCGGGGCCCGGCCGGGGCTGGTGGTGAGCCCGGGGATTCACCAGGGCCTTCGGGAGTTGAGCGGGTACGGCGCGGTCGTGAACGCGGAGGAGCTTGCGGGCGGCGGCTACACGGTGTTGACGTTCGACCCGGCCGGACGAGGGCAGAGCTGGGGGGAGGAGGACTTTGGGGGGCCTGAGCACCAGGACGATCTGCGCCTGGCGGTGCAAACGCTCCAGCGGGAGTGCCCGTTT
>CANKNP010000365.1 GCA_947483545.1 Deltaproteobacteria bacterium | reverse complement strand
GGGGGTGGGGGGGGCCGGGGGCGACGGGGATCGCCGGGGCGGGGAGGTCCAGGGGGCAGCGCGCGCTCGGCTTCGATGCGGTCGGAGCGCTCGTCCTTCGCGTCGTCGCCCTTCTCTTTGCGGTTGTGCTCGCGCATCAGGTCTTTCACGACGTCCACGACACCGTTGTCCACCAGATAGACCTCGTCGTGGTCGGACACCCGGGCGTAGTAGCGGTCGCGCTCGTTGCCCTCGTGGTCGGTGCGCGGGGGCCCCGGGTCGCCGATGATCAACGTGCGGACGGCGCCGTCCAGGTCCTGCATCTTCACGGTCGCGAGCGGCGTGTCGAAGCCGTACTTCGCATCGTCGGGGATGGCGGAAATGAACGTGTCGCCGTCTACGCCCGCGGCCCGCTGGGCGACGCGCTTGGGGGTCGAGCCGGGGACCGGGACGCCGTCGTCCCAAAGCCAGTTGTCGGCGGCCATGCGGACGGTGACGGTGCCGGCGAGGTCGTCGTCGTCGCCCTTCGGGGGGTTGAAGGTCGCGACGACCAGGGAGATGCGGTTCGCGTCCATGCGGCCAAAGCGCATCAGCCGGTAGGCGGAGGCCTCGCGCGCGTAGTCCTCCAAGAGGCCGTTGCGGGCAGTGTAGACACTGGCTTCCTCCTCCAGGCGGACGTAGGCGAGGTCGTAGCTGCCGTCCTTCTCCGTAGCGTCGGCCCCGACGAGCAGGGTGACCGGCTCGCGGCCCTGGAACGTGAGCGCGATCCGGAGACGTGGATTGTCGAGTCCGTAGGTGGCGAGCTGCTCCGGGGTGGGCACGTCGCTGACGAACTTGACGGCTTTGAGCGCTGAGACCCGGCCCATCAACCCGCGGACGGTGTCATCGCTGGCGGCGAACCGCTCGGGATGGAGGAGATCCCAGGCGCGCTCGCCTGTGCGCTGGAACTGAAGATGGCGGCCGTCGGACCAGAGGATGTCCAGCGCATCTACGTCTTTGGAGTCGAAGCTGGCGAACCTGCGCTCGCGGAACTCGGCGAGGGACAAGCTGTAGTAGTCCACCGCGGACTTCTTGACGGTGTACACCACGTCGCTGTCGGTGGGCTGGATGTAGAAGCTGACCCCGGAGGGGTTCGGATCGCCGGCGCGGAAGGACTCGGTCCGACCATCGCGGAACACAAGGGTGACCTCGATCGCGCTCTGGCCGAGGCCGTACAGCGCGGCCTCCCCGGTGCCCTCGACCACCGTCGCGCGGCTGACCAGATCGTGAAGCTGATGCTTCACCCGGTTCACCATCGAGCGGCTCGCCGGAAGTTCGCTGACCTCGCTCCCCCCTTCGATCGCGTCCGCACCCTGGATCCACCACCCCGCGGGCTTCTCGACGAGCGTGAGCGTGCCATCTGGGCGCTTGACCGTCACACGCGTCAAGTCGCTCTTCTCAAAGACGAACAGCGCGACGCCCGGCTCGACCTTCTTGTCCTTCGCCGGCTTCGGGGCGACGGCCGCGGGGCTCAGGGTCCACCACGCCGCTGCCACCGCGACGAACGCGACCATGGCGAACAGCGTGCCTCGAAACTGGCGGAACAACTGCATCAGCGGCCCCTTCGCGAAGACCAGACCGCGCCGGCCGCGAACGCCACCAGCAGCGGCGCGATGCCCATCGCCATCCACTGGATCCGGCCGCGGTCCTCCTCCGTCAGCGTCAACCGTCGCACCGCGCTGGGCTTCCCGATGACGGACATCCGGCCTTCATCGCCCAAGAGCCAGCGTACGCTGTTCACGGCGAAGCTCTGGTTTCCCGGCCCCTCGGCCATCACCGCGTTGCTCAGCAGATCCGCGTCTCCGTAGACCACGACGCGCCCGGCCTTCTTCTTGACCAGCCCGCTATCGACGGTCACCTCCAGCGCGAGCGCCATCACCGCCGGGCCCGCACCATCTACATCCGGTTGAAAGCGGGCTTGACCCTCCTCGCTCGCGCCACCCCGCTCGATCCAGCCATCCCGGCTCGTCTCCAGCAACGTGGCGCTTCGAACCCCCGGGACCGCCGGAACGCTCGCTTGCACCGGCGCCGCACGGCTCACGACCGTGACCATGTCGTCGTCCGTGAGCGTCTGGGTGATCGCATGGCCGCGATACCGGGGGATCGGGCGGTCTGGGTAGGGGTAGAGCATCTGCTTGTCCAGCACATACCCGCCGGGGACGGCGACTCCGAAGCGGCCGAGCAGATCGGGGATCTCGCCTTCGGGCTCGACGGCGAAGAGCAACGCGCCGCCCGTGGCGAACCATGAGAGCAGCAGATCCTCCTCCATCGGCGGGATCGCCACCTTCGGGCGCACGATCAGCACCGCGGCGGCATCATCGGGCACGCGCGGCGCTTCACCCTCCTTGCGCCCACGGACGAGATCGAGGGGCTTCAGCTCGTAGTGCTCCTGGTCGAGGGCTGCGGCGAGGTCCGCCATGCCGTCGGGATCGTGGTCCTCAGCGCCCATCTCCCCGTGCCCAACGAGCGCGTAGACGACCCGGCGGGTGTCGGACAGGATCTGCGAGAAGCCGCGGTTGAGCGCCGACTCCCCGAGGAACTCCAAGTGCTTGTCCGCGCCCTTGCCCACGCGGCGGAACAGCTCGCGGTCGGAGAGGTCCACGCGCTTGTCGCCCCGCTGGATCACCACGGCGCCGTAGTCGGTCACGCCCAACGACTCCGCGGTCAACCTGTCGCGATCAAAGTCCACAAAGTGCGTGGTGACCGAGGGGGAGGCGTAGTCCAGCTCCTCCATCAGGTCGGAGAGCGCGCGGTCCTTGAAGAAGGAGTCCTGCTTGCCACGTTGGGCGGAGAACGCCGTGATCGAGACAGGCGTGCCGTCGTTGTCGAAGATGCGGAGCTTCGTCTGCGTGTCCTTGAGCAGCGTGCTGCCCTGGTCTGCCGAGAGATCGATTCGGACGCGGTATCTATCCGCGATCAACCAGGTGAAGATCACCATGGCGACGACCAACAGGGTCACGAACGAGGCGTTCGACCCGAACGCCATGCGACGTTGAAGCGCGCGGTTCACCGCCATCGGCGTGACTCCAGCGAGCGGAAGGTCAGGAACAGAAAGACGAAGGTGAAGCCGACGAAGTACAGCACGTCCGCGGAGTCGATCACCCCGCGTTGGAACGAGTCGAGGTGAACGAGCACGCCCAACTTGCGGACGTGGTCCGCCCACTCGTCGGGGAGCAGCGCCTCGGCCTGGTGGACGAGCCAGAAGGGCAGCAGCATGACGATGCCGAGGAGCCCGGCGGCCACTTGATCGTCGGTGAGCGACGAGGCGAAGATCCCCGCCGCCGAGAACCCACAAGCGACGGCGATGAGCCCGGCGTAGCTGGTCGCCATCACACCCCAGTCGGGATCGCCGTAGTACGCGAGGATGACGGGGAATACGACGGTGCCGGCCAGCATCACGATGCAGAGGCAGAGGGACGCGAGCCATTTGCCGACGACGATGGCGCCGAGCGACACCGGTGCGGTGAACAGCAGCTCCAACGTGCCCTGTCGCCGCTCCTCCGCGAAGTGCCGCATCGTCAGCATCGGCAGGATGAACAACTGGGTGACGGCGAGGTTCGCGAGCAGCACCCGCAGCGAGGCCTCGCCCGTGAGCGTGACACCGAGGTAGAAAAACAGGCCGGCGAGCATCAAAAAGGTGCCGAGGAACACATAGGCGAGCGGGCTCACGAGGTAGCTCCGCATCTCCTTCTTCCAGATCGTGTAGGTCGAGCGGATCATGCGACGCGGCCCTTCGTCACGCCTTCGGCCCCGACGATGTCAATGAACGCCTCCTCCAAGCTGGGTAGCTTGGCATCCACGGCGCGCACCCGGCCGCCGGTGGTCACCACCCGCGCGATCAGCGCCTCGCGCACGTCCCCGCGGCTGGTCACCCGGAACGTGGCCCAGCCATCCGACGAAATCGCCAATGGCTCGATCTGTTCGACGCCTGCTGCCTCAGAGAGCTGCGAAGCGGTGACCCCCTGGGCCTCCAGCAGCGTCCAACTCCCACGCAAGGCCTTGGCCTTCAGCTCGGGGATGGTGCCCTCGGCAAGCACCTTCCCCCGCCCGATCACAATCGCCTTGGGGCAGAGCGCCTCGACTTCGGACAAAACGTGCGTCGACAGGATCACGGTGTGGTCTGCCGCCAGCTCTTGAATGAGCACGCGGATCCCGACCATTTGCGTCGGATCCAGCCCACTGGTCGGCTCGTCCAGGATCAAAACCGGGGGGTCGTGCAACAACGCCTGGGCCAGCCCCACGCGCTGGCGGTAGCCCTTGGACAACGAGCCCAGGATGCGGGCCTCCCAGCCGCCCAGCCCCACCCGCTCCATGACCGAGCCCACACGCAAGCCCAACTCCCGGCCTGAAAGCCCGCGAAGCTCGCCGACGAAGCGCAAAAACTCGCCTACCGAGAGCTCTGGGTAGAGCGGCGGGGACTCGGGGAGGTAGCCGACGCGCCGCTTGACCTCCATCGGGTGCTCAAACACGTCGAACCCCGAGATCCGGGCCTCGCCCCCGCTGGCCGGCAAAAACCCGGTGAGGATGCGCATCGTGGTCGTCTTGCCCGCGCCGTTCGGCCCGAGGAAGCCCACGATCTCGCCCTTGCCGATGGTGAACGACACGTCGGTGAGCGCCTGCGTGGGTCCGAAGGATTTGGAGATTGCGACCGCTTCGACCAACGTGAACCCCACGCCGATGGCGGCGTTCTGGAAGACGGCGCAGGGTATCCGGTCGGGGGGGAGGGGGCGACCGTGCTTTGTGGGGGGCAAGCCCGCGAGCCGAGATGCGCTCGAGTACGAGCGCGTGGCCAGTTTCGGTGGGAGTACCCTCCG
>CANKNP010000364.1 GCA_947483545.1 Deltaproteobacteria bacterium | reverse complement strand
GGTGCGCTGGTCGTCATCGGAGCGTGCGATCCCGAAGTCGGAGACCTTCGGGGTGAACGGCGTCGTGGCGTCGTCGATCAGCACGTTGTCGGGCTTGATGTCGCGGTGGATCACGCCCTTCGCATGCGCCGAGCCCACTCCCGCGCAGATCCCTCGGAAGAGGCGGTGAACCTCTGGGAAATCCAAACTTGCCCCGGTGATCCGGGCAGAGAGCGCACCACCCCCGACGAATTCCATGACCAGCGCGGGCTGCTCCCCGACCCGGAGCACGTCGAACACCTCCACCACGTTGGGATGCCGAATAGAGGCCAGCGCGCGGCCCTCGGATAAAAGCCTGGATGTCAGGCCCGGATCCGTCGTCAGCAGCACCTTGAGCGCGCGAATCAAGCCCAACTCGACGTGCCGCACCCTGTACACCCTCGCGTGCCCACCCACCCCGATCTCCGCCTCGACCACGTAGCGATCGATTTGTTCGCCATCGCGGAGGGGTTCCATCGGGGCGAGTGTAACGGGCTGTTCTTTGTGGGGGGCAGCGCCTCTCGCGGCGCCGGCATCGATCACCCCCCGGACGTGCTCTCCGGCGTTGGCGCTGGCTCCGTAGCTGGCGCGGCCGGCACGGGCGCCCACCACTCGCTGATGTCGAATTCCACTGCCTCAAACGGCTGGATGCGGGCGGGATCCTGCCCTGTCACGCCGCCAAGGAACACCCAATTCGCGCCGTCGTGATGGTAGATCTCGATGGACCGGGCGTCCGCGTCTACGATCCAGGCCCAACGCACCCCCACCCGACCGTACCAATCCATCTTGCGGATGCGGTCGTGGCTGGCCGTAGAGGCGGACAGGATCTCGCAGATCCAGTCGGGGACCATCTCGAGGGCCGCCGCGTCGGGCGCCTCCGCGAGCCGCTCCCGGCGCCACCCCGCCATGTCTGGCGCCAGGACGAGGTCCGTGGGCACGGCACCGCCGAGGTGCAGCTCTGGCTCGTCGAGGATGACCCAGCCACCAGGGCCGCCGATGGGCCGCCTGAGTCCGAACGCCGCCCCGAGATGCACGCCCATCGCGGAGCTCGAGGCGACATGACGGACACGCGGACGCGCCATCGCGTAGAGGACACCATCGATGAGCTCGGCGGTCAGGTGCTCGGGCACCGACAGCAGGTCCTGGTAGGTGGCCCGCTTGGGCGGGGCTGGCCGTGAGGTCTGGGCTTGCATGCGGTCGAGTGTAGCTCGAAGTCATCGCGTTGAGATGGGCGTGCAGCCACCGGACAAGCCCGGCCGTCGGGGCGCCGTCAACCAGGACGAGGAAAAGTGCCACCCCGCCGCCACCCCGTCGTCCTCCCTCCCTCCCCCAACCGGCATAACCCCCCCCCTACCCCATGCCCCCCGCCCTCCTCCTCCTCCTCCTCACGATCCGCCTCGCGATCGCCGCACCCTTCGCGACGATCGAGAGCATCACGGCGTTGGACAGCGCGGGGCGATGGCGCCCCGCGCAGGAGACGACCCAGGCCTCTGTGCTGCGCGGAGATGCCCGGCTGCCCGTATCGGTCGGCCTTGACCTGGTCCCGGGGGATCGCATCGTCACCGACGACGCCCGCGTGGCCATCGCCCTCGGCACCGCCGAGCACATCGACGTAGCGGAGCACACCGACATCGAGGTGGCGGAGCGCACCGCCATCCAACGGCTCGGGGACGCCTACTACCGCGTGCGCAACAGCTTCTCCGTGACCTACGGTACTGTGCAGACCAGCGTGGACGGCACCCAGTTCGCAGTGTCTGGAGGCGACGCCGTGCAGGTCACGGTCATCCAGGGGCGGGTCACCGTTCGCAACCCGGCGTCGTCCACCTCCGTGCGCGGGGGCCAGTCCATCGATGTGCCCACGACGGGCGCCCCGGCCCCGCCGCACCTCGACCTCGCCGCCGTCCGCACCGCCGTCGCCAGCACTTTCCGCGCCGCCGCGCCGACCGTCACCCTCGGGATCCTGGGCACCGGCGGGGTCGATCACGGCCACGGCGCTCTCGAATTCCGCGGGTTCGCTCGCCTCCGTTTGCTCCCCGGCGTGCGGCTCACCTACGACACCGGGCTCGGCAATCAAGGCGAGGTCGCCGGCATCCGGCTCCCCCAAGGGCTCGGCCTCGACTTCACGCTCGGGGGCGTCACCCTCCGCGGCGAGGTGGTCAGCAGCTTCGAGATCGGCCGTCTGTTCTGCGACGGCGAGTAAGAAGTCCTGGAAGAAGCGAAGGAGGATGTCCTTCGAGTCCGAGAGCCAGTTCCCTGTGCGCGGGTTGTACTGCTCCCAGAGGGCCCAGTTCGCTTCTTGGTTAGGACGGTGGGACATTCGCGTATAAGAACCTTGGAGGTGAACCTATGCTTTCGCAACTCATGTACAAGATCGGGTTGATCCGGTGGCTGTACCTCGATGCGCGCGTACGCGCAGGAGTGGCCACGACGAGACAACAGGCGGAATGGAGGCGGAGGAAGGCACTCTACGCCCTCTCGGACCTGTAGCGCGCGCGGAGACGATCGATCGTCTCCGCGCGCGTCAGGGCCTCCGATTTTTCGCCCCGAACTTTCGGCAGCTGGTGTGACCCCGAGCCAAGCTGACGAAGCACCGTATCATGCGGCGGGCGGTTGAACGCCGCAGGGCCTGCGTTGAGGCCCGTCTCCCTGAACGCTGCACGGAGGTCGTCTTGGTTCGGCCCTGCGGGATTCTTCATCGCTTTACCCAGCGTCTCGGTATTCACCGAGCCTGCGTCCGTGATGATGATCTCGGTGGTCTGCTCCGAGGTCTTGTAGTCGTCTCCGTCCCCTGTCGAGGTGCCGAGCGGCTCGAAGTGGAACACGGACGGCTGCTCCCCAGAGGGCATCTGGTAGACGACCAGGACGGCGACGGCGGGGACTCCTACGATTACGGGGGCACCGATTGCGACGACGCCGACGCCAACGTCTACGTGGGCGCCGACGAATTCTGCAACGCCCAGGACGACGACTGCGATGGCGAGGAGGACGAAGACGACGCCCTGGACGCGCCGACCTGGTACCGCGACCTGGATGTCGACGGCTACGGCGACCCCAGTGCCACCCTCGTCAGCTGCGACCCCTCCGGGTACGTCGCGGACGCCACCGACTGTGATGACACCGACGCCAGCGTCAACCCCGGCGCGGAGGACGTCCCAGACGACGGGATCGACCAGGACTGCGATGGGACGGACCTCGCCTGCGACGTGGAACTGCACATCACCGGGGAAACCTCGGACGGGCTCGGGGTCGCTGTAGCCGGGGTCGGCGATGTGAACGACGACGGGTTCGACGACGCGCTCTACGGCGCGCAGAACGTGGGCGGCACCGGTGGCGCGTTCCTGGTGCTCGGCGGCGTCTGCCCGCAGGCGATGTCCACCCTGGCGGCGGACGCCACGTTCACAGGCGAGGCCATTGACGACGCCGCGGGCGTGTCGGTGGCCGCCGCGGGGGACGTGAACCGGGACGGGTACGCCGACATGCTGATCGGGGCGTTCGCCAACGATAACGGGGGCAGCCGAGCGGGGGCCGCGTACCTGCTTTACGGCGGCGCTACGGTCGGCTCGCGGGGGCTCGCGGACGCGGATGTGGTGCTGACCGGCGAGGCGGCGAACGACGCCGTGGGCATCGCCGTGGCAGGCGCGGGCGACTTCGACGGTGATGGCTCCGAGGACCTCGTGATCGGGGGCTACAACACCGGCGGGACCGGCGCCGCCTACATCGTGCTCGGGTCCGGCCTCGCCTCCGGGTCGCTGGCCGACGCCGCCGGGAAGTACACCGGGGAGGTCGCCGACGATCTGGCCGGCTACGCCGTCGCCGGCGCTGGCGACTACGACGGCGACGGAATCGACGACGTGCTGGTCGGCGCCTACGGGAACGACGACATCGCCGAGCGATCCGGGGTTGCCTACCTGCTGCTTGGCGGCGCGCCGACCACGATGTCCCTCGGCAGCGCGGACGCTCGCTGGACGGGAGAGACCGAGCAGGACCTCGCGGGTGCGAGCCTGGCCGGCGGGGATGCGACCGGTGACGGGTACCCCGACGCGATCATCGGGGCCGACGGCGATCGAGACGGCGCCGATTCCGCCGGAATCGTGTACCTGGTCCTCGGCGGTCCGAGCCCGAGCTCCGGATCCCTCTCTGCGGCCGAAGCCAATTTCACCGGCGAGGCGGCCAGCGACGGCGCGGGGTATTCGGTGTCCACCGCCGACGTGGACGGCGACGGCATCGCGGACCTGTTCATCGGCGCGCTGCAGAACACCGACGGATCGACCTACAGCGGGGCCGCCTACCTGCTCTTCAGCCCCGTGCCGTCCGGCACCACCTCGTTGTCGGCGGCGGACCACAAGTTCGTCGGCACCTTCGGAGACGACGCTGGCGGCGCCGTCTCGGGTGCTGGAGACATCGACGCCGACGGGTTCGACGACCTGCTGGTCGGCGCGTCGGGCGAGGGCCTCGGCGGCGGGGCCTACCTGCTCCTGGGCCGCGGGATCTGACGCCTCAGCGCCCATCCGACGGAGTCGCAGGGATCGCCCCCACCCGACGCCGCTCCCGAACCTGCGCCGCCAGCGCCCCCGCCCCCGCCTCACAGACCACGATCCACGCCCCATTCGGCTCAATCCAGCCCGCCGCGCGCAGCTCCCCGACGATGTGCTCGTTGATCCGCTCCCCCGTCAGCGCATCGTCCGGGAGCACCCCCGCCGTGTGTTGTAGCGAACACACGCCGCCGATCCGCGCGCTCGGCGAACCTCGCTCGCTGCTCGGTGGTCTCTTTGCACCGTTCCTACCGGTGGAATGCGACGGTCCGTCGAAGACGCCGGGCC
>CANKNP010000363.1 GCA_947483545.1 Deltaproteobacteria bacterium | reverse complement strand
TGGGCGACCCTCGGGCCGTGCCCGTGCTCGTGGATCTCGTCGTCACCCTTCGACACGGCAGGGTCACCGCGCGTGCTGTTCGCGCGCTCGCGACGTTCCCGGAGGGCCCGATCTTCCTCGGTCGCTGGGTGCGGGACCGTGAAATGCCCCGCGAGACCCGCATCGCCGCCGCGGAGGCCCTGGGGGACGCGCAGACCGCCGAGGCCGCCGAGATCCTCGTGGCCACCACCGCCAGCCGACAGGTCGCCGGATCGGTCCGTGTCGCGGTCGTGGACACCATCCGCGCGCGCTACCCTGAGCGCATCGCGGGTACGAAAAGGCTCTCCGACGGTGGCGGCGTCGCCTGGACGATGGTCGGGACGGCGACCGGGCTGGGGTACGGGGTGGCGACGATCGGTCACTTTGGACGCACACAGTTGGAGACCCTCGGCGGGGCTGCTGGCGCGGCTGGGGGAGCAGCGGGCGGTTGGTTCTACGCCCGAAGGCAGCCGGTCACTGCTGGGGACGCCGCGTTCGTCACCGAGGCGGAGTGGGCCGGCCTCGCGGCGGGCCTCCTGATCGGGGGTGGGACCGCGTGGAACCTGCCCTCGGAAGAGCGGTCGGATCGTGCGTGGGTTGGCGGTGCGATTGGCGCGGTGGCCGGCGGGGCGGCGGGGCTCGCGACCGCCAAGGTGCACCGCGGATCGGGCGTCGATGCGTGGGAAACGGCTGCGTTGACGGGCGTCGGCATCGCCACGGTCACGACGACCTTCAGCTTCCTCACGCAGGGGCAGACCCAGGACGAACAGACCGTCGCGGGGTTCGCGACGCTCGGCAGCTTTGCGCTGGCCAGCGCTGTCGCGCCCAAGGTTGATCTGGTGGGAACGGACTACGGCTTTGTCGCGCTGGGTCTCGCGTATGGGGGTGTCATCGGCGGGTTTGCGCCGCTCCCCACCGGCGCGGCTCGGGCGGGGCTCCCGTTCGCCACTGCCGGGGTCGGTGGCCTGACCGCCTGGGCCCTTTCCCCCAGCTATCAGCGCGGCGGGGACGAGCTGCTCGGCGCCTGGCTTGGCCTCGCTACGGGCACCGGCCTCGGGAGCGGCATCGAGCTGTGGGCCGCCACGAAGGCAGACCCGCGAACGGCTCCGACGGCTCACTGGGGTCCGGTGATTGGCGCCACGGCGGGGAGCCTTGCGGGGGTCGCGTTGGCGGCCTCGGACCCCAACGCGCTCGACGGGTCCGACGCTGTTTGGGGTGGGCTCGCTACCGCGTGGGTCGGCTGGCAGGTCGGCGGCTGGGTCGGCCACAGTGGGGCGCAAGCGGTCGGGGCGATCACCTTGACCGCGGTCAGCGGCGCGGGGGCAGCGACCTCTGCCGCCTCCCGCGTCGCGGACGTGCCCTACGCCGCCAGCTTGACGATGGCATCCACCGCGCTCTGGGGCACCTACATCGGCGTCACCGCCGCCGAGTTGACCGACGGCGATGCGCTCCAGGCCGCGCTGATCGGCGGGGACATCGGCCTCGCGGTCGGAGCCGTCGCGCTCGTCCCGAGCCTCCAGATCCAGCCGGTCGTCGTGGGTGTCGCGGATCTCGGCGGCATCCTCGTGGGGGGAACGGCGACGGTCATCGCGGGGCTCGTCAGCACCGACACCAACGTGCTCCTCGGGGCCTCGCTCATCGGCGCCGGGTTGGGTACGGGCGCCGGCGCATGGGTGGGAACCACGCTCGGCCGGTCCAAGCGCTTGAGCGTGGTCCTTCCTGACGTCGACCCGCCCGGCGAGTGGGGGATCACCCCGCTGGTCACCGCCTCGGAGGGGGTGGCGGTGTACGGGGCGAACGTGGTCGGGGTGGGGTGGTAGGCCCTAGCCCCGACGCGGGAGTACCCGCGCCGGGGGCCCGCGCGACATTGAATTCTGGGGCTCCTAGGCCAGGATCTTCTGCAGCTGCAGCGCCAACGCCACGTTCGTCGCCTTGAGCTTGCCCATCATGAACAACTGCATCGCGACCTTCGGATCGTCGAGCAGCCGCTCCCAATCCGCCTGCGAGACGGTGATCACGCAGCCGGGGGCCGCGATCACGCCCTCGACCACGCTACCCGGCGCGCTCGACAGGTCGAGGGTCCAGGTCCCCGCGCCGGTGATGTCGAACTGAATGCTGTTCTTGACCGAAGCCTGCAGCTCAGGGGTGATCTTCTCGGGGAGGTACTTGCTGAAAAACTCGACGGTGTCGGCCACGGGGCACTCCTTGGAAAGGGACCGCGCAGATAACGCGGGGCAGCGCGAGGGGCCGCCGATCCGCGCGCTCGGCGAACCTCGCTCGCGGCTCGCGCCCTCCACCAACATCCGCTCGCGCTTGCCCCGCCGTCCCCTTGGGGCTACCCGTGCCGCTTCTGAGGTTCACTGTGGGCAAACCGCTGGTCATCGTGGAGTCGCCTGCCAAGGCGCGCACCATCGAAAAGTTCCTTGGAAGCGACTATATCGTCAAGGCGAGCGTCGGGCACATCCGCGATTTGCCTGACAATGCAGACGAGGTGCCTGAGCAGTTCCGCGGCACCCCCGCCGGAAAGCTCGGGGTAGACGTCGAACACGGGTTTACGCCCATTTACATCATCAAGCCTGAGAAGCGCGGCACAGTCGCCGATCTTCGCGCGGCGATGCGCGGAGCCTCGGCCGTGTACCTCGCGACAGACGAAGACCGCGAGGGAGAGGCCATCTCGTGGCACCTGCGCGAGGTGCTCGTCCCGAAAGTACCGGTTCATCGCCTCGTGTTCCACGAGATCACGCCTGAAGCGATCCGACATGCATTGGCGACCCCGCGAAACATCGACGAAAACCTTGTCCGCGCCCAAGAAGCTCGACGCGTCATCGACCGGCTCTACGGCTACGAGGTGAGCCCGCTGCTCTGGAAGAAAGTGAAGCCGCGACTCTCGGCCGGGCGGGTGCAAAGCCCCGCCGTGAGGCTGATCGTCGAGCGGGAGCGGGCGCGCATGGCGTTTCGCAGCTCCGGCTGGTGGGATCTCACCGCGACCTTCTCCGCGAAGGCCGGCACGCTCCCCGGCACGCTTGTGGCCCTCGCAACCGGCAAGTTGGCGTCTGGCGCCGACTTCGATCCGGCGACGGGCAAGCTGGCGACCAAGGGCGCGGTCGTGTTGGACGCCGCCCACGCCGAGCGCCTCGCGAAGGTCCTGCTCGGCCAGACCGGGCGCGTCGAGAGCGTGGAGTCCCGGCCATTTCGGGAGTCTCCCAAGCCGCCGTTCACGACCAGCACGCTCCAGCAGGAGGCGAACCGAAAGCTGCGTTGGACCGCCAAGGACGCGATGAAGTCCGCGCAGCGCCTGTACGAGAGCGGCTGGATCACCTACATGCGCACCGACTCGGTGAACCTCTCGGAGCAGGCGTTGACCGCCGCACGAGATCTCATCGCCGCCGACTATGGCCGGGACTACCTTCCCAGTCGCCCGCGGGTCTACACCTCGACCACCAAGAACGCGCAAGAGGCCCACGAAGCCATCCGCCCCGCCGGCACGCGGTTCCGCTCGATCGAGGAGGCCCGACGCGAGCTGGATCCCGTCGATGCGCGGCTCTACGAGTTGATCTGGAAGCGCACCGTCGCCTGCCAGATGATGGACGCGGTCGGCAAGCGCGTCGCTGTCGACGTGCTCGTACCGGTCCCGGACAATGCGAAAGAGAGCCCCGCGCGGTTCCGCTCCAACGGCCTCACCATCGACTTCCCAGGCTTTCGTCGGGCCTACGTCGAAGGCTCGGACGATCCCGAGGCCCAGCTCGCGGACCAGGAGCGGGTGTTGCCCGCCGTGGTGGTCGGCGATTCCGTGAAGGTCGAAAAGCTGCTCCCGAAGGGCCACACCACCCAGCCGCCGGCGCGCTTGAACGACGCGACGTTGGTCAAGGAGCTGGAGTCCCGCGGGATCGGCCGGCCCTCGACGTGGGCCAGCATCATCGACACGATCATCCAACGGACCTACGTGTTCCGGAAGGGGAACGCCCTGGTCCCCACGTTCACCGGGTTCGCGGTGACCGCGTTGATGGAGCAACACCTTGGCGAGTTCGTGGACTACGAGCTGACCGCGCGGATCGAAGCGTCGTTGGACGAGGTGTCGGTCGGCAAGCGGGATCGCCTCAAGGTCCTGCAGGCGTTCTACTCGGGCGACAAGGGGATCAAGGCCCGGATCACGGGCGCTGACGCGGAGATCGACCCCCGGGTGATCTGCGGCGTGACCATCGGCCGCGTCGGCGAGGTCGACGTGATGGTGCGCGTCGGCCGGTTCGGATCGTTCCTGTCCGCTGGGGATCGCACCGCCGACATGCCCGACGACATGGCCCCCGACGAGGTCACCCTGGAGTGGGCGACCGCGCGCCTCGACAAGAAAGCGGCCGGCCCCCGGGTGCTCGGAAAGGACGAGAACGGCGTGCCCGTCTACGTCATGGACGGGCGCTTCGGCGCCTATGTGCAGCTAGGGGACGCGGTCCTGCCCGCCAAGGCTCCTGTCGTATCTGGGAAGGCAAAGCCGGCCAAGTCACGCGCGAAGGCAAAGGCGACAGACGAGGTGGCCAAGCCGCCCCGCGCCTCGCTGATCGCGGGCATGACCCCTGAGTCGGTCACCCTCGCAGAAGCCCTCGGGCTGCTCGCGTTCCCGCGGACGCTCACGGGCGCCGGAGATGCGATCCAGGTGTTCAACGGTCGGTACGGGCCTTTTGTCAAGCGAGGCACGGAGAGCCGGTCGATCCCGGCCGGGAGCTCGTCTCTCGCGATCACCTACGCCGAAGCCGAGGTTCTCCTCGCGACCCCCGCCACGCGCAGGGGACAGGCCGCCCCAAGGGCACCGCTGATGGAGCTGGGCGTGACCAGCAAGGGTGCCGCGGTCAAGGTTCACGAGGG
>CANKNP010000362.1 GCA_947483545.1 Deltaproteobacteria bacterium | reverse complement strand
GGTGCAGCAGCAGGAGAGCCCGGTCCCGGATCTCGCTGGACTGCTCGCCGCCGATCAGCAGGATGCGGTCTACGGCTTGCAGCGCGTTCGCGTGTTCATCTCGGTCAATCCAGAGGTTTTTCACATTGGTCAACATGCGGGTGATCACCGCGCGGGTCGGGGTCGGCTCAAGGAAGCGGCGGGCAGCGTCTGACGCTTGGACGCCACGGGGGATGCTGGGTAGCCGTTCCATCAGATCCCGAGCTTCGAGCGGGTTGCCTCGGTGGAACGGGTCCACATACACGCGGGCGCCGGGCCGGTCGATGCAGGCGATGAAGTGCCCGGGGTAGCCGACCCCCGCGATGGGAACGCCCATTCGCTGACCGAGCAGCATCCAAACGACGCTCACGAGGATCGGGAGCCCGCGCCGACGCTCGAGCACCACGTCCAGGAACGACGAGCCGGGATCGTCGAAAACGCTGGCGTCCCCGTGGAAGTCGAGCTTGCCACCGATGGCGGAGGCGAGCTGCGACGCCAGGAGGTCGGGGGGGGAAGCCGGCGAGACGTCGTCGATGATCTGGGCGGCGAGCGCGTCGAGGGATGCCGAGACGGCGGCGAAGTCGAGGGTCGGGTTGCCCATGGCGGCCACGCCGATGGCGAGCTCCTCCAGGTCGAGCACTTCGTCGGGCGAGCGCGCGGCGATGGCGAAGCGGGCGGCGCCGGACAGCCTCACGCGCGGGCGGCCGGCGCGAAGGTGGCGAACGAGCCGCGGCCGACGAGGATCGGCGCAGCGTCTATGTCGTGGAGCGAGCGGACCCAGACGCGGGGGGGTGCGGAGAGGTCCGCCTGGCCCTCGCCCGCGGGGTAGCCCGACCACGTGACCCAGGCGCCGTCGGAGGAGACGAGCGGGTGGCTGTCCACGAACTGGTCAAAGAAGTGGAGCCAGAAGAAGAGATCCCGGGTCGGCCAGAAGGTGCCGAGGACCTGCTCAGCGCCTGTCTCCGCGTCTACCTTCAGCACGGACATGCAGTTGGCCGGGGCATCCACCCGGAACACGACCAGCGCGGCGCCGCCTGGCACCCAGGTGAGCGCGAGCAGCGGCCCCTCGTTGATGCGCCGCGGGGCGCCGCCGGCGAGGTCCACGATGTCGATCCCGTTGTACGGCGAGCCTTCGCCGCCGGTCGCCGAGCTTAGCGCCGCCCGGCCGCCCGGCCCCGGGGCGAAAGCGATGAGCCCGGGCCGATCGCCGACCTCCGTCTCGTCTCCACCTTGCTCGTCGCAGCTCGCGACGGTGGACGTGCGCTCTTCCCCGCCCCGAAGTGCGATCAACGCGCGTCCCGCCATGAAGACCGGCGCGCAGAAGCTGCCGGGCTTTCGGGGGTAGAGGTGATCTTCATCGTCGCCGAGCGGATCCCGGATCAGCAACGAACCCCCGGGCTTGCCACGTTCACCGTGGTGAATCCACAACCGCTCCCCGCCGGGCGTCCAGTTGAAGAACAGCGGTACGCCCTGCGCGACGGCCCGGACGTGGCCCAGGCGGTCGGCGTGAACGATCGCGAGGCGCAGATCGTCATCGACCTGGGTGAGCGCGCAGAGCGCCTCTCCGGAAGGGTGCCACTGCAGGTAAAGTGGCGCGGCGTCTGGCAGATCGGCCCATTCGGTTTGTCGAAGCCCGTCGATCGACATCGTGACGATGCGCGCGGGGCCGGAGGCGTCGTCCCGCGTCACGACCGCGAAGGCAGCGATCCACGTGCCGTCGGGCGACCAGGTCGGCCAACTCCAGGCATCTTCCGGGGGGGGCACAAGCGTGAACGCCGGCGGGGCGGTCAGCCCGAGGGTGACCGCCCGATCTTCCCAGCCGCTGACGAGGTGAAGTTGGCGATCGATGCCTACATAGACAAGGTTCATCCTCCGGTGCTCAGCAGGTAGCAGAGCCAGGCGATGGCGGCAGCGGCGAGGGCCGGCGTGACGAGCGCGGTCTTCGGCGAGGCGTGGACGTCGCCAAGCGCGACCCGTCGAACCCGTCGCTCGTGGTCCAACTCCGCCCGGAACGCGGCGGGCAAGGCGCCCTCTCGCGCGGCCTCGCGCATGTGGTGAACCGCGGTGTCGTTGTTGGTGCCGAACGCGGTGAGCGACAACGCCAACGCGAGGATGCAGAACGGGATCTGCCGCAGCGGCGAAGCGCCTGTCGCGATGCGGGTAGCAAGCAAAAAGACCCCGGGGACAGCCAGTAAGAACAGGCCAATGCCCACCCAGCGGAGGCTCGCGTGCAGGCGAAGGCGGAAGGGCATGCGGTCAGCCCCGCCCAGGGAGCAGGCCCAGGAGCAGCAGCCGGATGCCGTCGCTGGTCAATCGCTCGACATCCGGGCGCGCCCCGACCGCAGACTGACCGGCCAACCCGTCGATGATCGCCTTGAGCATCTGCGCGACAGCCAGCGGATCGTACTCGGCGAAGCTGCCTTCATCCATGCCCTGGCGCACGACCGCGGCGATGCGGGCGACGAACCGATGGTGGATGCCGTTCACCCGTACGCGGATGCTCTCATCCCGGATCGCCATCTCACTCATCAAGAGGAAGAAGCGGGGAGGGGTCTTGAGCCCGGCGAAGTAGTCCAGGTACTTCTTGCCGAGATCGACGAGCTTGATCGGGGCGGGGCGCATGTCGCGATCCGCCTCCTCCAAGAACGAGACGGTGATGGCGTGCTCCTCTTCGACCAACGCGTCGAAGATGGCGCGCTTGGAGTCAAAGTAGAAGTAGACAGCGCCTTTGGACAGGCGAGCGCGTTTCGCCACATCCTCGACGCGTGCGGCGAGGTAGCCATGTTCGATGAACACGGCGCGGGCCGCCCGAAGGATCTGGGCGCGGCGCTCCGTCTCGGACTGGTGGCGGGTCACGCCGGCGATGTATCCCGTGCCGCCCTTTCATGGGCCTTTCGTGGGCCTGCTGGGCCCCACGCCGGGTGGGGGGGCTTCACCCCCCCATCCCCACCACCACCCCCTCCCCGGTCCCCACCCAAATCCGCCCCTCGGTGATCACCGGCGCCACCGTGACGATCCCCACGTTCACCCGCCAACGTTCCCCGCCATCCGCGCGCTCCACCGCGCTGAGCACACCATCCGCGGCGCCTGTGAGGATCACATCGTCCTGCACCGTCATCGCGGTGACCGCCCCGCCCAGCTCCAGCTCCCACCGGACCGCGCCCGTCGCGGCATCGTAGGCGGTCACCGCACCGGTCCGATCCCCGAGGTACACCGTGTCGCCGCCCTCCGCCTCAGGTCCTGCCGCGAGCGGCGCAGACGGCGAGAGCGCGGCGCGAACCTTCCATTGGATCACGCCCTTCCTATCGAAGGCTACCAGGCCCCCCGCTTGGCCCGCACCCGCTCCGACGGGAAAAAACACCTGGTCCTTCCCCAACATCGGCCCGAACGTGGCCGCCGCAGGGAGCGTGGCTCGCCAGGTGACGCCCTGTGCGTCCGCCGCGAGCACCCCCCCGTCCAGGTTCCCGGCGTACACCGTCTCGCCATCCGTCGCGAGCGCCATCGACGGGGAGCTTCCCCCCGCCAGGAACCAGCCTGCCGACGTGTAGATCGACCCATCCCGGTTCTGCCAGACCCGGCCTGAATCCCCGAGCGGCTCGATGGCCGACGCCATGGTTCCCCCGGCCGTCTCCCGGTACGCGACCGCCCCCGTGCCGACCTCCAAGCGAACGCTCTCCTCTGCCCGGGACACCCAGAGCCCGTCCGACAGCAGCGCGATGCGCGTGGCCTGCAGATCCTGGGTCCAGACGACCTTGTCGCTCCGCACCATGGTCACCACCCCGCCGGCCAACACAAACACACGTGTGCCGTCGGTCAGCAGGCCTTGAACCGGGCCGCCCACGGGGATTCGGACGACCCCCGTCGGACGGTTGCGAAGGCCCGGGCCCGCGACCCTGCCGGTATGCCAGGAGACCGGGGGAGGCGCCGCCATCGTCGCGACCGGCTGCTCGACGGCCACCGGCGCGATGTCTGAAGCCACGCGGGCCCCGGTCCTGGGCCCAGCCCACACGAGCAGGATCCAGCCCGCGAGGATCACTCGCGGCCCTCCGCTCGGAATCGGTAGCCCATGCCCCGCGCCGTCAGAAAATGCGCGGGGTTGTCCACGTCATCAAGCTTCTGGCGCAGCCGGGTGATGAAGTTGTCCACTGTCCGCTCAGTACCGAAATAGTTCTCCCCCCACACGGCGTCCAGGATCGCCTGGCGTGTGACGACCCGGCCCTCCCGGGAGGCCAGGAATTCCAGCAGCTTGATCTCCCGCGCCGTGGTCTCCACCGCCACGCCGCCACGCCGGATCTCCCCGGCCGTGAAGTCCGCCTCGACATCCCCAAAACGCAGCACACGCGTGGGCTCCGCGCCCTTCGATCGCCGCAAGATCGCCTTGATGCGGGCCAGCAGTTCGTGCAGCCCGAAGGGCTTGGAAATGTAGTCGTCCGCGCCCAGATCGAGGCCCTTGACCTTGTCCATCTCTGCGCCGCGGGCGGAGAGCATGAGGATCGGCAAGGTGGCCGACTGGCGGCGGAGCTCGCGGCACACGTCGTACCCGGACAGCACCGGCAACATCACGTCCAGCAGCACGAGATCGGGCTTCCAGGCTGCCGCGGTCTTCAAGCCCGAGGCGCCGTCGCCCTCGACCTTCACCTGGTAGCCCTCAAGCCGCAGGTTGAGCTCCAGGCCCTTCTGGATCGACGGGTCATCTTCGATCAGGAGAATGCGTTCGGACAGCGCGTGAGGCACGGGGGCTTCGTATCGCGTTACCCCGCGAACGTGCCCCGCTTCACCGTCCCCGATGGCCGCGTAGACATCAAGAGCCTGTCTCTCGATGAGCTGACCCAGGAGCTTGTGGCGCTGGGGTCTGAGAAATTTCGGGCGATGCAGATCTGGAAGTGG
>CANKNP010000361.1 GCA_947483545.1 Deltaproteobacteria bacterium | reverse complement strand
CTGCTCCGCGCGTAGGGTCTCCATCTCGCAGGAATCCCCATGCTCCTCGTCCTCCTCACCGGTTGCGGTGCCGACCTCTCCGGCTTCATCCCCACTGTGAAGTTCACGCGCTTCGAGGTGAGCGCGCTCGACTTTGAGCACATCGACACGGACTTTGTGTTCACCGTCGACAACCCGAACCCCGTCGGCGCCCCACTGGATCGGTTCGGGTACGATCTCCAGCTCATGGATGTCTCCATCATCACCGGCGACGATCCCAACGGCCTGGCCCTCGTCGCCGAGGGATCCAGCGAGATCGCGCTCCCGGTGTCGCTCGACTTCGCCAACATCTACGAGGCGATCACCGCCACCCGCGGCGAGGACGAGGTCGGGTTTGGCCTCGCCGGCAATTTCGGCTTTGACACCGATCTCGGCCCCATCGACATCACCTACGACGAGGAAGGCGACTTTCCTGCGGTCCGAACCCCTGAGATCAAGCTCGGCAAGCTGAAGGTGAACACCATCGGATCCAACAGCGTGGACTTCGGTCTCGACATCGACGTGGACAACGACCACGGTTCAACGCTCGGATTTTCGGACATGGCGCTGAAGATCAACTTCGCGGGTGTGCAGGTCGGCACCGGGGAGGTCGCAGATGTCGGCGAGGTCGAGGGGGCCACCACCCGCACGCTCAATCTGCCGTTCTCGGTCAACTACGCCGATGCCATCGATGCGATCCTCGCGCTCGCCAGCGGCGACCCGCTCAAGGTGGACCTCGACGCGGACGTGACCGTCGCCACGCCGTTCGGCCCCTTGCCCCTGCACATCGACGAAGGGGGCAACGTCGAGGTGTCGGAGTAGCGGTTAGGAAAGGACAATGCCGATCGTCGACACGCTGAGCGCCCGCGACATGCGCGGTCGGGTCTTGAACGAAGACACCCTCGGGCTCGACCGCGTGGTCCGGAGCTTTTTGCGGACCTGCGTGCGCCTCGGGCCCGGTGCGCTCGCGATGGTCCAGGGCGGGCCCGGGGCGGGAAAAACGGAGTTCCTACGTCGTTGCGCACACGCCATCGAGCTGGACCGCGACGGGCTCGGCCCCGACGCCGCTACTGGACTCTACCAGGGCACCGTCTGGTACAACCCATGGATGTACGCCAAGCAGGGCAACGTGCTCGCCGGGCTCGTCTCCGCGATGTGCAAGTCCGCGGGGAACGGCGCGGCGATCCTCGACCGCGGCCGCGACGTCTCGACCAACCTGATGCGGATGCGCTTCGACGGCACGGTGCCGGACGCCGTCGGCGCCGGGCTGAACCCCTCCGATGTGGATCCGCTCGACAGAGTGCGGCGTGGGTTTGCGCTGCTCGCGGACCAGGTGAAGGCGGGCCAGCCCGGAAGGCTGGTGATCTTCATCGCCGATCTGGAGCAGCTACCCGCGAACGTCCGGATGAATTTCCTCGATGGGCTCAAGCTGCTGCTGGGCGGCGGGGCGGACGTGCTGGTGATCGTGGCGATGGGGCGAGAGGCGGCGGTATCTGCGATCCGGGCGAGGGAAGGGGACGTGCCGGATGCGAGCGCCCACAAGATCCTGGACGAGCTGGTCGATCTCGCGATCAGCGTGCCGAAGGTGGACGTGCGACGGATTGGGCTGCTGCTTCGACGATTCCTGACGCCCCAGGGCGAGGGTTTGGTGCGCCGCGCTTTTGGCTCTGAGACCATCGAACAGCTGTTGGCCTCCGCCGGCTACCGTGCGCTTGGAACACCACGATTCGTCGAACGCCTCGCGATGCGTGTGCTCCTGCTCAGTGAATTCGCGATGGAGGCCCGCGCGTCGCGGGTGATCGGCGAGTCGGAGTGGAGCTGGATCGTGCTCTCCGAGCGTTGGCCGGATTTTCGACGGTTCCTCATCCGCGGCGGGAGCGATCGCTGGGCAGACTTGAAGGAGACCGTCGCGGCGCTCTCCGACGCAGATGCGGCGATTCGTCGCCCGGATTTGTGGAAATGGCTCGAGGATGACCTCATCCTGAACGAATATCTACGCATCTACGCGGATGCGTTCGAGCGGGACGTCGAAGCCGTGCATTGGATCGAGGATCTGCAGCAGGCGGCGGGTCTTTAGGCGCCGGCGAGGCCTACTCCTCGAACCGATACCCCGTCCCGTGCACCGTCAAAATGTGCCGCGGGTCGGCCGGCTGGGCTTCGACCTTCTTGCGGAGCTTCAAGATCTGGTTGTCCACGGTGCGCGTCGCCATGGTCGGGGAGTAGCCCCAGACGTGCTGAAGTAGCTCCTCCCGGCTCACATCTTTACCCTTGTGCGCGATCAAATAGGACAGTACGCCCGCCTCGTGGGTGGTCATCCGCTCCTCGGCGCCGTCGCGGAACAGGATGCGGCGGCGAAGGTCCACCTCGTTGGTGCCGAAACGGTAGCGCTCAGGCGCGCGGGGGGCCGCAGGGCGCGTCCGCAGGCGAGCTTTCACCCGGGCGATCAGCTCCCGCAGCGAAAACGGCTTCGTGACGTAGTCGTCCGCGCCCAGCTCCAAGCCGAGCACCCGGTCGAGCTCGGCGGCCTTCGCGGTGACGAGCAGCACGGGGAGCTCGGGATGATCCCGCTTCACGCGCCGCAGTACATCGAGCCCGTCCATGCCCGGCAGCATGATGTCGAGGATCAAGCAGTCCGGCGGATCATCGTCGATAGAGCTGAGCGCAGCCTCGCCGCTCGAGACGTGGGTGACCTGGAAGTGCTCGTGTTCGAGGCCGCCGACCACGCCCATGGCGATGGTGGGGTCGTCTTCGACGAGGAGGACGCTGGCGCCGTTGAATTCCATGGGTGTGCTCCGAGCAACCGGGGTTCAACCGCCCGACGAATCGCGCTTGATGCGCATCACGAAGGTAGAACCGCCCGTTCGGCTCTCCTTGCACTCTATCGTTCCCCCGTGGACCTTCGCCGCTTCTGAGACAAAAGATAGCCCCAGGCCGTGCCCCCCCGCGAGGCCGCGGCCCGGGCCCTCCACGCGGCGGAAGCGCTCAAAGATCGCCTTTCGCATCTTCGGCGGCACGCCCATGCCGTTGTCCTCGACCTCCACCATCACGTTGCGCCCTTGGACCCTCGCCCGGACCTTGACCTCCAGCGCCCGGTCGGTCCGCCGGTACTTGAGCGCGTTGTCGAGCAGGTTGGTGATCGCGTCCCGGAGCGTCGCGACCTTGCCGTGCATCGGCAGGCTCTGCGGGGCCTCCAGCGTGATCGTCCCGGCCGCGGTCGGCCCGGTTTCACTCGCGGTGTATCGCTCCTGCCAGGTCTTCACCAGCTCGTCCAGCTCTTTCGTCAGGTCCAACGCCCGCGTATCCTCCGTCGCCGGCCCGTTCGCGGCCTTGATCACCTCGTCGACCCGGAGCCCCAGCCGCTCCGCCTCTGCGATGATGATGCGCGCGTAGGTCTCCACCTGGTTCGCATCTTTGTACGCCCCCATCTCCAGGTTCTCGGCGATGACGCGAATGCCCGCAAGCGGCGTTTTCAGCTCGTGCGTGACCCGCGTCATGAACTCCCGCTGGCGCTTGAGGATCTCCAGCTGCTCCTTGTCCGTGCGCACCAGCGTGATCAGCGCGAACACGCCGACCAGCATCCCGATCGCGATGACACCGAGCTGGCTGTAGAGCGTGCGATCCGTCGCGAGCTTGGGGACCGCGCCCTCCGCGATGCCGACCTGCAAGAAGGGCATGATGTGCCCGAAGCTGCGGTAGACGAACACCGGCTCGGTGGACCCGGCCAGCACGTTGTCCTCGCCGTCCCGGACGGTCAGGTACGGCCGGAGCGTGCCGGCGCTGCGGAACAAGGTGCGAAGAAGCTCGGCTTGATCGACCTGGATGCCGCCGTAGAGGTTGCCGACCTCGAGCCGTGCGACGTACAGCAAGGCCGGCGGATCGGTCGTGGACGCGATCATCAGCTTCGGCCCTTCGGTCAGCGTCGGGATCTCGGCGTTCTGCCAGTCCTGATCGCGGACGACGTCCCAGGCGGCCAAGCGACGCAGGGCGCGGGCCTCGTTGGGGTCGTCGGCGTCGAGGCTGGAGAACGTCGCGGGGTTGAGCCTCCCCTCCGAGGCGGTGCCGACCGCGGTCACCGCGAGTTGAGGCTTGATGTCTTGGAGGTAAAGGTCCATGACGGCGTGAAGCGAAGGCGCGTTGAGCGCCAGGATCTCGTTGCGCATGCCGACGAGCCAGTGCTCAGCGAGGTCCTCGCGCCCGATGCCCTGCACCGCGCGAACGTGCTGCAGCCGCAGCTCGACGAGCCGGCGGATGTTGACGCCCCAGTCCGCCGTCTCCCACATCTCGAGCGCGGAGAGCGGGGACAGGCTGCGGATCAGCTCATCGGTTAGGTCGGGGTGGTCGGCCGACAGCAGCAGCTCCGCCGCTTGGGAGGCGCTGTAGAGCAGCACGGGTCGGCCGCCGCCGGCACGTTGACAAGCGAGGTACCGGCGGGCCGTCTCCAGCTCGTCCTCCGCTCCGGTCGCGGCCATCGCGCGGGCGATGCAGGGGTTGGCGTGCAAGGACGAGAGGTTCTCGGGGAACGGCTCGCTCGGCCAGGAGACGTCGCCGGGCTCCCACAGGTAGACGGCGTCCACCCAGGGCCACTCCGTGCGGAGGTGGCGCTCCAACATCGAAGGCGAGGTTTCGCCGGTCGCCAGCACGGGGAGCCAGAGCCGGACGCGCTCGTTGACGGCGCTCTCCCAGGCCGTGATGAGCTGGTCGAGCTGATCCTGGGCCCGCGCGCGCTCCCGAGCCTCCGCGTCCACGCGCCAGTTGGCAGACTGCTTGACGCCGACAGCGGCGAGAATGAGGAGGAGGACGCCGATGGTGGCGTAGACGACGGGTCTCATGGGGGGGGCTTCAGGCTGTAGGCTTTAGGCTGGAGGGGGGAGGGGAGCGAACGCGCGGGGGCGGGCGG
>CANKNP010000360.1 GCA_947483545.1 Deltaproteobacteria bacterium | reverse complement strand
TGCTGGATGGCGCAGGGCAGTTGGTCCAGGAGATGGGGTGTCTCGACACCGGGAAGCCCGCCCCGCGTGGCCGGGCCGAGAAGCAGGGACTGTGGCATGTGGCCTCTGTTGGGTAGGGCTGTGCCGGGATGAGCCTGGCGCCAGCTAGCAATTTTCGCAAGCGCTGTCTTGATCTGGTCGGGACACACCATCCTCCAGCACGACTGCTCCGGTGGCCTCCGAGGGCCAGAGGGCAAATGTCATGCCGCCATATCCAGCGACGGTGAACCAGACTGGCATGTTGTAGCGGGGATGGGGCAACACGGCAAACCAGAGCCCGGAGTCGTCCGTAGCGTTCGCGTCGATCGACGGCAACCCGGCGTTGAAGTAATAGACCGTGCCGGTGGCCACACCCAAATTCTCCCACGCCGTAACCTCCCGATTCGGCGCAGGCACACCGGCCTCGTCCAGGACTTGCCCGATGAAGCCCGCCGAATCGGGATCGAGCGTGACCCCAACCGCCGTGAGCCACTCGTCCTGGGACCGGCCCGGAACCGTGTACACCGTGCGCGGGGAAGGCGCGATGCTGACCTGTAGAGGCGCCCCCCTCGTCAGGCCCGAATCGGTGATGGCCATCCAATCCACGATCGAGCAGGCGTCGAGGCTCACCTCGGCTGTGCCGGATTCGTTGGTGGTGACGGTGGTGATCAGCTCCTGGGATTCGTGCCATCCCTCGGGCGCCCACCAGTGCGAAGTCAAAAACCGAACCTCCACCCCCGGCGTGGGCTCCCCGGTCACGAAATCCACAGACGAAATCGGCACCGTCAGTTGCCCCGGGCACTCGGACGCGCTGGAGTCCGAGAAGGGCGTGTCGTCGTCATCGTCAGGCGTCGATTTCCCCACACACGCGGTGGCCGAAACCACCGCGACGAGCGCGAAACCCACCTGGGCGTAGGTTGAAACCGAGGACCTGAACGACATCTTCACTCCATGGCCAGCCGTGAGGATAGCCGGGGCGTGGGCGGACTGGCGACGTTGGACTACGACTTCAGCTCGATCTCAAGCACGACAGTGAGCCGCCCGCTCTCAACCACAGCCCCGGAGTTGGTCTTGACCTCGATGGCGTAGCGCATGAGCAGGCCGAAGGCTGCGGGCGTGTTGTACGGCGCGCTGATCGTGCCCGTGTTGGTGCTCACCTGCGCCGATAGCAGCTCGACGGCCGAGGACCAAGTGCGGCCCATGACACTCCAGTAGGTGGTGACCCGGGCTGCGAAGTTCGTGGTGCCGCCCTCGCAGACGTAGTGGACGCGGATCTGGCTGATCATCGGGCCGAGCTCGCGGATCTGCGGCAGGTCGAAGATGTCGACCACGTAGGTGGCGGTGCCGTCGCTCTTGTAGAGCTCGTCCTGGCAGAGCACCATCGTGACGACCTTCGACATCCCGCCCTTGGCGGCTCCGAAGGTGCGCGACGAAACCTGGAGGGGAACAGTCAAAGCGAGGGCGCTGATTCCGGACGAGGAGCCGGTGCTGGTATTGAGTTTGGACACGGATGGATCTCCACAAGAGCAAGAGGACATGGTTGAACTTCCCGAGGCACGCTCCTGGTATGGACCCCACGACCCTCGCGCCATGCCGCGGGCCAAATCCCCGCGGTCAGGTTTCCGAGATCGAAACTGCCCGCCCCGGCCGGATGCATCTCGAGCTCACGTGGCCCGGTTCGCCCCCGGCCAAACCCAAACGCCGCGCTTCGACGGCGACAGGTCGCAAGCGCCATTGGCCGCCCGCGGGGGCCCTTGCCGCCCGCGATCTCAGACGGCAAAACCGAGCTTCGGATGCGACCTACCGGTCCCGCAAACCGTACGTCCGCTTACGCGTCCTCGGTCACCCCAGTGGCAATAACCATTTGAAGTTCCTTACACTTCCGCTGCATCCGCTGCAAGGTCGAGGCACTCGCTGACGCTTCAGCATGCGTGAGCGTCCCCACCCGATCCAAATCTCCGAACCAGATCGCCTCCTCCTCCAAGAGGCGCTCCAGCCGTCGGATACCGCGGACAAAGCCCGGATCTGGAGGTCGTCCGCCGGGAGCGTCGCGTCGCGCTTTGCGTCCCGCAGCTTCGACTTGAAGCACCGACCAACCCTCGTCGTCAGCGCGCAAGAGCAGCTCCCGCTGGTGATGGTGCGGGAGCGCGAAGACCGCGCGAAGATGGGACAGCGTCAGGTGTTTCCACGTGGAAACCCCGAGTCGTGACTCCAACTCCACCAACGCCGCCGCGCGGTACAAGGCGACCGCGCTCAGGGCGAGCTCCCCGGTCCCGGCACGCGCGGCCAGCTCTCGGAAGGACACATCCTGGTCACGCCGCCGCCGCCAAGCGAGCACATCCCCGGCGTAGCAATGCTCGATCACGAGGTGTCCGACGGCTCGCCAGATGGGGAGGCTGTTCCCGCGCACGAGGGCGTTGATTCGTCGGACGGCCTCGTCGATGTCGGGTAGGGCCAGGGGCGGGCAAAGTTCGTCGCGTCCGTTCTTCGACATGCGGCTCCTCAGGGTGGGCGACCGTTGTTCCTTGCATACCCCGCCATTCGCGCCTGCCCCCCCCCCCCCTTCCGGTAACTCTACTTACAGAATGTGAACCTAATCTGAGCTCGTCGCGATGATCCACGACACCGGGCCATGGGGCTGGGGTCTTTTAGTGCTGGTGCTCCTCGCGCTGCTCACCTCCCTGGTGACAGGCGGGCTGCTGGTGGCGGGCTGCTGGTGGCGGGCAGGCGCGTGCCGGCGCCGCTCCTCGTCGCGGTGCTTGAGGACGGTTCGCGCGCCGTGGGCTTTCTCGCCGCGCGCCCCCCTCAAATCACGGCGCGATCGACTCGACGAACGTGTTCCCCTCCGCGCTCACCTGGACGACCACCGCGGGCTTCTGCGCGTTGCGCTTGTCGTCGATGGTGATGACCCCGGTCACGCCTGGAAATTCCTTCGTGGCCGCGAGCACGTCTCGCAGCGCGGCGCGGGCCGCCTTTCGGGAGTCCTCCGTCGCGGGCAGGGACGAGCGATCTGCGAAGGCCGCCGCCATCTTCGGGTCCGCTGCCACCTGGATCATCGCAGCGTAGAGCACCTGCGCTGAGTCGTACCCCAGCGCGGCCAGGCCATCCGGCTTCTCCTTGTACTTCGCCTCGTACTTCTTGATGAAGTTCTGGACGACCGGGTTCGGGTCGTCCACAGCGTAGTGGTTCGTGAAGAAGCTCCCCATGATCGCATCCCCGCCGATCTTCGTGAGCTCCGCGCTGTCCCAGCCGTCGCCGCCGAGGAACAGCCCGGTGAAGCCGAGCTCCCGGGCCTGGCGCGCGATCAACCCGGTGTCCGTGTAGTAGCCCGGGATGAAGATGGCGTCCGGAGTCTTGGCGATCAACGTGGTCAGTTGGGCCTTGAAGTCCACGTCGCCCTTGCCGTAGGCCTCGGACCCCGCGATGGCCCCGCCCAAGCTGGTGAATGTCTCCGTGAAGTACTGCGCGAGGCCGGTGGAGTAGTCGCTCTTCTGGTCCACGAGAATGGCGATGTTTCGCAGACTCTTGGTGTTGTAGGCGAACTTTGCGACGGCGGTGCCCTGGAAGGGATCGATGAAGCACACGCGAAAGATGAAGTCGCCCTGCTCGGTCACCTTCGGGTTCGTGGAGGAGGGCGAGATCATCGGGATGCCGGCGTTCTGCAGCATCGGCGCCGCCGCCAGGGAGTTGGTCGAAGCGACCTCGCCGAGCACCGCCACAGGCCGATCGCGCGAGATGATCTTGCTCACCGCGGTGGCGGCCTCTTCGGGCTTGCCCTGATCGTCCTCGACGACCATCCGGATCTGCACCCCTGCAATGCCGCCTTTGGCGTTCGCCTCCTCCGTCGCCAGCTCAATGCCGTGCATCGTCGAGAGCCCAAACGTCGCCTCGGCGCCGGTCAGCGAGCCATATTGCCCGATGACGATCTCCTTCGGTAGATCTTCCCCGCCGCTGCAGGCCAGGAATGGGGAGAGGGCGAGGGAGGCGAAAACGGGCAGGAAACGCAACGGGGCTCCGGGAGAAGGCGGGAGTGTATGGAAACGGGCGGCGGAGTCAAGCGCGGGTGCGGGCACTACCTCCGGCGCCAAAGCGAGTACAGCCGAACCACGCGGGTGTGCTCCTCCCACTGCGGCCAGGCAGAGCGGCCGTCGGAGCCTACGCCGCAGGTGCGATCGTCATAGACCTCGGCATCGGGAAATGCGGTGGTGAGGTGAGCGAGCGCAGCCGTGAGCGAGCGGTGCGCGGACGTCGCGTCGTGCCCCGTCAGCGCTTCGGTCTGCGTCACAGCCTCGACCAGCCGGAAAATCGCGCCATCCGTGTGCACGTCGATGACCCGAACGCGCTTCTCGGTGGCCGCGCCCGCGCTTGAAAGGCGGCTTCGAAGCCAACGGTTCTCTTGAGGCGACTCCCGGGTGCCGCGCGCCTCGACCTCGCCCGGCACGATCAACCGAACGGTGTCCACACCCGCTGCGATGCCAGCGCCCTGCGGCTCCCCAAGCCAGATGGCCTCGTCGGTCACGCACCACTTGTCACCTCGACCCCGCGGGAGCGAGAGCACCCCGAAGGCGGCGGGGATCGCGAGCAGCTCGGCGCGCGAGACCGGGAGGTGCTCCGACGTTGGTGAACGACCGAGGTTCTGGGATTCCCCGCGCAGGCCGACGCGTGGCCAGCGCCCGGCGGCGAGCAGGCGCGCCGTGGCGTTGTCCACGCCGAGCGTGAAGGCCAGCTCCTCGGGTTCACCGTGGGGGGGCAGGACGAGGAGCCAGGGCATGCGGATGGGGGGGAGGGTCGGGCGTGGGAGCGGCACCGTGGAGAAGCCGATGGCGAGGGCATCCTCGGCGTCGTGGAGCGCGGAGAGCAAGGCGTCGCCGTCGTTGCCGGCGATCGCGGCGTGCTGGGCGGCGCGGAGG
>CANKNP010000359.1 GCA_947483545.1 Deltaproteobacteria bacterium | reverse complement strand
ACGTTGAATTCTGCGGCTCCGGGAGCAGCCGCGGCGCCCGCTGCGAGTCTCGCGGGCGGCGCTCCCGGGGTATGCCCTGCGGACTCCTAGCTCAACGCCGCGAACTTCTCCTTCAGCTCCCCGGACTCGTGCATCGCCTTGAGGATGTCCGAGCCCCCGACAAACTCGCCGCCGATGAAGATCTGCGGGATCGTCGGCCAGGACGTGATCTGCTTCACGCCTTCGCGAACCTCGGGATCCGCGAGCACGTTGACATGCGCGATGGGCTTGCCATAGCCCGCGAGGATGCCCGCAGCGGCCGCCGAGAATCCGCACTGCGGGGACTGGGGCGAGCCCTTCATGAACAGCACGACCTGGTTGTCCTTGACGAACTGCTCGATGAACGCGCCCACGGGCTTGGAGCCGCGCGCCGACTTCTCCTCCTCCGGCTCGCGCTCAGGCTCGGCGGCGAAGGTGGGACGAGGGCGTGCGGGGACGGCCTGCGGCTCCGGCTGACCAAAGATCGGGAGGCGGCGCTTGATGCGATCAACGAGGCCCATTGGAGGCTCCTGGGGTGAAGGTTTGCGCCCAACCTAAGCGCCCCCCGGGCCCGCGCCGGTGCCCTGGGCTACGGGTGCCGGGCTTCGCCGTGCTGGGCGCATTGGAGGCGCGAGAGACGCCTCCCCCCACAAAGGTCTGTATACTCCCGCGCGTGACCCTCCTCCTGACGCTCTTGTCCGTGTTCGCCGCGGGCATCCCCATGCTCACCTTTTTGGGCATCCTCTGGTGGCTCGACCGCAATGATCGGGAGCCTCTCTGGCTTTTCGGGCTTGTGTTCATGTGGGGTGTCATCGGCTCCATCTTCACGGCGCTGGTTGGCTCTGAGGTGTTGTCCCACCCATTGACCTGGGTGCTGGGACCCCGGCTCGCGGATCAATGGTCCGCTGTGCTCATCGCGCCGATCGCGGAGGAGCCGGCGAAGGCTGCGATCCTGTTCGCGGTGATGTTTTCGCGGCACTTCGACAACGCCGCCGACGGGTTCGTCTACGGCGCGGCCGCGGGCCTCGGCTTCGGAATGACCGAGAACTTCCTGTACTTTTTGATGGTGGCCAGTGATGGTGACGCTGCCAGTTGGGTGATGACCGTGGTGATCCGGACGTTCTTTTCCGCGATGATGCACGCTTGCGCCACAGCGTGCGTGGGCGCCGCGCTCGGCTTTGCGAGGTTTCGCGGCTGGTTCGCAAAACTCCTCTGCGTGCCCGTCGGCTTCGCTTGCGCCATCGGGATGCACGCGCTGTGGAACGGCATGTTGACCCTGTCTGAGGCGTTCGGGGCGCCGGACCTCTCGCTGCTCAACTTCGGGCTTTTCATGGGGGAGTTCATCATCGTCTTCGCGCTTTTCCAGCTTGCGCTCTGGGACGAGCGGGCCACGATTCGCAAGGAGCTCGCGGAGGAGGTCAACCTGGGGGTCTTGCCCGTGACCCACGCCAGCGCGATCGCCAGCACCTTCAAGCGCGGCGGCGGTCATTGGCTCCCAGCGGGCGTTCCCCGGTGGCCCTACGTCCGGGCGGTCGTGACCCTCGCCATCCGCAAGCACCAGAGTCGCAACTCGAGCGGTTCAACGCACGCTTTCTTCGCGGATGAAGTGCTGCGTCTGCGCGCCGAGGTCAAGGGGTTGCAGGCGCTCGCGCGCGGGTGATCACGCCCCGATGTAGACGAGCGGCCAGGAGATCGCCGTATCCTCGAGCCCGTCGGTGATGGTGCAGGAGAGCGTGGCGCCGTCGAGGTGCTCCCCCGCGAGGGCGTAGCTGCTCGTGGTGGACGACACGTTCGTCTCGTCCTCGCCCTGCACCCCGATCCCGTCGATCGCCCAACGGAACTGCATGGGATCGCCATCGGGATCGCTCGCGGTGACCTCTACGATCACGCCGACGGTCGGGATCTCCACGGTGACGCCATCCGCGAAGGTCGAGGTCTCCAGGACCGGCGCTGCGTTCTGTACATCCGGTGCGCAACTGAGCAGCGCCAGGGCGGACACCAGCATCATTCGCCCGCCAGCGCGCGGAGCAGCTTGCCGTGGATGCTCCCGAACGCGCCGTTCGACAACACCGCGATCACATCGTGCGGAAGCGCGTTTGCGCTCACCGCAGCGACGATCTCGTCCACGCTGTTCCAGGTGAAGGCCTCCTTGCCCTGGTCCCTCAGGCGCCGGACGAGACGGTCGCTGTCAAACCGCTCCTCCACGGGGAGCTGGGCCTGGTCGGGTGGGTGGGCGATCACGACGACGTCTGCCTCTGAGAAGGCGCTCGCGTACGCCTCCTGGAACACGGCCCGGCGAGATGTGGCGCTCCGAGGCTCAAAGATCGCCCAGATGCGCCTACCTCCGAACCGCAGCCGAAGGCCCGAGAGCGTGACGTCCACCGCGGTTGGGTGGTGGGCGAAGTCGTCCACGACGGTGACCTGCCGCACCTCGCCGACGACCTCCTGCCGGCGCTTCACGCCTTCAAACGACAAAAACCCCGGCGCGAGCTGCTCGGCGGTGATGCCCTCAGCGTCGAGCGCGGCCACCGCCGCCACCTGATTGTAAAGGTTGTACTCGCCGACCAGCACGCTCTCGAACCGTCCCCAGACCGCGCCGTCCCGAGTCACCACGAACTTCTGGGTGCCCTTCGTCGTGTCCACCCCTTCGATCCGACCGTCCCAGCGTTGCCCCGGGCCGTAGCGCCGAAGCTCCGGCCCGCCCTCCCCGACGGCGGCGCACACATCTGCGACGTTGTCGTGATCCCAGCGCGCGACGATGCAGCCCCCTTCGACCTGGCTGGGCACGATGGCGACCAGCTTGCGAAAGCTCTCCTTCACGTGGTCGAGATCCCGGTAGATGTCCGCGTGGTCGAACTCCACCGAGGTGATGATCGCGGTGCGCGGCCGATAGTGCAAAAACTTCGGGCCTTTGTCGAAAAAGGCCGTGTCGTATTCGTCGCCTTCGATGACAAAGTGGGGGCCATCCCCCAAGCGCGCGGTGCGGTCGAAGTTCTTCGCCAAACCTCCTACGAGGAAGCCCGGCTTTTTCCCTGGCGGCATCGCCCGGTCGAGCAGGTGGGCGATCAGCGAGGTCGTTGTGGTCTTGCCGTGGGTGCCCGACACCACGATGCTACGCCGCTCGCCGAGGAACAACATGCCCAGGAGCTGGGGAAAAGAGCAGTACGGCAACGACGACGCCAGGAGTGCAGCAGCCTCGGGGTACACCGCGCGGATCACGTTGCCGACCACGACCAGATCGGGCGGTCCGCCGGGGCGGTCCATCGCGATGTTCGAGGCGTCGTACCCAATCATCACGGGGATTCCCAGCGACTCCAGGTACGTGGACATTGGGGGGTACACCCCGGTGTCGCTCCCCGTCACGGCATAGCCGGCGTCCTTGAGCATCCCGGCCAGGGCCGCCATCGCGGTCCCGCCGATGCCCATGATGTGCAGGATCGGGGCGGGGCGCCCGGGCGCGGGGCGATCAAACGGGGGCGGTCCATCGAGCAGCGGCATCCGGCCCCTTATCGCCTACTTCGCGCATACCGCCATCACTTGTGCGAGGTCCGTCAGGCCCGACAGCACCTTCTCGATCCCGTCCTGCACGAGGCTGCGCATCCCCTTGGCAGCGGCGGCCGCGCGCAGCTCTGCGACGGGCTTTCGATGTTGGATCAGCGGCTTGAGCTCCTCGTCCACCAGCATCAGCTCGTGGATGGCCACGCGACGTTTGTAGCCTGTATCTCCGCATTTGGCGCATCCGGGTGCGCTCCACAGCGAGAGGTTCGCGCTGTACGCCCCCACGCGGGCCGTCCACGCGGGCACCCCAAATCGACCCGCGAGCAGGTCGTACTCGGGCCGGGTCATCGGAACTTGGGTCTTGCAAGCGGCACAGATCCGCCGCGCCAGCCGTTGGGCCAGCACGCCGAGCAGCGCGTCCGCGAAGTTGAACGGGTCGAGCCCCATGTCCAGGAGCCGGCTCACGGTCTCTGGCGCCCCGCCTCACGAGCTTCGCGGACTTGGAGCCCGAGATCGTGAAGTTGGACATGTCCCTCATCCGCGGCCGAGGGCATCGAGACGGTGGAGGAGCGCGACTGTGTGACCGAGATGGGGTGCGACCTGCTCCAGGGGTACCTGTTTGCGAAGCCGGGGCGGGCTTTCCCCGGGTGGGTTTGGGGATGAGCGCCGGGGCAAACTTCTGAGCATCCCCCTTGTCCTGTCAATAGGGTTTGTGATAGCGTCACGCCATGCTCAACGCGATGCTCGGCTTGTTTTCCCAGGACATGGCGATCGACCTCGGGACCGCCAACACCCAGGTGTACGTTCGGGGCCGGGGCGTTGTATGCAACGAGCCGTCGCTCGTCGCGGTGCAACATGATCGCAAGGGGAACCGGAACATCCTCGCGGTCGGTGACCAGGCGAAGGCCATGCTCGGGCGGTGCCCGCAGGACATCCAGGCCATCCGCCCGCTCAAGGATGGGGTGATCGCGGACTACCAACTGACCGAGGAGATGCTGCGCTATTTCATCGAGAAGGTGAACGGCCGCCGGAACTTCGTCGCGCCGCGGATGGTGATCTGCATCCCCTACGGCACCACCGAGGTGGAAAAGCGCGCGGTGCGTGACTCGGCGGAGTCGGCGGGCGCCCGGGAGGTCCACCTCATCGAGGAGCCGCTCGCGGCCGCGATCGGCGCGGAATTGCCCATCACCGAGCCCACCGGCAACATGATCGTGGACATCGGCGGGGGCACGACCCAGGTGGCTGTCATCTCCATGTCTGGCATCGTCTACTCGCGTTCGATCAAGGTCGGCGGCGATCATCTCGACGAGGCCATCATCAACCACATCCGCCGCCGCCACGACCTCTACGTCGGTCCGCGTACCGCCGAGGACATCAAGCTGCTGTTGGGCAACGCCTCCTCCGAATTCCCGTT
>CANKNP010000358.1 GCA_947483545.1 Deltaproteobacteria bacterium | reverse complement strand
CGACTCGGCGTTGTCGATCGCGTCGGATGCGGCGATCGTCTCGGCTCCCACCTCCGAGCGGGCGTCCGCCAGCATCGAGATGGAGGTGTCGAGGTCCGTGAGCGTCGCCTGGACAGCGGTCGGATCGTCGGCTTCGAGCGCCACCGCGAGCGCCTCAAGGGTGGCAAAGATGTCGACCGCGCCGTTGAAGACGGCGGAGCCGTCGAAACCCGTCTTGACCCAGCGTGACTCCGCCACCTGGGTGCTGGGCTCCGCCGTGCTCCCCGAGTAGGCCCCGGTCGTGTCGAACGGCTGGGTCGTCCATGCGGTGCCGGCGAACAGGTACCGATCGTTGAAGGTGGCGTTGGCGGCAGTGGCCATCGACTCCTGCAGGCCCCTCAACGCGAGCGCCGCCGCGCTCCTGCCCTCCGCGGACGCCGTCTCGCTCGCCATCGCCACCGCCAGCTCACGTGCACGGAGGATGATGCCAGCGGCGTCTTCAAGGGCGCTGTCCATGGCGTTGAGCTCCCCCGTCGCGGATTCGGCGTTGGCTTTCCAGCCCGCCTGGTCCGCCAACGCCGCGCTCAGGTGGTGCACCTCGAACAGATCCGCCGGGGCGTCCGACGGTCGATTGATCCGGAGGCCGGTGAGTGCCTGCTCCTCGGCCAACGCAAGCCGGGATGCGTTCTTCGCCTGCACCCGTGCGGTCAACTCGTAGATGCTGGAGTGGGGGAGCCGGATCATCCGATCGCCAGCAGGGACTGTAGCATCTGGTCTCCAGCGGAGATGACCCGGGCGGCCGCCCGGTAGGCGGTCTGGAACTCGATGAGGCGGATCGCCTCTTCGTCCGTGTCGACCTTCGAGATCGCATCGCGTTGGGTCTCCAGGTCGTCCAACTGCGCCCCAAGCGAAGCCGCATCCGAGGTCGCGGCCGCCACCTCGCTCCCGACGCTGCTCGTCAGCGAGCTGAGCGCGGTGGCGCCGGTCCGGCCCGAGTAGGTCGCCGAACTCTCAAGCGCCATGAGCGACACCAGGTTGTCCGCGTCTCCTGGATCGGCGGTCGCCGCCCCAGCCAGGGCGAACAACATCGGGTCGTCATCCAGATCGGGATCGATGTCGAGGGATGTCGACGGAGCGGTGGCATCCAACGAGAAGACGTCTCCGCCCGGGTTGCCGCTTGCATCGAAGCCAAGCGCGTGCTGGGCGTTCACGATGGTCGCCAGGTTCGTCGCAAAGTCATCGAGCTGACCGAGCCAGTCGTCCATCGTGCCGCGCGCCGAGACCAACCCGCCGACCTGCCCGCCCATGCTGTCGGTGATCCGCATCCTGCCCGAGTCGGAGGAGACGAACACCTGGGTCAGACCCGAGGAGTCGTCCGCGACCGAGAGGGTGCGAGATTCCTTCCCCATCACGACGGCGACTCCGCCGATGAAGACGGTCGCCTGACCGTCCGCGTCCAGATCGACGGTGGCCCCAACGGTCTCGCCGAGGCCGCGGATCAGCTCGTCGCGTTGATCGAGGAGGTCACCCGGACCCGTGTTCGCGCCCTGCTTCCCAATCGACGCGTTGAGCGACGCGATCTGCGCGAGATCACTGTTCACGGCACCGACGAGATCCCCGATGGTGCCGTCGGCCGTCTCGATGCTGCTCTCCAGCCCCTTGGCGGTCCTCGAGACGGTGCTCGCCAACGTCCTCGCGTCCTCGACCACCTCTCTGCGCTTTGCAGGGTCGGAGGGGTCGGAGGTCAACGTGGACAGCCCGGTGAAGAACGCAGCGTAGGCCTCGGAGAGGCCGGTGGCGGAGGATTCGTTGAAGTAGCCCTGCGCCACGCTCAAGGCCGACTCGACCGTGGTCGCATGGGCCTCGGCGCCGGTGGCCGCGACCACGCGCACGCCGAGCAGCCGGTCCGACGCGCGGTTGATGCCGGATACGTTCACCCCGGTACCGATCCAGAGCCCGCCGCGGAGCAGGGGGTCGGTGGTCTGCTGCATCACCCGCCGCCGGGAATACCCGGGCGTGGTGGCATTCGCCACGTTCTGACTGGTCACGTTGATGCCTGCGGACGCCGCGTTCAGCGCGCGACGGCCGATTGCAATCGAGTCGAGCACGCCCATCTCACACTCCGCTTGGTTGGCCGCGCCGGCCGTACGTCCGCGGACCGGCGTCTGGCAGCACGCGTTCGATCACTGCCATGACGTTCACCGCGCACGCGCGGGTCCGAAGATCCACCGCGCGGATGGCGCGGGCGGTCCTTGTCGCGTGCTCCCGATCCCAACTGCTCAGCGCGGCGAACTGGACGCGACTGACCTCGACTTGCGCCTCATGACGCGCGCGAGTCGCCGCAGTCATCGCCGCGGCATCCACCGCCCGGGCCGCGCGCAGCTGCGCCTGCGCGGCAGCGAGCCACCGATCGAAGACCTTCACCGCCAAGGTCAGAGCTCCTGCAGGAGGCGAGCGATTGCGCGCTCAATGTCCTCCGGCGTCGCGGTGCCCTTCTGGGCGAGGTTGTGCTCAAGCTGCGCGAGCTCGTGCTTGAGCTGCGCAACGAGGGGGGGGCGGATGCCCCCCTCAGAGGCCACGGTAGCGCGCATCCGGTTCACGATGGCCGCCGTCCCGGAGAGCGACGCACTGTCCTTCCCGTATTCGACGACGGGGAGCGCCGTAGGCGCCGGCCCACCAGTAGGAACCGGCAAGACGGGCGTCTTGCTTGACTGGATGTCGTCGCCAATCTTGGCAATGGGCTCGATGGTTCGCATGCCAGCAGTATAACGGTCTAACGACCCGGAAGTTCAATCATTGTTGCGGAGAAAACCCGCCGGGTCTGTGGCCACACCGTCCTGTCGGACCTCCAGGTGAAGGTGTGGCCCGGTGGAACGTCCGGTGCTTCCTACCAATCCGAGCACAGCGCCCTCTTCGACGTAGTCGCCCGCCCCGACATGGAGCGTGGCGCAATGGGCGTAGCGGGTCTCGAGCCCCCCTCCGTGATCAACGATCACGACGTTGCCGTAGCCACCTCTCTCCCCCGCGAACGAGACCCGACCTCCCCGCTCAGCTCTCACGGCGGTGCCGTACGGCAGCTTGAGGTCCACCCCCTCGTGCATGCGCTCGCTGCCATGGAACGGATCCGCGCGCAGGCCGAACCCGCTCGTCACCGCATGGACGGCTCGGGGAGCCGGCTGGATCCGGACGGCGACCGCCTCGTCTTCCGGGCCGGAGGAGTGCCTCGCCAACGCCGCCTCGAGCTGGTGTCGGAGCCCGATGCCCTGACCGTGGGCGGCTCGCTTCCCGATCTCCTGGTCCATCAGGTCCGCGAACATCCCTGTGGCGCCCGTGTTGAGCGGACCATCGGGCACCGCCTCGCGCATCTGCTTCGAGAGGAAGCCGATGAGGTATGCCTCGAACTCCTCGGCCGCCTGCGCGCCCTTGCTGAGCTCTGGAACGGGCACGCCGGCCTCGACACCTTGAACCTTCATCAGATCGCCTCGATCTCGGCGACCAGGCCGCCGGCCGCGTGCATCGCCTGGAGGATCACGATGAGATCCCGCGGCGTCACCCCCATCCTGTTGAGCGCCCCGACCACGTCCCCCACCGTGACGCCTTCGATCATCTCGAGCCGGCCCCTTCCCTCATCGACGCGGACGGTCGGCTCTTCGGTCACGACGGTCTGCCCGGCGGACAGAGGGCCGGGCTGGCTCACCTCCACGTGACGGGCCACCTCGATGGTCAGCCCACCGTGCGCGACGGCAACCGGGCTCACGGTGATGTCCGCACCCATGACCACGGTCCCGGTGCGCTCGCTGACCACGACCCTCGCAACCTGATCGATGTCCACTCGCACCGCGTCGACCACCGCGATCAGCTCCGATTGCCGCCCCAGCCAGGCGTCCGGGACGCCCACCCGGATGGTCCCGCTGTCGATAGCTGTGGCGTAGTCGCCTTCCAGGGCCGAATTCACCGCGGCGGCGATCCGGCTCGAATTGGTGAAGTCCGGCCGGTCGAGGACCCAGTCGAGCGAGCCGCTCTGGAGGACGTCGAGCGCGTTGGGTATTTCGACCTCCACCAACCCGCCGCGCGGGATCATCCCCACGGTCGGGTGGTTCTTCACGGTGCTGGATCCGGCCGTCGTCACCGTGTAGCCCCCCACCAGGATGGAACCCTGGGCCTGCGCGATGGCCATACCGTTCGCCGCGTACAGCGGCGTCAGCAGCAGCACGCCCCCCTCCAGGGAACGGGCATCTCCGGCGCTGGACACCGAGACATCCAGCGGGCTCCCGGGTCGCGCACCCGCCGGCAGCACGGTCGTGACCATGACCATCGCCACGTTCCTGGACTTGATCTCCGAGTCGGACATCGTCATTCCGAGACCCTGGAGGCGATTGCCCAGCGCACGGACGGCGGCAAGGTTCTGGGCCGAATCCCCGGTGCGGTTGAGACCCACCACGAGGCCGTACCCGACGAGCGGGTTGTCACGTACGCCGTACAGAGCCGTGACATCTTTCACCCGCGCGGCGAAGGCAATACCGACTGCGAGGAGCCACATGACGGACACCATCGGTCGTATCGCCCAGAAATTGAGGACCGATCAGCGCGCCTCTGGGATCAGGCCATCCGCGATCTCTGCGGCAGGGGCGGGGTAGGAGACACGCACCTTCATCGTCACCGCCCTGGCCTCAGCGTTCTCCCCGGGGCTCAACGTCGCGCTCGCCATCAAACGACCCGCGGGGATGCCCCGCTGCTGGAGATATCGGACCGTGACGAGCGCGCGCGCGGATGAAAGCGCCCAATTGTCGGCGAACATCCCGCCCGGTCCCAGGGGCACCCCGTCCGCGTGTCCGATGACCTCCACGGTCGCTGCCGCTGCCGCCAGCTTTTTGGCGATGTCCGTCAACACCCCAAACGCGCTCGGCCGCAGCTCGGCGCTGCCGAGAGCAAAGAGGAACGTCTCGGGCAGGACGAGCGTAAGCTCCTGGT
>CANKNP010000357.1 GCA_947483545.1 Deltaproteobacteria bacterium | reverse complement strand
TGCCGCCTGCTGGCGATGGCACCCTGGACCCGGCGAGGCCTGACAACCCCGCCACAGAAGCCCCGATCCCCCCCACCCCCGTCACCGCCGCCGCGTCCGACCCCGCCGAGCCCTCGGACGATCCCGCGGCGCCCGACCCCGACGCCACCCTGCTCGCCGCCTCCCCCCGTCGTGCCCTTTCGGGGTCGGGTCCCAAAATTGCGGGCGCCCCCGCCGCCCGCGGGACCCCAACCCTTTACTTTGTGCGCGGCGACGGCGTCTTGATCACCGGCTCCTGGGATCCGACCGCCGCGTTCATCGGCACCCAGACCATCGCCGTGCCGGTCGCCACTCGCGCGCCCACCGCCATTGCCGCGGCCGCCGCACCTCCCCCCGCCCCACACCCCGCCCCGCCCGCCACCCGCCTTCGTCTCCCCGACCTGAACCCCGGCCCGCCCGCCGACGACGGCTTCCGCCTCACCCTCTGGGATGAAGGCGCCGACGCGCCGCCCGCGCCGACGCGCCAGAAGCCTCCGGCCGTTCCCACCGGCCGCCGGGCGCCAGCCGCCACGCTCGTGACTGTCGCGACCCCGCCCCCCCTCCCGCCGCCCGAGGCGCCCGTCGCCTCCCTCGCCGTCTTGCCCGACGACATTCCCGAAGGTGTGACCACCGCGATCTCCGTCAGCGCCCACCCCCTCGCCCCCTGGATGACCACCGTGGACGACGCGCTCCGGGCCCGGTGGCACTACCCCGCCGAGCTGCGCGCCATGGGCCTGGAAGGCACCGTGGAGATCGCGTTCTTCGTGCTCCCCAGCGGCAAGGTCGTGCAGACCACGGTGCTCTCGTCCCGAGGCCACGCCGATCTCGTGTTCGCCTCGCTCGCGTCGGTGCCGGTGACCGTGGAGCCGCCGCCCGCCGGCTGGGGCCGCGTCGAGGTTCGCTACACGTTTCGATACCGGGCCGCACCCCGGGGTACACAATGAAGATCCGGCCCAGTTGTCGCTTGGTGCGTACTGGATTTAGGCTACCGCTGTGAACCACCCCCCGCCCGACGAGACCCCGGAGCACCGCGTGCTGAACGCCGGGCGTACCGGCGCAGGGAACGCCGCGCGTCGCGGTCTGGTGGTCGTGTTCGTGCTGCTGTCGATGGGCGTACACGTCGCGCTCGCCCCGCTCGCAGACAAGATGATCGGGGCCTGGGAGCGTGGCCTCTACTCGCTCCCCGCCTCGGTGCAGTTCGTGGACGGCACGCTGCTCGACGCCCCGTCGATGGACGATCTCCGGAAGATCGCGGCGACAAACGACATCGTGCAGTCGGAGAATTCCGTCGCTGAGGAGGAGCCGGAGGAGGAAGAGGAGCCGGAGCCGCCGAAGATGCCCGACGGCCAGATCGTCGAGACGCCCGAGCCCGACGAGGAGCGTGTGCCCCTCGACGCGGACTACCTGGCGGAGCACAACAACGCCGTGACGGAGGAGACGCGGACCGACCGCTACCGGATCAACCCGGAGGTGCTGTCCAACATGTACGCCGAAGAGTCGAAGGTGCAGATGGAAGACGCGCCGGATGTGGGCGCGACCGAGAAGTCGAGCGGCGCGGTGGTCGGCAACCAGATGGACCCCGGGGTCGGCGACAACGGGGCGCCCAAATCCCTGATCCCGAGCCAGTGGCAGCTCACGAACAAGGCGGGGCTCGCGGCGCCCACCGCGGCCAGCTCCGGCCAGCAGGGGTTGATGGGCGCGCCTCAGAACGACCTGCTCAAGGAGCGGGTCGGGGACAAGGTCTCGCTCAACACCATCGAGCTGCTCGGCGCGCAATACCTGAACCGCATCCGGCGGCAGGTGAACTTCTACTGGAGCCAGAACCTTGATAATCTGCCCAGCTCTGTGAGATTGTCAGCACCCCTCTACCGCACGGTCGTCAACGTCACGCTCGACGGGGATGGTGCGCTCGACAACATCATCGTGACGCACGACTCCGGAAACGGCCCCGTCGATCAGTGTGTGGTGGACGCTTTCCGGATCGCAGGCCCGTTCCCGAACCCACCGGTCGAGCTGATCGCCAAAGACGGTAGGGTCTACCTTCCGGACTTCGACTTCAACGTCGAGGTCGGGCACGCGCAGATGCAATACCGCGGCGTGGACCCACGCCAGGGCGTGCAGTTTCCGGGGATCATGAAGTCGCCGCGCTGAGCCGATCCGCGAGCTGGATCGCCGCGATCATGCTGTCCGGACGGGCGAGGCCGGTGCCGACCAGATCGTCCGCGGTGCCATGATCCACGCTGGTTCGAACGATCGGCAATCCAAGCGTCCAGTTGACCGATCGCCCGAAGTCGCAGCGCTTGAGCGGGACGAGCCCCTGATCGTGGTACATCGCGACGATGAGATCGGCGGCGTGGGGCTGAGAGAAAGCGGTCTCCGCGCTGACCGGGCCGCGTGCATCGACACCGGCGGCTTTTGCCGCAGCGACCGCGGGCGCGATGACGTCGGTCTCCTCGCGCCCGAGCAGGCCGGAATCCCCGGCGTGGGGGTTCAAGCCGGTCACGACCAGGCGCGGATTTGGGATGCCAAGCTGGTCAACGAGCGCGGCGTGCGCCACCAGGATCGTGTGCAGCACCCGATCGTAGGTGATGGCCGCGGGCACGTCACGAAGCGCGAGGTGGACCGTGACGAGCGCGACGCGCAGCTCGCCCCCGGTGAACGCCATGACGGGGTGTTCGACACCGCAGAGCTCAGCAAGGAACTCCGTGTGCCCCGCGTGGTGAAAACCCTGGGCGGCCAACCTGGCCTTGTGGATAGGCCCCGTGACCATCGCCCGGGCGGCGCCCGAACGACACGCGGCGACAGCCCCGCGGATGGCGCGGACCTCGACAGGCTCGGGGCCCGGCTGCGGCTCCATGGCCCGCAAGCCGCTGCCCGCCTGGATCGTCGTGACGATCCGCAGGTCCGGACACCACGCGCGGAGGGTGTCGACGTCGCCCAACATCACCGCGTCGACGCCTGTCTCGCGGAGCGCCCGAACGGCCACTTCGGGGCCGATGCCGAGGGGATCTCCGGGGGTCAAGATCAGGGGGGGGGTCACGGACCGAGGCCAGAGGCCGGAGGACGGAGGACGGAGGCCGGAGGCCGGAGGCTGGAAGTCATCCCGCGGCGCGCACTCGCGGGCGATCGAATCAGAGCCTCCAGCCTACAGCCTCGAGCCTCCAGCCTCATTCAGAGCAGGATCCGGATCGCCGCCGCCCGACGCGCCTGCTCAAACCAGCGCAGCTCCTCGTCCTCCATGCGACTCCCGAACACCGCCTCTTCCAACTTGGGGCGTAGGGACTCGAAGTCTGCCTCGCCCGCGGAGCGGTCGGCGACCTTGAGCAGGAACACTCCCTGCGGTGTCTCCACAGGCGCGCTGATCGCGCCTGTCGCGGTCGTCGCGACGGCCTCGTCGAGCGCGCCGACGAGATCGCCCGGCTTGAACTTGCCCATCTCTCCGGCCTGTGCGCCGAAAGGGCCCTCGTCATACTTTGTCGCCGCCGCGCCAAAGTCGGCCACTGCCTCGGCGGCCACCACCGCCGCCTTGGCGCGCACGACGTCCTTCGCCGCCTCGTCACCGCCGACCGGCCAGGACAAGAAGATCGCCATCACATGGGCCACCTGGGGGGACCCCTGCGTCATGCGGATGAAGGCGTCCCGAAGCTCATCTTCGGTGATGTTGATGCGCGGCCGGAGCACCGACTGGGCGAATTTCATCTCTTGGAGCCCCTTCGCCAACTCCTCCCGGTAGGCCGCCCAGGTCAGCTCCTTTTCGACCTCGACCCTCAGCGAGTCCCGGTCCAGGCCGTTGCGCTGCGCGATGTCATCGATGTTCCGGTCGATCTCCTGCTCGGTGACCTCCAGCTGGAGTCGCTCGACCTCTTGCTGCACGAGTCGCTGCTGAAGGATGCGCTCGACCACGTCGCGCTCCGCCTGCGCGCGAGCTGCCACCGGATCGGGCCCCGCGGCGGCCATCTCCTCGATGTAGGTGTCGAAGGTGTACAGCTCGGAGAGCAGCACCACATCTTCGTTCACCACGGCAACGACGCGATCCGCGAGGATCCCAGAGGTCGCCGTCGGCTTGGGCGGGACGACGATCGGGGTCGTCGCCGCACCGGTGGGCGTGCCCTCAGGTTCGGCGTAGGCGGGGCTGAGCCACAGCGCCAGCGCGGCTGCGACCCAGTTCATGGGGGCTAGTGGCCCTGGCCGGGCTTCACTGGCTTTCCCTCGGCGCCAGGGGCACCGTCTGCGCCGACCGGACGACCGGGGAGCGGGCGCCCACCGGCTGCGCCGGGCCCAGGCACCACGGGCCGCGGGCCCATCGAAGGCGCGCCGCCCATCTCAGGACCGCCGATCTCGCCGGCGTTATCCTCGCCATCCTCGCCCTCGACGCCGCCCGCGAACGGGCGATGCTGGCTCTTGACCTGGATAGCGCCGAGCTTGGCCTCGTCGATGTCCACCTTGGCCCCGGTCTTCAACTTGTCCACGTAGGTCTTGTAGGACTCCTCCTGCTTCGCCTGCTTGGCCTTGCGCAGCACGGTGCCCTTCATCTGCTGGAACGTGCGCTCCAGCTGCTCACGCTTCGCGGCGACCAGCACAACGTTGTAGCCATCTTCGGTCTTGAACACCGGGGAGACCTTGCCCACCTCGACGGTGAACGCGGTGTCCACGACCTGCTGGTCGAGGCCCGGCTTGCCCTCTTTCGGGACAAAGCCGACATCGCCGCCGCGGTGCTTGTAGGGATCCTCGGAGAACTTGGACGCGAGATCCTTGAAGCTCTCGGGGTCACGCTCGACGTCGGCGCGGATCTTCTCGGCCTGGGACTTTGCCTGGTCGTCCGTGCGATCTGGGCCGGTCTTGATCAGGATGCGCTTGATCTGCACCTTCTCGGGCACGATGAAGTCGTCCTTGTGCGCATCGTAGTAGGCCTGCAGCACCTCATCGGAGAAGTCGGAGTTCTTGATCTGGTTGAACACGTCTTCGCGGACGAGGGT
>CANKNP010000356.1 GCA_947483545.1 Deltaproteobacteria bacterium | reverse complement strand
TCGCCACCAGCGTCGTCTTGGCCCCTGGGGACGCTCACCGCCCCCGAAGTGTTCGCCCCGGGCCCCGACGCGGGGTCTACCCGCGCCGGGGGCCCGGGGACCTCGCAGCTTCCAAGGCGCAAGCGCCTAAGCTGGCTGCGCTGGCTCGCGAGCCGGCGCTCGCTGCGCATATTGCAGCTTCGTCGTTGGGGGGAGGGGAGAGCGGGGCTTGAACAAGCCCTCCCGATGCCCAGCGGCGTCCCCCGGCCCGCCCGGACGGCCCCGCCCGCCACCCGAGCCGCCCACTCCTCTCAAAACACCCCGCAAACACCCCAAGTTCCCTCCTCCCCCTCCACGATCGCGACTGCCCAAGCGGTGCCCGTACGCACGCGGACGACCACAGAGCCCCCCCCGAGTCGTTCGTCGCCGTGGGGTTCGAGCTCATACGTCTGGGAGAGCGCGGGGGTCTGCACCGTGACCGTGCGGATGCCCATCCGCCGCGCCGCGCTGATCTCCAGCTTGTACAGGGTGAACTCGCCGACGATGACGCCCCCGTGGACCTCGATCCGCGGCCCGTTCCCCGCGGTGGTCCGGCCCGCGAACAGGCCGGCTTCTACGCCAGGGACGTTGCGATCGAACGTGGGCAACTCCACCCAGGTGAGCGGCCCGACGGGGGTGACGGCGACGTAGCTGTCGAGCAGATCGAGGTAGGCGTCCAGGTCGTCCAGGGTCTCAAGCCAGATGCCCAACGGCGCCTCGGGCCAGGACCACGCGGGGGCTTCTGCGAGCGCGGCGCTGACCCAGGCGGGATCGACGAGGGTGCGGCGGTTGTCGTGGTTGTCGCGGGCGACGGCGAGGAGATCGAGCGGGGAGAGGCCGCTGGGCGGTGCGCCGTGGGCGGGTCGCTTGCCATTCGCGGTCCAGGGCCAGGAGATCACGGTGCCGCCTGCGTTGCTGGTGCTCCGGACCCCGGCGACGGCGAGCACCGCGGTCTGGCCTTCGACGGCTTCGCGCGGCCCGAGCGTGTCGAGCGGGTCGATGCTTGCGGTGGGGATCTCGTCGTTGGCGAGCATCACGACGTAGCCGATGCCGTCGCCGGTGGCGTCGTGGGCGGCGTTGGGGCTGGTCCAGGCGAACGCGGGATCCGGCGCGACGAAGCGGGCGAGATCGGCCAACATGACGCCTTCAAGGTCCATCTCTCGGGGGAGCGTGACGAGGTGGGTCTCGCCGGCCGTGAGCCCGATGTCGGGGGTGTAGGCGAGCGGGAGGGTGCCGTAGGCGGGACCGGCGGAAAGGGTGCCGTCGAGCGGTTCGAGGCCGGCGGGGATCGATCCGCCGCCAGCCGGCAAAACCCAGCGTTGATCGCCCGAGGTGAAGGCGGAGGCGATGTCGTCGCCCGCCTCGTCGCGCACTCGCACGCGCATGCTGCCGCACACGGAGACGGTCAGGCCCCGGAACGTACATCCCGGCGACACGCCCACGAGCTGGGCTCCCGCCGGGGCGAACCCGTCGAACACCCCGTCGTTGGGCACGATCTGCGTGACGGTGCCGTCGAGATCGACGCGAACGACCTGGGCGGTGGTCAGCCCGGCGATCGCCACAGCACTGCCGTAGCCCTCCTGGAGCCAGGCCTCTGCGCTGGGCGTGACGGCCTGCAGGGTGGTTGTGACTACGGGGAGCGTTCCCTCCGTCGGAGGTCCGTCCACACCGAAAAAACCGTCGCCGACCCAGCTTGTCCCGATGCGTGTGACCCCTGCGAGCGGCTGGATGACCGCCTCTCCCAGGGCGTTGAGCCGCAGCGTGGGGTCGTCCGCCCGGAGCGTCCATGTCATGCCGGGCAGCACCAGCCGGGCCTCGCCCTCCCCGTTCTCGGCGACGATCTCCGAGCGATCGCCTTCGACCCGCAATTCGCCCAGCACGTCTTCGGTGGAGCTTCCGTCCGCGAGCACCTGCACGGCGTCGAGCAAGGTGCCGCCTGGCTCGTCGAGGGTGTAGAGCGCGCTGTACGTCCCACGGAACGCGAAGCGGGACACGGCGTTTTCGAGGATCCAGTCGCCGTAGCGGGCCTCGCCGCCGCCGATCAGCTCGTCGCTGCACAAGACCTGGCGGGCACGGACCTCGCCGGGCTCCAGCACCCGGGGGTCACAGCTCTCCTCGATGAAGGAGGGCAGCACGCAGGCGGGGAGGAGCAGGGCCAGGAGCATGGGACGGAGGGCCCGTATCGCGGACCTCGTCTGGGCTCGGATGACTCCTCATCCCCGCGGGTTCCAGGATGGGATACCCCTGCCCCATGTCGCTCCTCGCCGCCGTCCTCGCGCTCACGCCCTTCGCCTTCCCCGCGGCGAATTCCTGGGGACCGATCTGCGCAAGCTCAGCGGACCCATCGGTCTGGTTCGTGTTCACGGCGACCGATCCCAAGGCCACACCGGTCCCCGAATACGAGTGCCTGGGCTTATTCTACGACACGACGGCGTGTACCACCACGCTCGGGCTCGGGAAAATCCGTCCGTTGGGCGTGGATAGTTCGGGGTATTCCACCTTCGAGCTGCGCTACCTGCCCGCGGGCGACACCATCACGATCATCACGTTTCTAAACCAGAACGGCGGCGGCGTGCTCTACAAGACCCCTACCGTCGTGGGGGCGAGCCCCGCGGCGACAGTGGCGCCCCCGCAGCCTGAGGATCTGATGGCGATGTACCTGCAGCAACGCAACAAGGCCTCCGCTGCGACGACCGGCGTCGCGCTTCACATGTGGAGCTGTCCGGACATCCTGCTGGATGTTCCGGCCGAGCTGCTCACGCCGACGGGGCTGCAGCTCATCCGGCATGTGGGGAAGATCACACAGTACTGAGCGGCTGCGCTCAGGCGTCGGGGGCCGCAAGGGTGGGGTCAGCCGAACCCTATACGGAGGGGATGAACCTGAAGGAGGAGCTTCCTTACACCTGCCAAATCCGGAGCAAGGAGAGCACGTTGACGGTGTCGGGCGTCGTGCCACGCTCAAAGTGCGTCCCACTCGCAGGGTTCAGCACTGGCTCGGACGGGGTTTTCGCGCTCGAGAGCGCGCCGAAGTAGCCGGGCCGGATTCTACTGAAACAACGCCGTCAGCACCTGCATCCCAACGCCCATCACCATCAGCCCGATGTTGACGAGGATCGCGAGCGCGCCCATGACGATCCCGGCGATGCCGAGCGGCTTCGACGCGGGGTTGCCCTGACTGATCGTGATCGCCCCCGTCGCGATGCTGGCCATGCACATCAGGAAGCTGATCGGCGAGCAGCAGCACATCGTGACAAAAGCGCCCGCGCCGAGCACGACGGACGCGATGGCCACCGGATCCGGCCCTCCCGAAGGGGACTGTTCGGTGGTGCTGTCGTGGCCGTAGGGGTCGGTGGCGAGGTGCATTCGGGCTGCTATCAAGCCCTGCGGCGGATAGGCGGGCGGCATGGCCCTCGCGCTCACACTCAACGCATGGTCCAAGGGCGAGTTCGGGTGGTTCTGGGTGTGGATGGGCTCGTCGGGGGCGACCGCGTGGCTCGCCATCCTGGCGATGGGAGTCATTGCCGTGCGGGTCGGGATGGGCCTGCGGGCGGCGAGTAGCGAGAAGAGCACCAAGGGCGTGGAGCACCTGCTCCGCAGGGCGGGGAGCACGCTCTTGGCCGGCTCGATCGCGGTGGCTATCAGCGACCCGCTGGTCAGCAGGGTGATCAAGCCGATGATCGCGTCGCCACGGCCGTGTCAGATCGGCGTGACCGACGTGCCGTCGCCCCTTGTGTGTGGGTCGGGGTTCGCGATGCCGAGCGCCCACGCATCCAACGCCGCGGCGGTCGCTGGCGCGTTGATGAGCCCGCCCTTGGCCGTGGTCGCTGCTGTGGTCGGTGTCGGTCGGGTCGTAGACGGGCTGCATTGGCCCGGAGACGTCGTCGCCGGCTGGGTGCTCGGGGGGGCCATCGGCGTGATGGTGCGACGGCGCACGGACGACCTGTTCAAGACGGCGTGACGGGGCGGCCCGCGTAGGTAGGGCGGCCCCTCATGAGGCTGGGCAGGCGTGGTCGTCCCTCCTGGCATCCTCGTCGGCGTAGGGGCGGCCCCCTGTGGCCGCCCGGGTCAAATCTGGCCGGGTGTCCATCCATCCGGCGGGCCCAGACTTTCCCGGAGCCTCCCCTCGGTCCACACCCCGTACCGGATCCGCACCCGAGCGAACGGCCACGGGACCAGCATCCGGTCCCAGCTCCTCGCCCGCCAACCCGCGGCCTCGACCCTGCCCCAGACCACCGGCGCGCCGGTCACCTTTGCGAGGGCCTCCGCCCCGGGCTGAACCACCCCGGCGGGCCCCCGAGGTCCGTCCACCGCGAGCGCAGGGCTCCGGCCAGCCTTGATCGCCGCCTTTGCGGCCCGCAGCGCGGCGAACCCTCCCCGTGAGCTGGACCCCCGGATCACGCCATAGCCGAGGCGTTCGAGGGCCGCGGTGACGATGTCCCCGTCTTTGGACAAGCTCGCGAGGGCGACCAACTCGGCGCCCCCCGTCAAGCGCGAATCGCGGTGGAGCGCCAGCATCGGCAGCACCTCGCCGTGCCAGAACGCCACCACGGACGCGCCCGGAACGGGCCAGGGGTCTCGCTCCACACGCCAGGTGAACGCGAGGAGGCGGAGGAGCCAGACGAGGGCCGGCGTCACGCCCGGCCAACCACGGCGGGGTGCGGAACCCCAGCCTCGCCGACCCTTTCGACCCTGGGCGGCCACAGAGGCTGGGCAACAATCGGAGGACGCCCTAGAGCCCCGCGGAACCAACCCGGCGCGCCGGGGCGCCCGTCACCGCCTGCCTCCTCATCTTCGCCTCCGCGTCTCCGTGCCTCCGTGGTTCGTCCGACTCTTGCCGTCCTCACGCGACGATGAAAAGGGCGGCCACGGGGGGCCGCCCCTACGCAGATCCAGAGCCAGAGCCGGTTCAGTTCCGCACCACAGGCATTGTTGCCCAGCCTCACAGGGGGCCAGCCCGGGCGCTGCGCACACAAAGGCGCGCCAAGACCCTGGAATGACTTGACCTGGAGCCGGGCTGGCCCCAAACCGCACCGTTCCAGGTGGAAGGC
>CANKNP010000355.1 GCA_947483545.1 Deltaproteobacteria bacterium | reverse complement strand
CTGCTGCTCCCACTGCTCGACGACCCGCCGGAGAACGAATTCCCGCCGCCCGCGCGGCCGAACGCATCGCCGCTGGCCGCGAGCGCCAACAACAGCACGAGCGCCAGGGCTGGGCGCCTCATCGCCGCACCCGCGCGGCGTCGGGGGACTCGTTCACGTCGTCTGCGGCCCTGGGCAAGCTCGCCGCGAGCAACGCCCCAAGCGCCCGCATGTTCGGGCCGAACTGCGTGATCGAGCCCGAGCTGACCGCGCCGACCGCGGCGTTCCAGCGATCCGCCGGCACCGCCACCTGGATCGCGGTGTCCGCCCGAACCAGGACCATCCCCTCCAATACGCTCACGTAGACGAGCACGCCGGTCCGCCCACGCGTTGCGTGCGCCGCCTCCTGCCAGAACGCAGCGTCCGCTGCCAGCGCGACGGCACGCCTCCTCGCGCTGCTGCCCGCCAAGAACGCCCTCGCCTGCGCGTTCACAGCGACCGCCGCCACCACGAGGCCTGTCACGGCCACCACATCCAGCGGGATCCAGCGGTCATCGAACACCCACGGGCTCCAGCAGAAGAACCCTGTCGCCACCAGACTCACCCCCGCCGCGAGCCAGCCCAGCGGCTGCCCATACGACCCCGAGGATCCCGCCACCACCACGATCACCTCGGCGCTCGTACCCGCCTCGACCTCCCGGACGAGCCCCTCGACCTGCGCCGCAATCGCCTCGACGGTCATCCCTTCGCGTCCAGGTATCGGGCGAGTGACGTGTTCACCTGCTCCAGGTTCGGCGTGATGAGCGCCACGATGAATTTCTCGACCGCCGGTGCCAGCGTGCCCGCCAGGATCCTCGGCACCCCCGGGATGTCCCGCAGGTTGATGTCCAACGTGCCCGCCAGGATCACGCGCGTCCCCCCGGCTTCCTCGACCATCTTCGTGTTCCCGTGGCACTTCACCGCGTCCGTGAACACGCGCAGCTTGATCTCCCACGTGCATCCCCAGTCCGCGTCGGTCCACACCGCGTGGTCGTCCCAGCGCACCATCTCGGGCTTCACGATGTGCTGTACCACGCGCGGGATCTCGCCTTTCCCGACCCACTCGTTGTGCAACTTCACGCATCCATCGGCCTCTTCTCGGCGGATCACATTGATCTGCTGGATGTTCGGCATGAACGGCGCCACATTCGACATCTCATCGCGGTACGCCCGGTAAACCCGGCTCCGCGGGTACCGGATCACAGAGGTGCTGTTGATCTGCATCGTGCGGAGCTATCAAGGAATGGGCGGGCTTGGACCCACCCTCCTGCGGTCCGTCGCCGCCGTCGAACGCCCGTGGGCATCGGATGGGCGGGGGAACGCGCCGAGCTGGTGAGCCTTCAGCCAGACCGCCAAGTCTCTGAAGTCGCGCATGTGGCCTCCGAACTGCCTAATGGCCAACGGCTAACGGCTAACGGCTCGCCCCGGGAAGCGTAAGTGACCGGCATCGCGCTTCGGCCCGTGGCCCCGTTTCACCGCCAGCGAAACACCCGCTGCAGCCGATCCCGCTCTGCAGTGAGCGCGTCGATCTCGGCGTTCTTCTTGTCGAGATCTGCGCGGAGGCGCTCGACGTGTTGCGCGAGCTGCTCGCGGGTGGCATCCGCCCCCGCGAGCCGCGCCCCGAGCACCCCGACCGTCTCACGCCGAAACGCCGCCACGTCCGCCACCGCCGCCGCGCTCGACTCCACCGCGCTGACCAACGCGCGAACCTGCCCGTGCAGCGCCTCCACCTCGGCCCGCTTGCTTGCCACTTCGGCGACAGCCGCGGCCTGCAGCCCCTCCGCCGTCAACGCCCTTGCCGTCGCCGCGGCCACCCTGGCGCCGGCCCCGACCACGCTCTCCCCCCGGGCCCGCGCCGTCGGCACCCACGCCAGCAGGGGCGCCTCCGTCACCGCGGGGGCATAGGTCGCCGCCAACGCCTGAACTGCTGCGGACCGATCTGAGCTCAAGGCGGGCGCACCTGAGGCGCAGCTCAGCGCGGCCTCCACCGCCTCCGCGATCGTGCCATCGACCCAGCCGGCACCCCTGCGAAGCTGCTCTCCGAGCGGTGTATCGGCGTCGCTGATCAGCGGGCTCCCCGCCGCCAACGCGTCCATTTGACGAAACGACATCGCCAGCTCCCGCTCCTGGTGTGGCGCGTATCGGTCCAACATCGCCCCGGCCCCCGCGCACGCCTCCAGCCACTCGCGGCGCGACACCATCCCCATCTCCCGGACGCCCGCGACCCCGCTCGGGGCGCCGTACACCCGCACCTCCGCCCTCCCACCCGCGGCCCTGACCGCCTCGGCGAGCGCGACCGATCCGTCCTGCCAGGGCCACCGCGGCCCCGCCATCAGCACGTAGGGCAGAGCTGGCGAGGTCCGCCCCGGCCCAGGCAAGCACGCCAGTGGCACCACCCGCCCGCAGGGCTGCGCCAGATCCCACCCCGCGAGCCCCAGGATCCCGAGCCAGAACCACCGTTGTCGTGGGTTGGAGAACAGCACTTCGTCGGCCGCGTGAACGGCGCGCAGGGCCACCCCCGCCTGCTCGGACTGTGTCCCCTGCCAGGCGGCTTCAAGCAGTCTCGGCGCGTAGAGATCCACGCACAACGGTGCGATCCCCCGCAGCGCGCCCGCCTCCTCCACCGCGACGCACAGCACCGCGTCCGGTCGCGCCGCGCTCACCTTCCGGCGCAGATCCCTCGGCGACGTGAACCCGCCCGGCGCATCCTGCGCCCGCCGCATCACGACCACCTCGTGGCCTGCACCCTCCAGCGCGTTCACATGCACGGACGCCCGCAGCGCGCCCCCGCTGACCGGCTGGTCCAAGTCCACCGGCGGCCCGTGCGCGACGACGACGATCTTCACCGCGGGCCTATGGGATCGGCCCCAGCTCGATGGTCCCCTGGGGTCCAGACTCGCCGCCGCTCAGCGCCACCGCCGTCACCGCCGCTCCGCCCCCGGCCACCACCGCGCCAAGCCCCGCCCAGACCCACCACTTCGGACCCCGTCCGGCGGTCGCCTCGCCCCCCGAGGTCTCCGGCGGGTCGTAGAGCAGACCGGCCAGCACGTCGTTCTCAGCGACGTTGAGCGCCGCGACTTGCGCGCTCACCCGGTCCGAGCGGACATCGCCGTTCTCACCGATATACGCCACGAGCGCGGGCGCGAGATCGATGATGGCGGTCACCGCATCACCGTCGGCCTCCGCCGTCAGGATCTTCGAGAAATTGCCGCTCGTCGGCGAGTAGAGCTGCAGCGCAACCTGACCGCTTGGGAGCACGCCGCCGAACACGACAAGCCCCCCCGAGGCGTACTGCCCGACGGCCTTGTACAGCTCGCGGGTCTGCTTCGATCGGGCTGCCGTATCGTCCTCGGAGGTGCCGACGCTGCGCTGGGAGAGGAGCGCATCGATTTTCACGCTCCCGCCGGCCTTCAGCTCCACCGCCTCGAAGTGCGAGGCGCCTGCGGGGGATCGGACCAGGACGTAGTGCGTGCCCGGGACCAACGCGATGCTGCCAGAGACCACAGGCCCACGGCTCTTGCCATCGATGAACAGCTCCGCGTCCACCGACGCCGTGACGGCGATGCGACCCGGGCTCTCCTTCGCGACCGAGGCGCGCACCTCGTTGAACAAGGAGACTACGGAAGGCGGGTAGTTCACCGCGTCCAGCTCCCGCGAGGGGTCCAGGATCGCGGAACGCCGGAACGCCGCGCGGGCGGAGGTTTCATCGCCCAAGCCCACGTACGAGACGCCGAGCAGCATCAGCGCCTCGTGCAGCGAGCGCACGTCCGTGGAGACCGCGAGGCCCGCGGCCAACTGCTGCGCGGCGTCCTCCAGCACCAGGATCGCCTGGTCGGGCTGGGCCCTGTCGTAGAGCACCCGGCCCTCGGCGAGGCGCGCCTGGCCCGGCCCCAGCGCGTAACCATCCAGGATCAACGCCTCGCGTCCTGCGATTACCCGGCTGGTTTCAAGCGGGTCGAAGGCGTCCACCTTTCCGGTGTTGTCCAGCGCGCGCGTGAGCGCCTCAGCCGCCTCCTCCGGAGAGTCTCCAACCAATCCGGGCACATGGAGCCCGACAACGTAGGCCCGGGGCGGTGCAGCGAGCGCCGAATCCACGGCAAGAGTGAGCAGCAGGGCCAACATCGCCGGAAGGTATCAAGGAACCGGCTTTGCCGTCGGCGCCGTGACCAGGAGGACGGCGAGCACGATCAGCGCGAGGCCCGAAAGCCCCTCGGTTCCGATGCGCTCCCCGCCGATCCACGCCCCCAGGAACACGGCCACCACGGGGTTGACGTACGCGTAGCTGGTCGCCACCGGCAGCGAGGCGTGCTTGAGCAGGTAGCCGTAGGCCGTGAAGGCGACGATCGATCCGAACACCAGCAGATAGGCGAATGCGAGCCAACTGTGCAAGGAGATGTTGCCCAGATCGATGCGCTCGCCGGTGCCTGCCGAGAGCAACGCCAGCGCCAAGCCGCCGGAGAGGAGCTGGGCTGCTGTCGCCATCGTGCCTGGCGGCATCGGCCAGCGGTGACCCTGCACGGTCCCGAGCGCCCAAGCCCCCGACCCCAGCGCCAGGCCCACAGCCGCGACAGGGTTCGCGGATAGCTCTCCACGGGCGTTCAGCACCGCGATGCCTGCCATCCCGAGCGCGATGCCCGCCCACTGCCGACCCGCCGGCCGCACGCCGTACGCGAGCCCGATGAGGGCGGTCCACAACGGCATCGCCCCAACGAGGATCGCGACCAGCCCGGACGAAACGGTCTGTTCAGCGAACACCACGCTGCCGTTGCCCCCGACGAACATCAGGACACCGATGATCGCACAGCTCCGCCACTCGGCGCCCGTGGGGAGGCGGAGGCCCCGAAGGCGGGAGAGGGCGAGCATGAAAAGCCCCGCCATCGTGAGCCGGAGGCCCGCCATGCCGAAGGGGGGCATGGTCTCGAGCGTGATCGCGATGGCGATGTAGGTCGAGCCCCAGATCAGCCAGACGGCGAGCACGCAGAGGGGGAGCCAGAATTGAACGCCGGACGAAGTCCGGGCGTTCAAAGCTGGCTCCCGTGTTTGCGTCCCGGGCGGG
>CANKNP010000354.1 GCA_947483545.1 Deltaproteobacteria bacterium | reverse complement strand
GCGCGCGGCAGGAGGAACTCTGCTGGGAGTAGATCAGTCGCTGACCTGCAGCACGCCCCGCACCTCAGGCACCTCCTCCAACAGCATGCGCTCCACGCCCTGGGCAAGCGTGGCCGTGCTGGACGGGCAGGTCGAGCACGACCCGATCAGCTTGACGTGCACGATGCCGTCGTGGAGCCCGCGGTACACGATGTCCCCGCCGTCCTCGGCCACTGCGGGGCGGATCACCTCGTCCAGGAGGCGTACGATCTGCCGCTCCACGGGGTCGGTGTAGTGCGCGACGGCGAGATCCTCGTCGGCCACCGCCATGTCGCCGGAGTCGAGAAAATCGCGGATGGCGGATTTGATCTGAGGCACAAGCTCAGGCCAGAGGATGTGCGCTTCTTTGTTGACCGTCACGAACCGTGGCGCCACCAGCACCTCGGTGATGCCCACCAGGTCAAAAAGCCGGCGGGGCAAGGGCGCATCGCTCGCTTGACCGGCCGAGCGGAACTCGAACGTGCCGGTCGGGATCAACATCTCCTGCACACGGAACATCAGCGCGTCGGGGTTGGGGGTCGGGAGGGTGTCGATCGCGGCCGGGACGTCGGGGGACATGGCGCGGAACCTAAGCGCGCGGTGGGGGATGTCCATCGGCGCGTTACATGCCGCGTCCACCACAGGTTTTTCCATGCCCAAGCCGGGTAAGCTCGTCGCCATCGGGGTCCTTCAGATCATCTCGGGCGTGGTTCAGATGCCGATGGTCTGCTTCTCCTCGTGGACGGTCACATTCTGCGCGACGATGGTCGCAGGGGCAACCGCCGGGCTCGGGACCCCGCTGCTCATCTGCGGGTTCATCCCCTGGCTGCTCGTGCCTGTCGGGATCTTCGAGATCATCAGCGGGGTGCTCACGCTCACCGGTCGTTAAGGCACGCTGATCAAGATCACGTCGGGAGTGGAGCTCTTCGGGCTGCTGCTCGGCGGAATTCCCGGGGCGATCGTCGGGGGCGTGAACCTGATGCTGTGCTCGGACGACGAGGTCAAGGGCTACCTGTCGTCGAGCGAGTGATCAAGGCAGGGGCAGCCCCCCAAACCGCCTCCACACCCAAACTCCCGCGTAGAGCACGACGAGCCAGAAGCCGACGGCCCCAACGAGCAACTGCCACGGCACAAGCAAGCGTTTCGGGTCTCGCGTGACCAGTCGGCAAAGGCCGATGACGCCGGCCGTCACCAGCCCCGCCCAGAGCGTCGCCCCCGCCGGGCTGTAGCTGAGCGCACGTGGGATCTGCCCACGGGCCGCCCACGCCCAGCTTCGCGTCATGCCACACATCGGGCAGGGGTGGCCGGTCTCAGCGCGTACCGGGCAGGGTTCGCCCCAGGGCTCGCCGAACACCTCCATGCGCTCGCCGGCCACCGGGGTCAGCACGGCACCCCAGACCGCCGTGGCGATGCCGAGGAGAGCGAAGAGGAGGGCCTTTTTCATGAAGCCGCGGCCTACCCTGGCGGGGCGGCAGCCGCCTCGCACGAATTCCTCAGCCATGGCCGCGTGATGGAAGCGAGCCGGCCCGCACCCGTCCCATCCCCCTCCCAGGTTACACGCCGCCGCCCTTTCACCCCGGCTTCGGAGCCCCCATGTCCATCGACTTTGCCCTCACCGACGACCAGCAGGCCCTGCGCGACCTCGCCCATGACTTCGCCAACAGCGAGATGCGCCCCGTCGCGGCCCATCACGACCAGACCGGCGAATATCCCTATTCGGTGCTGCAGAAGGCCAACGAGCTGGGGCTGATGAACACGCACATCGCGGAAGAGAACGGCGGCCTTGGGCTCTCCGCGGTCGACGGCGTGCTGCTCGCCGAGGAGTTCGCCTGGGGCTGCTCCGGCATCGGCACCGCCATCGAGGCGAACGGCCTTGCTCAGCAGCCGGTGATCCTGGGCGGGTCGGAGGCGCTCAAGAAGAAGTACCTCGGAATGTTCGCCGAAAAGTTCAGCCTTTGCGCCTACGCGGTCACCGAGCCGAACGCAGGATCGGACGTGCAGGGCATGAAAACCACGGCCGTGAAGCAAGGGGACAAGTGGATCCTGAACGGCAACAAGATGTGGATCACCAACGCGGGCGTCGCGGATTGGTACTTCGTCGTGGCGCTGACGGATCCGGCGCGCCTCGCCCGGGGCGGCATGACCGGGTTCATCGTCGAGCGCTCCTCGCCCGGCGTGATCGTCGGCAAGAAGGAGTACAACATGGGCCAGCGCTGCTCGGACACGCGCGGCATCACGTTTGAGAACGTGGAGGTCCCCGACGAGAACGTGGTCGGCACGGTCGGCGACGGCTGGAAGCTCGCGATGGCGGCGTTCGACTACACGCGGCCCGCGGTGGCCTCCGCCTCTGTCGGCGTGGCCCGCGCCGCGATGGAGCACTCCATCCAGTATTCGACCGAGCGCAAGACCTTCGGCGTGCCCATCTCCAACCACCAAGCGATCGCCTTCATGATCGCAGACATGGCCGCCGAGATCGACGCCGCCCGCCTGCTCTGCTGGCGCGCCGCCTGGCTCAAGGACGCCGGCCAGCGCAACACCAAAGAGGCCGCCATGGCCAAGGCCTTCGCGAGCGACGTCGCCATGAAGACCACGACCAACGCTGTCCAGGTCTACGGCGGCTACGGCTACAGCCAGGAGTACCCCGTCGAAAAGCTGATGCGCGACGCCAAGATCTTCCAGATCTACGAAGGCACGTCCCAGATCCAGCGGGTCATCATCTCCCGGGCGTTGCTGGGCGGGAAGTAGCCTACCCTGCCGTAAAACTCCCATACTTCCCACGGAAGTAGGCGAGTGGCCCGGGGAGCGGCTCCTCCGCCAGCCCAAGATCCACGACCCGTCCCAAGAAAAGCGTGTGGTCACCGGCCTCGATGGCGTCTTGCAGATCGAGGTCCAACCACCCCAGCGCGCCCGCGATCACGGGGGTGCGAAACCTGCCCTCGGCGAGGGTCGGGGTGAAGTCCGGGCTCTCCCAACCCGCGAAGTGGTTGGACACCAGGTCGTGACCCTGCGCCAAAAAGCTGACCGCCCACGGCCCACCCCCCGCGAGGTGGCCGTGCATGTGCGCCTTGTTCTGCACGCTCACCACGACCAGCGGCGGGTCCAACGAGACGGACATGAACGCACTCGCGGTCATGCCATGCAGCGCGGGCGCGCCCTGGTCGTCGGGCCGGACCGCCGTGACGACGGTCACCCCGGAGAGGAACTGGCCGAGCACGGCCTTGAAGCGCTTGGGATCCATGCGGCGGGCTAACGCCGGAGGGCCTCCCGATCCGTCGTTCCGCGAACGAAAGGGAGGGCCTCCCGATCCGTCATTTCGTGAACGAAAGGGAGGGCCTCCCGATCCGTCATTTCAGATCCTCGCGCCCATGTCCGCCCGCGAGCCATCGGCATCCGCCAGGGAGGGATCCCCGGCGTCGATGCAGGGGCTGCCGCTTTGCAAGGTGAGCGTGTCGTTCGTCCAATCGCCGTCCTCGGAGAGCGCGGTAAACAGGGGATCCTCGTCGAGGTTGCCCCCGCCGTCGGCATACTCGGCCGCGACCTCGGCCTTGTACAGGGTGGACCAGGCCATGGTCACGATCACCTCGTTGAAGCCGTACATCGCCCGGTCCACCGCGGTCATGGCAACGCCGTTCAGCGAGATCGTGGAGGTGGAGAACTCGAGCGCGGTGTCCATGTCCACGAACGTGGCGTTGGTGAGGGTCAGCGTCCCCACGTCCACGAGGATGCCGTCCGTGCCGATGTTCCCGCGGTTGGCGTTCACAACGAGGTCTTGCAGCGTGGTCGTGCCACCGAAGAGGTTGGCGGCCGTCGCGTACTCGCCCTCGTTCCCGACGATCCAGACCTGCTCGCCTTGGATAGTGCTGCTCGATTGCGCGAAACCGGCGCCGTCATAGGCGACGTTGTCCTGGAACCACACCCCGTCGAGCGTGACGGTAGAGACAGACGCGTAGAGCCCCCCCCCCGACGTCGCCTCGTTGTTCGTCAGCGTCACATCCGTGAGCGTGAGCGAGCTGTAGGCGATGTTGATGCCGTCGCCGAGCGTGTAGTCGGTGCCGGCGGTGACACCCGTGCCGTTCATGAGCGTCATCCCGGTCAATGACACGGTCGCCGCGCCGGTGATCTCCACCACCGCGTCTTTCGCCGCCGAGGTGACGAACGTCGCCTTCGCCCCATCCACCCCCACGATCGACAGGCTTCGCCCTGGCAGCTTGAGGTTCTCCATGTACGTCCCGCCCCGAACGTTGATGCACCGCTCGGCCGCCGTGATGGCGTCGCTGATCAATCCGAATGGATCCTCCATCGTCCCGACCGACCGGTCCGTTCCCGCTGCGGCATCGGCCCACACCGGCTCGGTGGCGTCGGTGTCATCGCAGTCCCAGCTGTTGTCCACGTAGCCGACAGGCGCCTCCCCTTCGGGCAACGCGGTCGCCGGATCCCCGCTGCCATCCCCGTCCGCATCCGCGTAGACGAGCGCCCCGTTGCCAGTGTCGTCACCCCCGGTGTCGTCGCGGATCGCGGTGTCGTCCCCCAAACGCCCCAGCACCTCCCCGTCGGAGATGTAGAGGCATGCGGAGAGCAGCAAGAGCATCGCACGGCGCTATCACGGCGATTCGGCTGGCAGACGGCCTCGCCTTGGGGCATATTAGCGCATGTTCTTCTTGTTCGTCGCGGCCGCCTCAGCCGCCTGCCCTTCGTCTGCGTCGAGCCTTCAGGCGACGTTGGACAGCGCGCAGCTTGCTTTTTCGCAGATGGACAGCGCCGAGTTCCAGTCGGCGACGGTGCAGGCCGAAGCCGAGGCCGATTGCCTTACGAACGTGGTGACCCCCGCCGTTGTCGCTCGGCTTCACCGGGTGCTTGGCCTCCGCGCGTTCGTCGAGGGTGACGAACCCGCCGCGAAGGTCGCCTTCGCCGCCGCGAGGGCGTTGGAGCCCGACTACGCGTTCCCCGCAGCGCTGCTCCCCGCCGACCACCCTGCCCGCGCGCTCTACGACCAGGCCGCAGGCGTCTCCAGCGCGACCACTTCGCTCCCGGTCCCTGCGACCGGCCACTTGGAATTCGACGGCACAACCGCCACCCTCCGCCCCACCGAGCGCCCCACGCTC
>CANKNP010000353.1 GCA_947483545.1 Deltaproteobacteria bacterium | reverse complement strand
GGTGAAACGGGAAGCTGGTGAAAATCCAGCACGGCCCCCGCCACTGTCATCGGGTACGTGTCTCTCGCAGTGCAGCTCCAAAGGAGCCGGCGCGCGCCACCGGAATCGACCGGGAAGGCGGAGAGAACACGGATGATCCGAGAGTCAGGAGACCGGCCTCGATGTCCTCTTGCCGCCGTCCTTCGGGGTGCGTGATGGGGCGTGCCGTTTGGCGCGTCCCTTCTCCACAGGGATGGCCGGATGTGCCGTGCTCCCGCTCCTCCCCATCGCGCTCGCTGTTGACCCTCCCGGGGATGCCACACCTGCGCCCGGCGCCGAGGTCGTCATCTACGCCCCGGTCGATGGCGCCGCCCAGGCGGCGGTCACCGTCGTACCGCTTGGCCCCGATCAGGCCGGCCTGACCGACCTCGCCGGGGCGCTTGAGACCATCCCGGGGACAACGGTTCGGCGGCTCGGGGGGCTCGGCGACTTCGCGGCGGTCCGCCTGCGCGGATCGACGTTTCAGCAGGTCGAGATCTTCCTCGACGGCGTGCCGCTGAACCCCAACGGGGACGCTGTCATCGATCTTTCGACGTTGCCCGTCGCCACCTTCTCCGACATGCTGGTCTACCGTGGTTTCGCACCCGCAAAGTACGGATCCGCCGCGATGGGCGGGGTCATCGACCTGCGCACCGGCGCTTCCTCCCCGACCGCGATCGGCGTCTCCGGCGGGTCCTGGGGCACGATTCACACCTGGGGCGTGAGCCATCGCGAACTTGGGAAGACGGACGCCCTGTTCACCTTCGACCAGCTCCACACCGACGGCAACTGGCCCTATTTCGACGACCAGGGCACGGACTTCAACCGGTTCGACGACCGCACGCCGATCCGCGAGCACAACCGCATCGACCGGGCGAGTGGCATCGCGCGGGTCCGGACAAGGGCGACGCCCGGCGTCACGTTGTCGGTGATGGACGTGCCCACGTGGACCTCGTCGGAGCTGACGGGCACGATCTCGAACCCCTCCACAGAGGCTACCTGGACGAGCGCCCGCAACCTGCTGGTGCTCGACGGCGATCTGCGTTCCAAGTCGGCCGTTCGGGTGTCGCCGCGGGCCTGGTGGCTGTACCGCGACGAGACGGTCAACGATCCGGCGGGCGAGCTGGCGCTGGCCCCAAGCTGGAGCCGAGGCGTCTGGAACACCGGCGGCGCGCAGATCGACACGGTGATCGTGCCGGCCCCCTGGTTGACCACAAGCCTGCTGGTGCGTGGGCGCCAGGAGGACTATCGACCGTTCAACCTGCTAGAGGGCGAGGAGAACGGGGACGGTCACCGCATCCGTCGCGGTGGAACGGCGGCCCTGTCGGCAAACGCATCCTTCAAACCGGTGCTGGGGTTGGTCACACTCTCCCCGGTCATTCAGCTCGACGTGATCGACAACCACCTGCTGGGCGACGTGCCGTTCGAAAACATGCCGGTGTCACCGGACTCCGACGATCTCGCGGTGTTCGTGCTCCCGCGGGGTGCGTTGAGCTGGAACATCGTCGGGCCGCTTTCCTTGCGCGGGAGCGGCGGGCTCTATGCCCGGGCGCCCGAGATGACCGAGCTGTTCGGCGACCAGGGGGTGATCGTCGGGAACACCGATCTGGTCGCCGAGACCGGGTTCGGGTTGGAGGCGGGTGTGCGCGTCGATCCCACTCGGCTCGGACCGCTGACGGTGGGGGCAGACGCTGGGTACGCCCGCCAACGGGTCCACGACCTCATCACCTACGTGCCCAACTCGCAGCAGACGGAGCACGCGGTGAACCTTGGCGAGGCGTACCTGCGGACGCTGGAGGGTGCGCTCCAGCTCGGGTTGGACGGCACCGTCGGGGGCGTTCACCTTGGCGTGGCGTCCAGTTCGACCGCCACCCACCTGTTGACGCGAAACCTGGACACGAACCCGACGTATTCCAACAACCAACTCCCGAACACGGCGCCCCTCGACGTCAGCCAGGCGACGACGCTCACCCTCGCTGCAAACTACCCGCACCGCCTCGTGCTCTCGCACATCTGGTCCTACACCGGGGCGACCTTCCTGGACGAGGCCAACTTGATGCCTTCGTCGCCACGAGATCTGCACGCTGTGACCGCCTCCGTGCGTGTCGCACGGGACTTCCCCACGGTCGAGGCCGCCGTTCACAACCTCTTCGACGTTCGCGGCATGGCCGTTGACCGGAACCCGCTGGATCCGGCCGATGACACGCTGGTCGTCAAACCCCTGACCGACTTTGTCGGCTACCCGCTCCCCGGGCGCACCGTGATGGTCACGGTTCGCTGGAAAGAATCCCCCAAGGAGTAATCCATGTCTCTCGCCCTTCTGCTCACCCTCCCCTCGTTCCTCGCCTGCGAGCCCGTGATCGACGACTCGGGCACCGGCCCCGCCGACACCGACACCGACACCGATACCGACACCGACACCGATGCGGACTCCGACACCGACACCGACACCGATACGGACACCGACACGGATACGGACACGGATACCGACACCGATGCGGACGCCGACTTCACCATCGTCGCCAGCACGACCGACTACACGACCGGCATCCTCGTCACCATCAACTCAGCCGGCGCGTTGACCGACCGGGTGTTGCCCGTCTCCTCCGACGCGTCGATCCGCCAGATCGGCGACGCCACGTACGTGTTGAACCGCTCCTCCGAAAACACCGTGCAGAAGTTCATCAATCGGGACTTCTCGGCACCCGTGCTGGAGTTCTCGACCGGCGACGGCTCAAACCCCCACGATGTCGCCGAGTGCGGCGGGGCCATCGTGGTCGCGCCCTACGGCACCGGCGCGCTCATGGTCGTCGACGCGACGACGGGGCTGCAGACCGGCTCCGTGGACCTCTCGGCCTTTGACGACGGCGACGGCAGCCCCGAGCCCGACCGCATGTTCCTCGCCCCCAACGGCTACCTGTACCTCGCGATGAACCAGCTCTTTGATTGGGTCTCGGCGGATGGCAGCGGTACACTCGCGAAGATCGACTGTTCGACCTGGCAAGTGGTGGACTCCTGGGAGGTCGGCCCGAATCCGCTCCTCCAGCCCGACCCCACCAACCCCGACGGCATCCTGCTCTCGGGCGGCGACTACTACAACGAGGACTTCGGGCCCTTGCTCGACGGCGGTCTCTCCGCGTTTGACACCTCGGACGACTCGTACACCCCCATGTTCCTGACCGAGGAGGATCTGGGCGCAAACCTCGGCGGGGTCGTCGGCACCGCCGATGGCCACTTCGTGTCCAGCACGGACGACTGCTACACTTGGTCTCTGCTCTGCATCGACGCCAGCACCGCCGCCTTGACCACCGTGGACATCGGCAACGCGTACATCGGCTCGATGGTGGCGACGCCGGACGGCATGGTCTGGGCCGCGGTCGGCGACGGATACGGCGGCGGGACCCCCGCGGAAGTCGGGTTCACCAAGATCAACCCGGTGACTTGCGCGGTCGAAGCCACCGTGGGCGCCGCCCTCGGTCCCAGCTCCCTCGACGTGGCGATCCACGAGTGATGCGGGCTCACGCGGTGCTCAGCCTCTGGGTGCTCAGCCTGGGCTGCGCGCCGCGTGAGGATCCCTGTGAGACGCTGTGTGTGCACGCCGAGGAGAAGTTCTCGGCGTGTCTCGCGGAGAGCGGCCTGGAGTGGGGCGCCTCGGTAGGCTTCACCTCGGCCGCAGATTTTCAAGACTGGTGCGACACCTACGTCTGGGAAGAGCAGGAGCTTGGCCGGGAAGGCTGGTGTGACGACCGGCAGGCGATCATCGACGACGGCGACTGCGCCGCCTGGTACACGGCGTGGGGGGAGGAGCTGTGAGGCCGGCGGCACCGTCTCCCAGAGGGAGAAGGGTAGGACAGCGTCAGAGGATCCGTATGTGTGAGGGTGCGACTCCGGACGATGGCAGTACCCTTCTCCCGCTCGGCGGGAGAAGGTGGCCGCGTCTTCGCGGCCGGATGAGGGCTCACCCATGACACATGTATCACTTGTATCACTCGTCCTCGTCCTCGGCTGCAGGTCGCCAGCCCCCAAACCGGCTGGCGAGCTCCACTTCCTCCGCGGTGCCGTGCAAGCCGAAGGTGGCCCTGTCCAACCCCAGCGATGGTCCCCGGGCGACAGTGTTCAAGGCTCCGTCGCGCCCAAAACCCCGGAGTGTCGCCCCCAGTTCACGATCCCGCTGGAGGACCGACGCTCAGACGCTGAAACAGGCGTGCCCGCGGCGAGCGTGGCGATGGCGTTCAGCCCCGCAGGCGACCGACTCCTGCTCGGTTCGGTCGGCGGCCGGGTTCAAGTCGTCTCGGTCCCCGGCGGGGAGACGGTCGCCACGCGCCAGCTTGCCGAAGGCGCGGTCAAGGACGTGGCGTACAGCCCCGACGGCCGCACGATCTACGTGGGAGAGCAGTCCCCGGACGCGTATCTGTACGCCTTGGACGCCGAAACCCTCGCCGAGCGGTGGAAGCAGCGGCTCGCTGACGATGTCGAATCGAGCACGCTCCCCGCCGACGACACCCTGTTCGGTCGGTTCTCCCTGCCCGGCGCTTACGCCGTTGAGGTGTTGAAGGACGGTCGGGTGCTGGTCGCGGGGGCGCACGGCTGGAACACCCCGACCGGGCGACGCAACCTGTCGCGTCTGCGGCTGCTCTCGCCCGCGGGCGCGACCCTGGCAGCGTTCCCCAGCGACGGCCCCGCCGATGCCGTCTTCCTGTTCCCAACCGTCTACGAGGCCGATGGCAACAGCGATGTATTGCTCGGCATCTCGCGCTCCGCAGACGGCCCGGCCCCCGCCGATCTCCCCGTCGGCGGCCTCATCGACCTCGCGCTCCCGGATCTGCAGCCCCGCTGGTCGCACGTGTTCGAGCCGCTCACGCCCTACTTCACCAGCGTGTTTTTCTGGGAGGCCGTCACCCGCGGCCCGGACTTTGCGTTCGCCGGGCTCGGCGATGGGCGGGCCGTGCTGCTCGACGCCCTGGGCACCCCGAAAGTGACCCTCCAACCGGGCGTCCCGGTCGTGACCGGCGGCGTTCCCATCGGCGTGGGTGTGGGCTTCGCCGCGGCCCGCGCCGACGGGATCTGGTACCTGACGACGAGCACGAACATCCCCTGGGGCAGCGCCGATCCGGCGACCCGC
>CANKNP010000352.1 GCA_947483545.1 Deltaproteobacteria bacterium | reverse complement strand
GGCGAGGCGTTCACGCGGGTCGTCTTCACCGTGCCCGAAGCACTCGCCCGCTACGTGGCGCCCAAGGGCAGCGTGACCGTGGACGGCGTGAGCCTGACCGTAAACGAGGTGTCGGACACCACGTTCACCGTGGGCCTCGTGCCCCACACGTTGAAGGTCACGAAGATGGGCAGCTTGAAGGCTGGTAGTCGCGTGAACCTGGAGACGGACCTGCTGGCGCGGTATTTGGCGCGCCTGGCGGGGTTTGACGCGCCCGCGCCGAGCTCAGCCCACAACCCTTGAGGATCCCCATGTTTGAAGTCATGCCCCGCGACCCTGAGACCCGCGTCAAGGTCGCCCTCGACGACATCCGCGCCGGCCGGATGGTCGTGCTCATCGACGATGAAGACCGCGAGAACGAGGGCGATCTCACCCTCGCGAGCGACCGGGTCACGCCCGAAGCCATCAATTTCATGGCCACGCACGGCCGCGGGCTCATCTGCGTGACACTCACCGAGGAGCGGGTCGCCGCGTTGAACCTGCCGATGATGGCGTCGAACAACCGTTCGCCGTTCTCGACCGCGTTCACCGTCTCCGTCGAGGCCCGGGATGGCGTCACCACCGGGATCTCCGCCGCCGACCGGGCGCGCACGACCCAGGTGCTCATCGACCCCGCCACAGGCCCGAACGATCTGGTCACTCCCGGCCACATGTTCCCCTTGAAGGCGCGGAATGGCGGCGTGCTGGTGCGCACCGGCCAGACCGAGGGCTCCGTCGATCTGGCGCGGCTCGCAGGGCTGACCCCCTCCGGCGTCATCTGCGAGATCATGAACGAAGACGGCTCGATGTCGCGCCTCCCCGATCTGGAGAAGTTTGGGGAGAAGCACAAGATTCACATCGTCAGCGTCGCGGATCTCGTCCGCTGGCGGCTCAAGTACGAGCAACTGGTCACGCCGGTGCTCGATCTACCGATCGTGACCGAGGAGTTCGGCACGTTCCACGCCCGGGTCTACCAGGCGATGGGGGGCGGTCTGCACCTCGCGTTCTGGACCGGGGAGCTGATGGGCCCCGTGTTGACGCGCGTGCAGGTCTCCAGCGGCCCCGTGGACGTGCTCCGTGCGTTGGCCAGCGGATCGCAGGGGCCCTTGCGGGGCGCGATGGCGGCGATCTCGGGCGCCGGGAAGGGCGTGCTGCTGTACCTGCACATCGACGGGACCGGGCCGGACGCCCTTTTGGCTAAAATGCGCGGGGAGACCTCCAAGTTGGATCCGCTTCGTGAGCTTGGCCTCGGCGCGCAGATCCTGGCGCACCTGGGGGTGCGCGAGATCCGCCTGCTCACGAACAACCCTCGCAAGATCGTCGGACTCGACGCCTTCGGCCTGCACATCGTCGAGCACGTGCCGATGGGGTGAGGCCACCGGTTAGACCCCGGCATGGCCGTCCGGATCCTCGATGAGCACCTGATCAACAAGATCGCGGCCGGGGAGGTCGTCGAACGGCCCGCCTCGGTGCTCAAGGAGCTGTTCGAAAACGCGCTCGATGCTGGCGCGACAGATGTGCGGGTTCACCTGCGCGCGGGGGGTCGCAACCTCGTCCGGGTCATCGACAACGGCATCGGCATGCGCCGCACCGACGCGATGATGTGCATCGAGCGGCACGCGACCTCGAAGATCCGCACGGATGAAGATCTGGCCCAGGTGATGACCCTGGGGTTCCGGGGGGAAGCGATCCCCGCCATCGCCAGCGTGAGCCGGTTCACGCTGTTGACGCGCGCGAACCCGGCGGCGGGGGAGGGCGAACCCGAGGAGATCGGCACGTGTGTCGAGATGGAAGGCGGCAAGTTGCTGGACGTCCGCGACGCGGGGTGCGCGCCCGGCACCGAGATCTCGGTGGCGAACCTGTTCTTCAACGTGCCCGCGCGTCGGAAGTTCCTGCGGACCATCGAGACCGAGCTGGCCCACTGCGTCGAGGCGGTCACCCGCGCGTCGTTGGTCCGGCCGGACCTGGATCTCGAGGTGCTGCACGAGGACCGTGTGCTGTTGCGCTGCGCGCCGGTGAGCGATCCCCGGCGGCGCGCGGCCGATCTGCTCGGCCCCCACGGCGACGCGCTTGTCGCGGTGAACTTCACCCGTGGAAACCTGGAAGTCCGCGCGCTGTTGAGCCCTGTCGGGGTTCACCGCGCCCAGGCCGCCGGATCCACCTGGACCTACGTCAACGGGCGTTTCGTCCGGGATCTTGTGCTCCGCCGCGCGTTGGCCGCGGCGTATGCGGGCATCGTCCCGAAGGAGCGCTACCCGCTCGTCATCCTCGACGTACGGGTGCCCCCCACCGACGTAGATGTGAACGTTCACCCGGCGAAAACCGAGGTGCGTTTCGCGCACGGTTTTGACCTCCAGAACGCGCTCACCCACGGCCTGCGGTCGGCCCTCCAGGATTACGGGATCCAACGTCCCGTCGCCACCCCCCCGCGGTATCCCACACCCCGAGACGAGGGCCCGGCGCAGCTCACGTTGATGCCGTCGCCGGCCCTCACCGAGCCCGTCGAGGCGCCACGACCGGTCGCCCCGGGGCCGCCGGGGTTCGCAGGGGAGCAGGCGGCGCCGCGGTGGGAGGCGCCCCTGGTGGTCCCCCCTCTCGGCGTGCGTCCAACCCCATCGGCAGCACCTGCCGCGGCGGTTGCCCCGATCCAACCGGCGGGCGCGCCCAAAGGGAGCCGCCCGCTCCTCCCGGTCGGGCGGTTCCGGGATCTGCGTGTCATCGGCCAACTGAAGAAGACCTACCTGCTCTGTGAGGGCGGCGGGGAGCTGGTGATCATCGACCAGCACGCCGCCGCCGAGCGCGTCACGCTCTACCGCCTGATGTGCGACACGGCGTCGGTCGTCGGAGGCGCGCAGCAGTTCCTGACACCCCGGCTCGTACGCTTGGGCGCCCAGCGGGCCCGCGCGCTCGCCCCGGAGGTCGATTCCCTGCTGGTCTACGGCATGGAGGTGCGTTTTCTCGGCGGCGACACCTTCGCGGTGCACTCCCTGCCCGGCGTGTTCATGCGCGCGGATCTCGAGGTCCTCCTTGGCGATGTGGCCGACGAGCTGGGTGCCGGTGGCCCCGCGACGATGCCCCAGGCCCGCCTGGACCATTTCCTCAACACCCTGGCCTGCCACACCTCGATCCGCGCCGGCGACGCCATGACCAACGAGGAGATCCTCCGGCTCCTCCGGGAGTTGGATGAGGTGGATTTTTCGGTCTGCGCGCATGGCCGGCCCGTCGCGATCTGGATCGGGCCGGAGGAGCTGGAGCGGCGGTTTCATAGGTAGCTCGCCGGGTGGAGGCCGGGGGTGTGCCGCGCTCCAGATCGATCCCAGCGCCCGGGCTGGCCCCCCCAGATTCCCAGCGGCGTGTCACGGCCAGGGGCGGACCGCGAGGATGACGGTCCCAAGCCGCCCTGCTCCCCCTCCGCTTTCTGATTACCTCCCTACGATGCTCGCGCCCCTCGTTCTCGCGTTTGCCTGGGCCGCGGAGCCGCTCCTGCTCAAAGAGCTCTGGCGGGCCGCGGGGGCGTCGAGCCAGACGGAGGTGGTGGCCGATGCGCGGGGAACGGCGCTTTTGAGCCTGATCGACACGGGCTCCACGCGATCCCTGGTGCGCGTGGACGCGGTGTCCGGCATCGTGCTGTGGCAGACGGACGTTGTCCCGGGCGTCGGATGGGGCAGCTTCGCGGTGCGGGGGGACGATGTCCTGATGCAGGGCGCGCCGCTGACCGGGGGCAGCGCTCAGGTCGCGGTGGTGTCCTTGGCCTCGGGAGAGCGGCGTTGGACCCGGCAAGTTGGCGAGGCGGACCGTCTGGAGTTCGGGCAGCACGGGGGCCTGGCGCTAGCGGGTGCCTGTGCGCTCACGCCGCTGACCCCGAAAGGCGCCGACATCGTGACGTTTCGGGGGGTCCAGGAGAACGTGGACGCGTACACGCGCCTCTGTGTCGCCCGACCACGTCTGCTCGGCGAGGTGGCGGATCGTGCCATCGTCGCGGTGCCAGAGACGGCCTCCTCCTGGCGGCTTGACGCGGTGGGCGCGGATCGGACGGGGTGGACCGCGCATCTTGGCGCCCTGGAGGCCGCGCCCGAGGTCGATTGGCGTACGGGGGTGTTCTGGGCGCCTACCGCTGTGGGGCTCAAGCTACGTAGGTACAACCTGGCGACAGGCCAACTCGCTTGGGAGTCTGTGCGTAGCCCGGGGGACTGCGTGCCTGTGCTCCGGCCCGTCGAAGGCTCGTTCGGCGCCCCCGCGATCCTGATGCAGGCCTGCGACGTGGTGACCGTGGTCGATCCCCATGACGGCAAGGTGATGTGGGAGGTCGTCGACGGCCACGGGGACGCGATCGTCGGCCCCGAGTCGTTCGCCTTGCCCGAGTGGATCCAGCCGAGCGCTGCGGGCCGGGACCTGCGTTGGTTGGACGGCAACGGTCGCCCGGTCGGCGCCGCCAAGGTCGCGCCGGGGAGCTTCGGCGTGCCGGTGCGCGAAGGTGTGCTGATGCGAAGCGCACAGTCGGTCACGCTGCTCGGGCTCGACGGCACCGTGATCTGGTCGATCGTGCTGGCGAACCCGCGCTGGGCGCTGATGGGAGAGCTGCTGGTGCTCGCCCCGGAGCTGGGGGAGACCCGCTTTGTGGTGCAGCGATCGACCGGCGTGATCCTCGGGCGGTTCATCGGCGGCGAGGCCATCGGCATGGTCGGGGTGCCAAGGAGCGTGACCGGCCGGATAGTGCTCACCCAGGGGGCGGAGCTGCGGGCGCTCAAGGTGGTCGTTCGGCCGTGAGGGGCCTAGATGACCTCGGCAGAAGTGGAACGCCGATCCCGCGCCTGAGGGTGGGTTGCCGGCCGTGGAGCGCCGAGCAGGGACCGACCGACGACATCTCGCCGCGCACCGGTGTCGAGTCTGGGCACCGTCACTGCTCCGGCCGGGGATTGCCACCACAGAGTGCACGGAGTGCACGGAGTGAAGAGGGAGGGGAGATCGGGCGGCAGGATGGGCGTCGTGGAACGGCAGGATGCGCCTGCTCCTCCCTGCTCCGTGTGCTCTGTGGTGCCCTTCTTGGGAGGGCGACGTGCGCGGCCGCGGGGCCGATTGGGAGCTCCGCTGCGGCGTCGACACGATCGCAAGACTTCCGCCGAGGTCATCTAG
>CANKNP010000351.1 GCA_947483545.1 Deltaproteobacteria bacterium | reverse complement strand
GACAACCTCTGGCGCGGGAATGAGAAGGAAGTCATGGACTCGGTCGTCGGGACCATCGAGAACTCGGTCACGTTCCTGACGGATGCCCAACGGCAGCTCCTGGAGCGGTCGCCCCGGGAGTTTCTCGCGCTCAACCCCGGCCCTGAAACGGCCGAGTTGATCACCTACAGGAAGGAGATGGTCGGCGGGGTCGAGCGCGTGGTCGAGCTCGTTGTCGCCGAACCGCCAAAGTCGCCGGCCCATATTCGTCACATCGCAATTGTGCCGAATCTGATTCCCATCGAGCGCCAACTTGCGGCGCTCTCGGTCATCCAGGGAGCCGCGGACGACGGACCGCTCGCGCCTCTTCGCGTCCTTGTCGGCCTCACCGATGCCTCTGTCCTGCTCGGCGCCTCCGGGTGCGAGGCGGACGCGAGCACCGGTAACGGCGGCAGTGAAACGTTGGACGAGTTCCAGCGTGAGTGTGTTGAAAAGGCTCTCACGACGCCACACTTCGCGGTCATCAAAGGCCCGCCGGGTTCAGGCAAGACGACCGTGATCACGAACATCATCCGGCGTGCGCTCGACCGTGGCGATCGGGTTCTCGTCGTCTCGCCAACCCACGTCGCCGTCGACAACGTCGTTGAGAAGCTCGCTCCCCGACGTGACGCGAAGCGCGCTGATGACCTGGAACAGCGCAGCCTGCCAGTACGGTTCGCCGCGCGACCGAAGAAGCTCCTGGAGATCGCCTCGACCTACTGGATTGGCCCGAAGAAGCAGCGTAGAGCGGCAACGATCTCCAAGCGGGTCGAGCGGTGCCTCTCAAACACGGTCCCCATCGCCGAGGCGCTCTACGCACTCGAGGACCCCGATGCGCCAGGCCGCGCACCCATCACGACGGCCGTGGCCGGCGTGCAAGCCGTGATCTGCGGTACGCCGATCGGCATCCTTTCGTTCGACCCGGTGAAGCTGGCAGATCCAGGCACCTTCGGCCTGCTCATCGTGGACGAGGTGTCCAAGATGACGCTGCCCGAATTCCTGGCGATCGCAGTCAAGGCGCGCCGATGGATTCTCGTTGGTGACCCTGAGCAGTTGCCTCCCTTCAATAACATCGAGGAGAACGCCACCACGCTCGACGACGTGATCGATCCCGCCCTGGAGCTGGTGTGCTCGGTCGGGGCCATCCTGGAGCGTGCCAAGCCAGGAATCCGATGGAGCCAGCGCGTCCTGGTTGTAACGAGACAACCCGAGCGCGTCCGCGACGCGATCCACGAGCACATCGAGGCGGTGCGGCTCGACAACGCCCCGCCGGTGACGGTTTTCGACGAGGACGCACAGCCCGGTGTCTTGTTGTGCCTGCCGGACCAGACCGCCGAGGCGTCGGCACTTCTCGCGCCCGCCTTCGGGCGTGACCGTACCCACAACCCCGACCAATCGGGCACCGTCAACATCCTCGTCGAGCGCGGCCTCAAGCTCGCGCGTCCAGGGTTCGCGACCGGTACGCGGTTCCTCGACCCACGGATGCGTTCACAGGCGCTGGTCTTCGACAACGCCTTCTCCGTCTACCATGCACAGCCCTGGGCAGGCCGTGCGCGCCAGAAGCTCCGCGTGGCGAGCTTCCGCAATGGCCTGGAGAAGTACCTCCCATCCGCAGCCGCCATCCAGACCCTTGGGGTGGGTGATTCGGGCCAGGACGCGGATGTTCGTCGCGAGGCGCTGATCGACCGGTTGGCGGAGCGCTTCGCGTTGAACACGGTCTCCATGTACGACTGGCTCACGGGGATCCCGACGGATTGCTTCGACACCACTCCCCTGCGCGAGCTCGCGGCCGTCGGAGACTCGTTGGCGCCGCTACGCGCGGCCGTGCACCCGTTCGTGGGCACGCTAAAGAAACAGTACCGGATGCGGTCAAGCCTCTCGAAAGTCCCACGGGAACTCTTCTATTTCAACGAGGCGCTCTTCGACGGAAATCCAAGTTCCGAGGTGCAGTGCCGGGTCCAGCTCGTTCAGGTCGTCGGCGATCAGGAAGGTGAGGCGAACCAGCGCGAGGCGAAGGCGATCCTGGACATGCTGGCCAAGCTCAACGGCTCGGACGCGGCGAAGAAGCGTAAGCCCAAGATCCTGGTGATCACTCCCTACAAGGCCCAGGAGCGCCTCCTCGACGAGGTGGTGTTCGCGGCGCAGCGTTCGGGCGGTCTCGATCGCGTCGAAGTGGAGGTGTGTACTCTCGACAGGTGCCAGGGACGAGAGGCCGAGTTCGTGTTCATCAGCTTGGTGCGCAACCGGGCCACCACGTTCATGGACGCGCCGAAACGGTGGAATGTCGCCCTCACCCGTGCGATGGAAGGGCTGTTCATCTTCGGTGATGTCGATGCGTTCCTGGCCGAAGCCAGTGCCGAACGAGCGCGCTCCCGTGGCGGGTTCCGTGGCGGCCGCGATCCCAGCGATACGCGACCGATGATGAGCCTTCTTGCGCGAATCCTGGAGGCGTACGACCAGCAGATTCACGCACGTCCGCCCGCGGGCGATGAGAGGTCGCCCCGATGAGCCGAACTCGCGATGCTACCGAGGTGAAGGTCTCCCGCGAGGAGATCGAGACGCTCTGCGTGCTCTTCGTCGTCGGTGACGACGGGTGTCCGGTGGGCGAACTCGCGCAGCGGTTGGGACTCTCGCCCACGCTCAACGGCGCGCTCGCGGGGGCCATGAACGACCTCATCGATCGTGACCTTCTCGCCTGCTGCGAGGGACAGTTCGTCCTGACCGAAAATGGCGCCTACAACCTGGAGACGCGACTATCCGCGCTTGGCGTGCTCCGATAGGGACTTGGACGCCGGCCCGCAGGGGGGGCCGAGCGGCGGCGCCGTCGGGACCGTCTACCGCCGATCCAGCGCTCTGCAGCCGGCCACGACGCCGTCGCATGGTCCGGCCATCACCGAGGCAGGGCGCTGTAGGCGATTTTTGGCTCTTACCCCCGACTATCGGGGTAGGAACGAGGAGGAGCTGATATGACCCCGACCGTCCCCGCCACCCGACGCGCCGCCCTCTACGCGCGGGTGAGCACCACGAATCACGGGCAGGACGTCGGCCTCCAACTCGACGAGCTCCGCCTGGTCGCCGCGCAGCGGGGCTGGGTGGTGTCCGAGTACATCGACGCCGGTGTCTCGGGCTCCGTCGATCGCCGACCTGGGCTCGATCGCCTCATGGCCGACGCACGCGCCGGGAAGCTCGACATCGTGGCCGTATGGCGCTTCGACCGGTTCGCGAGGGATACCCGGCACCTTCTGGTCTCCATGGAGGAATTCCGGGCGGTTGGTGTGGATTTCGTGAGCCTTCGCGAGCAGGTGGACACCTCCACCCCTCTCGGGAAGGCGATGTTCACCATCCTCTCCGCGATCAGCGAGCTGGAGCGCGACCTCATTCGCGAGCGCGTGCTCGCCGGCGTCCGCCGCGCCCAGGCCGCCGGGAAGCACTGCGGCCGTCCGCGCGCCGACCTCGATCTACGACCGGCACTCGCACTGCTGCGTGAGGGGCGCGACCTGAAGGACACAGCGCGCATCCTTCGGCTGGATCGGAACACGCTCCGTCGGCGACTGCGCGAGGCGGCGATGTGGCCGTTGCCCTATGCGGAAGCGGCATAGCGGGCGGCCGCCGGTCTGGCCCCGACACCGCGGTTACGCTCGCCCGCGGGAGGCCCGCGCCGACATGCAGCTGTACCTGGTGAAGTGGGTGGATGGAACCTCGGCGCTGATCTCCGCCGCGGACGAGGCGGAGCTGATCGAGCTCCTCGACGAGCTCGCCGACCCGGGCGCAGCAAGCTGGCAGGTGTACGACGGGCCGGTGTGGCTGGAGTTCCCGCGCATCGACGCCGGCCTGCCCGATGGCGATGTGGACCCCTTCCAGCTAGAGGTCGGAGCGGCCACGGTGGCGGAGACCGATTGCGGCGGCGCGTTCGAGCGCGCGCTCGTTGACGCCCTGCACCCGAACGTCGCCGCGCTGCGCGAGCGTGCCATCACCGAGGAGCGGAGCATCACCCGAGCGGAGCTGACAGCCGCGGTCGAGGCCGACCTCGGCTGCGAGCTTCCCGGATCGCCGTTCAGGCCCCCGCCGGGTCCGGCGCATTGAGCGTCGGCGACCAGCGCCGCGCCGGGGTCATATGCCTCGATGCCCGAGGGTGCCGACGGGGCCGCGTTCTCGGGGTCAAAGGTCGGGGGAAGAAGTGGGGGCGGAAGCACATGGATGTGACCCTACCCGGAGCAGTCCCCCGGGGGACCCGTGTAGCAGGCACCGTCAACCAGCACGTCCGCGCGCGCTGGCCACTCGCAGCTGTATTCCCCCACGCCATCGTCGTGGGGGGTAAACAGGTGCACGCCCAATCCGCTCGAAAGGGTGTCAGTGAAGCGGTAGAGGGGGCAGGTCGCGTCGAACATGGTCGTCCCGGCCGCGGGTCCGGATCCGACGTCGTAGGGGTATCCGAGATCCTGCCCGCAGACATAGCCAGCAGTTTGCAATATCCCCATATCCATGCCCCCATCCTCCACAATGATGTGGTCGGTGAGCTTGGAGCAAAGCACGGCATGCCACGTGCCCGGCACATTATTTGCGGGGACAAACCACGCCTCCGACTCGTAGGCGTAGCCTACGCACTGTGAATCCGAGCCTGCCACATCCGTGGAATCCCAGCAATGCGCGCCATCGGCGTCGACGTAGCGGTACACGGCGAGCCAACAGCTTGCGGGATTATCGACCACGCCGTCGCAGTCTTGATCAGCACCATCGCAGTCTTCGGCCGAACTCGGATGGATGCTCGGGTTGGAGTCCTGGCAGTCCGAGCTGGCATCGGTACCAGCGCAGTACCCATCCCCATCGGAGTCCGTGCAGTCTCCCGAGAAGGTCAAGGTCCAGGTGCTCGCCTCGGACGCCTCGTCAGACTGCGCCACAAAGGTGCCGATGGTCACCACCGCACTTCCCACGTCCAGCGCGGCAAAGACGAGCTTGAGCGCCTGTTCGGCCACACCGGTCGCAACGACATCGAACGCAGCGAGGATGCAGTCCTGCTGAAAGTCCTCACTCGTGAGGAGAGCCTTTCCCACCTCATTTACCTGCCCGGTCCACTCCTCAGAACGCAGGTCCCCGGACGTAATTTCGCTCATCCCGTACTCGTTCAGCACGACGAG
>CANKNP010000350.1 GCA_947483545.1 Deltaproteobacteria bacterium | reverse complement strand
CACGTTCAGGGACGCGTGTACGTCCGTCGGGATGTGGATCAGCGCATGCGCATGGACGAGCGCTTCGTTCCCCAACCCGGCGTCCTCTGGCCCGAACAACACAGCGATGCGCTCCCCGCCAGCGGTGACGGCCAGCGCATCCCCCGCGAAGCCCGCCGGCTCGAACGCGGGCCAGCGGTTGTGTCGATCCCGCGCCGTTGTGGCGTATACCTTTCGGCACCCGGCGACGGCTTCGGCGACTGAGCGGCAGTACTGCGCCCGGTCGAGCACATCCGTTGCCCCCGGCGCCATCCAGCGCGCCCGGTCCATGTCGAGCGCGCGCGGCGCGACCACAGCGAGGTCGTCCACGCCCATGTTCTTCATCGCCCGCGCAACGCTGCCGACGTTTCCGGATTGAAGGGGGGAGACCAGCACGAAGCGGACCGCCCCGAGGCGCTTATCCACCGTCTCCGGCACTTACTTGCCGCCGAAAAGGCCCTTGCACCAAGCCATGAACCTGGCCCAGACGCTTGGCTGGACGGCTGGCAACGCAGCGGGGGGCTTGGCCGGAGGCTTCTCCTCGACCTTGGGCGCCGGCTTCTCTTCGACCTTCGGGACGGGCTGCGCCTGCTCGAGGCGCTCCAGGTCGGCGCGGTGCTCCGGCATCGTCTGGGCGTTTCCCAGTGGCGGTGCGCGTGTGCCCGGACGGACCGTTGCGGCGCCGTCGCCCGGCGGCGCGGCATCGACTTCGGGCGCTCCGAGCTGGGAGGCGAGGCCCGAGACCGGCATCGTGAGCGGTAGGGGCGGCGGATCCGCCATCGGCGTAACCTCGTCCTCGCGCTTGGCGGCGGTCGGCACTGAACTGCCGCCGACGACCTCGACGCCGCCAGACTTCCCGAGCTTGAGGGTGCTCTCGACGGTCTGGCCGGTGCCCTTGTCGCGGGCGGTCAGGTTGAGGATGCCCTCAGAGTCGATGTGGAAGGTCACCTCGATCTGCACCTTGCCGCGCGGAGCGGGACGGATGCCTGAGAACACGAACGTGCCCAGCAGCTCGTTGTCAGCACAGAGCTGAGCCTCGCCCTGGTAAATCCGCAGCATGATCGAGCGCTGGTTGTCTTTCGAAGTGGTCAGCGTGCGGGTCTTGTAGTCGGGCAGCGGCTGGTTCTTCGGGAACAGCACATGCATCGACCCATCGACCTTGTTGATGCCGATGGGCATCGGCAACACGTCGAGGAGCGTGACCTCATCCGCGGCGGAGGCGCCCGCCAACGAGTGCGCCATGATGGAGGCGCCGATGCCGACCGCCTCATCCGGGTGCACGCCCTTCGAGGGGGGCCGACCCATGAACTCGGTGACTTTGCGCTGCACAAGCGGCATGCGCGACTGTCCGCCGACGAGCAGCACCTCATCGATCTGGGCCTTGCTGCTGCCGGCTTCTTTGAGGATGCGATCGACGTTGTTGATCGTGCGATCGACAAGGTCCATGCACAGCTCGTCGAGCTTTTCGCGGGTGAGCTCGACGTCGATGTCGAGGGGACCGTTCTCGCCGTTCGTGATGTAGGGGATGTGGATGCGCGTGCGCATCGCCCCGGAGAGCTCGATCTTCGCAGCCTCCGACGCGTCCCGGATGCGCTGCACGGCCACGCGGTCGAAAGAGACGTCGATCTGCGTCGCGGTGTGGAAGGTCTCCAGCACCCACTGCATGACGCGATCGTCGAAGTCCACGCCGCCCAGGAACGTGTCGCCGCCCGTCGCCACGACCTCGAAGATGCGGCCCTTGATGTCGATCACAGAGATGTCGAACGTGCCGCCGCCAAGGTCGTAGACCGCGATGCGCTGGTTCAGGTTTCGGCCCAGCCCGTACGCCAACGCGGCCGCCGTGGGCTCGTTCAAGACCCGAAGCACCTTGAGGCTCGCGAGCTTTCCAGCGGTCCGCACGGCCTGGCGCTGCCGGTCGTTGAAGTACGCCGGAACCGTGATGACCGCCTGATCGACCTCCGCGCCGAGCGCGTCCTCCGCCACCTCTTTGATCTTCCGAAGGATCGCCGCAGAGATTTGCTCCAACGTGAAGACCTGATCACGGACTTTGATCAGGACCTCCGAGCTCTCCCCTTCGACCAGCTCGTAGGTGAAGACCTGGCGGATCTTTTCGATGGTCTTCGAGTGGAAGTTCCGCCCGATCAGCCGCTTGGCGGCCGCGACCGTGTTCGTCGGGTTGAGCTGGGCCTGGCGCTTCGCGTCCTGCCCGACCAAGCGTTCGCCCTTCTCGTTGATGGCGAACACCGAAGGGATCGTCGAGGCGCCGCCCTTGTAGGTGATGACCCGGGGCTTGCCGTTCTCAACGATTGCCGCGCAAGAGTTCGTGGTTCCGAGATCGATACCGATGGCTTTGCCCATGGATCCTTTTTCTCCGCGGCGAGGCGGGCGAGCAGCAGTCCTCCGCCGGGGGGCGGAGTGCGGGTTGGATTAGCACGGTGGCAGCCCTCCAGTCAATGCGTCCGTCAAGGGACGGCGCAAACTACCCAGGTTCAGCCGTATTCAACCATCACCTTGCCGTCGGTGCGGTCCGTGCTCTTCAAGAGGGCGTCCAGGGTCTGGGAGAACGGCATCCGCGTGGTGATCATCGGCCCCACGTTGAGCACCCCCCGCTCCATCATCCGGAGAATGTTCGGGAAGCAGCCGCCGCCGACGTGCCCGCGCGCCCCCACGATGCCCGCAGCCTGGGTCACCAGGACGTCGAGCAGCACGGGCGCTTTGAGCCCTGTCCGCCCGAGGTAGACCATCTTCCCGCCTGGGGCGAAGGACTTTTCGATCTCCGGCATCGTCTGCAGTCCGGCGCCCGCCGCTTCCACCAGCATGTCCGCGCCCCAGCCCCCCGTCAGCTCCCGGATCACCTCGTGGGGCTTGCACGTCCGCGGATCCAGGGCGATGTCCGCCCCCATCTTGCGGGCCACCTCCAGGCGCTCTGGCATCGTCTCGAACGCCGTGATGGTCGCCGCCCCGCTCGCCCGCCCCAGCGCGATGGCGCCGAGCCCGATCGGTCCGCAGCCAAACACCGCAAGGTGCGACCCCGGCAACATGCCGCCTGCCGAGACGAACATCCCGTTGTACGAGCAGGCGATCGGCTCCACGAGCGCCCCGATCTCGCAGCCCGCAGCCGCGGAGCCGTACCGCTCCGCGAGCCCATTGATCTTCCAGAGGAACCGCTCCTTCGCGGCGATGTACGGGGCGTACGCGCCGGGCGCCGAGAAGCCGACCATCTCGAGGTGCGGGCACTGGTTCGGCCGCCCGATCCGGCAGGCCTCGCACACACCGCAATTCAGCATCCCCTCCGCGGCCACCAGATCGCCGCGTTGCAGGAACCTTACGTCCGGCCCGACCTCGATCACCTCTGCCGTGTACTCATGCCCGCAGACGCACGGCATCCGCACGGGCCCAGAGAACAGGATGTACCCGTCGTTATCGCTCTCGTAGCAATGCGTGTCGGAGCCACAGACCCCGCACGCCCGCACGCGGAGCACTACTTCGTCCCGGGCCGGAGTCGGGTCCGGCACGTCCTCCCATTGGAAAACGGGCTTTCGATAGACCTGCGAGGCCATCGTGGCCTTGCCCGAGGCGATCTCGCGGGGAGAGACGACGTACCCGGCGCGCGGGGACCACTCGGCGCTCATGACCACTGCTTTCATGCGTTCATCCAGGGAAAATGGGCGGCTTGGACCCGTTAGCCTGGGCTCCAGGTCGGGCCGTGGAACGCCGCTGTATATCCGGGGGAGGAGGCTGGAGGCTTCGGGCTACGGCCTACGGCCCCCCGCGATGAACCTTCAGTTCACCCCGTAGTACGGCAGCCCCGGCGTGGATCCTGCGACCCCGGTCGCGAGGCTCGAGGCGTCGAGCACGAAGAGCACGCTGCCATCGGGTGCGATCGTGGAGCCGGTGACCTGAGGGAGGCGGCTGATCGGGAACGGCGGGGGGCTGACCAGGGCCTCGACCGTGCCGAGCAGGCGTTCGACGGCGAGACGGCGACCGTCGCGGAGGTAGAGGCTGGCCGGCCCGGTGGTCGCTGCGGGGGGGGTGTCCTCCAGCGCGCGGGACGGAATCGCGAAGGTGAACCCGTCGAGTTGGATGAGCGTGAGCTCGCGCAGCTCCACCTTCCCTGGGAGGTCCAACCGAAACCGTGTCCCCCGCCCCGCGATCGTCGTGACTGTCATTCGTCCGCCTTGCGCCTCGATCGTCGCCCGCACCGCGCCCAGGCCCTGCCCTCGGCCCGCGTGGATGCCCACTGCCGCCGCCGTGGAGACCCCCGGCCGCATCGCGAGCTCCACTGGGTCCCCCCGGTCCACCCCCGCGGCGAAGCACAGGGCCTCCGTGTCGAAGCCGCGGCCGTCATCGGTGAAGATGATCGAGATATCCCCCCCGTTTCGCTCCGTCGTGAGCTGGAGCAGCCCGATCCTTGGCTTTCCCGAGGCCTCCCGCTCGTCCGGCGACTCGATCCCGTGGATGATCGCGTTGGTCACCATGTGGACGAACGTGCCTTGCAACGCAGACAACAAGACGGGATCTACGAGCGTTCCTTCCCCGCGGACGTCGAGCCGGACCTCTTTCATGTACAGCGCGGCGACTGAGCGCACGCGGCGCCGCAGCGGCGGGACCACGGACTCGAACGCGACCTGCCGCAGCTCGGCGAGGGCTGCGTAGAGCCGGCGGGCGGCCGAATGCACGCGTTCCACCTCCACGCGCACGCGGTCGTCATCTGGCAGGAGCGCTTTCAGGCGCGTCGATGCGGCCAGCACCTCGGTCAGCGCGTCCGACGCGCTGGCGCCGCGGGGGCGCTCGGTGCCGTCGGCCTCTGCCTCGGCTGCGGGCAGCAGCAGCGTGAACGCGGTGGTGCCGGAGGTGCGTAGGAAAGCGCGGGCCCGATGCTCAAGCGCCGTCGCGGGGGAGGGCTCCTCGCCGATCACCACCTGGTCGATTTGCCGGCTGAAGATCTCCAGCCCGTCGCGCGCGAGTTGGAGCGCGGGCGCATCGCCGGGCACACGGTGTTGCCGGACGGCCTCAAACACGTCCTCCAAGACATGCGCAAGGAGCGTCATGGCCTCAAAACCCATCGTCGCGCTCATGCCCTTCAGCGTGTGAAAGAGGCGCATCAACGTCTGAGAGTCGGCGTCCTGGATTGGT
>CANKNP010000349.1 GCA_947483545.1 Deltaproteobacteria bacterium | reverse complement strand
CCTCCAGCGGATCCGTCTCAATGATCTCGACGCCATACGCAGCGAGGATCTTTTTGCGCTCGATGTTGGCGTTCTTCGGCAGACAAAGCGTCAAGCTGTGGCCACGGGCTGCCGCGATCATGCCGTACGCGATGCCGGTGTTGCCGCTCGACGAGTCGAGGAGCCGAACGCCCGGCAGCAGACGACCGCTTCGCTCCGCATCGTCGATGATCGCCCAGGCCGCGCGATCCTTGACCGATCCGCCAGGGTTGAAGCCCTCCAGCTTCGCCCAGAGCTCTACGCCAGCCGGAAGCTGAAAACCGCGGTCGATCCGCACGAGCGGCGTGTTGCCGATGCGATCCGTGGGGAAGGACAAGGAGGCTCCATTCGGGGAACGTAGGGGCGGGCCGGCGGCGTGGCAAGCGCCGCGGGCCGGGATGTCCTGGACCTGTAGCCGAACCCTCAGAACCTCACGTTCACGTCAGGGTTGAGCGTCGCGCCCAGGCCGCGAAGACCGGCATCCCGCGTTCGTTCATCTTGCGCTGGTAGTTCGTACACACGTCCCCCGGCCAGGGCGCGCCCAGGGTCGTCACGTTCTCGGAGGTCGCCACCAGCGTCCAGGGCCGGCCCTCCATCGTCGCGATGCAGTCCACGAGCGCGTCGATGTGCGGGTGGAAATCGGTCTTGAGGCGGAGCTCCCCGCCCTGCCGCACGAACCCGGCGAGCTGGCTCAGCACGGGCGCGCTGATCAGCCTGCGATGCGCTTGGGAGTCCTTTGCCCACGGATCCGGGTGGTTGATGTGTACGCCGTGGAGATCCCCGGGCGCGAACAAACGGGGCAGGTTGAACGCATCGAATCGGACGAGCTTCGCGTTCTCGATGCCTGCGACCCGCAGCTTTCGCGCGGCGATCACCACACGCTTGAACCGCAGCTCTAGCCCCAACCATCGAATGTCCGGGTTCGCAGCGGCCATTCCCGCGAGGTAGAAACCGTTCCCGCTCCCGATCTCCAGGTGAACGGGCCCGGGGGTCGAGAACGCACCCGACCACGCCCCGCGCCAGCGTTCTGCGTTCTCCGCAGGGATGATCTCGGGGAATTCGCGATGGATCGCCACATACGGGTTCACCCCCACGGCTTCGGTCAGCGTTCGATCCCGGAACGGCCGGTTGAGCGGCATCTCTTTCATGGGGTGTTCGCCACCCACGCGCTACCGTCCGCGTAGATCTCCTTCTTCCAGACCGGCACCCGGACCTTGAGCTGCTCGATGCAGTACCGGGACGCCTCGTAGGCCTCCGCCCGATGTGCGGCCCCCACGGCGATCACGACGCTGGGCTCTTCGATCTCGACCCGACCCGTCCGGTGCACGATCACCGCGCGACAGGCCCAGCGGGCCTCAGCCTCCGCGCAGATCTCCCGCAGCGTGCGCTCCGCCGGCTCGGCCCAGGCCTCGTACTCCAAGGCGACCACCGCCCGACCCTCGAATTCATTTCGGCCCACCCCTTCGAACGTCAGGATCGCGCCGTGTCCCGCGCTCCGCACCGCCGCGGTCACCGCCGCGACGTCGATCCGACCCGGGACTACGCCGGTCATCCGCCCCCCAGCGGAGGCAGGAGCGCGAGCTCGTCACCATCGGAGAGCGCGGCGTCTGCCCCGCACATCTCCCCATTTCTCGCGTAGGCGACCACCAGGGAAAGGTCGGGGAACCGCCCCCGGAACACCTCCCCCGCGCTGGGCGTCCCGTCGAGCTCCAGCTCCTCGTGATCACACCCCGCGCGCTCGCGTAGGACGGCAAAGTAGCGTAGGCGTATCCGCATGGCGGGTGGGTATCCTTGATACACTCGGGCGCAATGGTCTGGTCGTCGCTCCCGCTGGTGCTCTTGTTCGTCGCCTGCTCAGGCGAGCCGGCTGCGCCCGCGAGCATCGCCCCGCCGCTGCCGACAGCGGAGCAGATCGAGCGGGACCGCAAGCTCTCCGAGATCAAGAGCCGCCCGAACACGGCTGCGGCGCTGGTGTACGTAAAGCCGGAGGGCGTCTACGTGGACGCGCGGTACCTCGGCCAGCAGAGCTACAACGTCGCCCGTGCCGAGATCGAACAGCAGCTCGGTGCTGTCGTCACCCAGACGGACTTGCCGAGCGGCCAGGGGCAGCTCCTGGCGTTTGAGCGTGGTTCCCTGCGCGTCCTGAACGACCGCATCTACCTTATCGACGTGCCGCTCCCCTCCCCCGTCCGGCGAGACCAGGCGCTCGGAATGTGCGGATTTCCTCCGACGACGACCACCGCGTGGACCTCGTTCAGCGGCGAGTACCGCCTGCTCAACTTGTGGGGTTTTCGGCGGGTGATCTTCGAGCGAAAAGAGGCCAAGAGCGAAGACGTCGTACGGGTGCAGGCCTGGCGCACGCCGGAGAGCGGATGATCTCGCCGCTCCTCCTGCTGCTGGGGTGTAACGACTACTTTCTCGACGGCGCGAGCGCTGAGGTGCGCGACGTCACGGTCACGGAGTCGTTCACCCAGGCGCCCCTGCCGGGGTTGGACGTGCTCTTCGTCGTAGACGGCACGGGCAGCATGGCCGAGGAGCAGGCGATGCTCGGCGACGCTGCGGTGGTCTTCGTCTCCGCCCTCGACGACCTCGACGTGGCCTACCAGATCGGGGTCGTCTCCATGGATCTGGCGGACCAGGGCGCGCTGCTCGGCGTACCCTGGATCCTCACCCCCTCCCAGGACGACGTTGCGGGGAACCTCGCCGAAGCGATGAACGTCGGCACCTCGGCGCTTCCGCCCTCCCAGGGGCTGGACGCCGCGACGTTGGTGCTGTCCGACCCGCTCGGCGTGAACACGGGTTTCCGCCGCGCGGACGCCGCTTTGCACGTGCTGTTCGTGACCGACGCCGACGACAGCAGCGGGGACGTGCTCGGCGATGATCCCGTCACCGCCTTCCTGGCCGTGCTCGCCGCCGAGCAGAATCGCACCGCCCGCGGCGCGAGGGCCAGCGCGCTCGTTGGCGATCTCCCAGGCGGCTGCACCGGGGACAACGGGACGGCCCTCGCCGGCACCCGGTACGTCGAGGTGGCCGAGGGCTCCGGCGGAAAGGTCGCGAGCATCTGCACGGGCGACTTCGGCAGCCTGGTCACCGACATGGGCGCCGTCGCCGTCGAATGGCAGGTGAGCTTCCCACTGCAAGCCGACCCCGCCGAAGGCAGCGCAGCGGTCTGGGTGGACGGCGAGCGCATGGAGAGCGGTTGGGCCCTGGATCACAGCGTGCCCGCGCTGGTGTTCGAGGCAGCACCTCCGCCGGATGCCTGGATCGAGGTGACGTACAGCCTCGGGGACACCGGGGCGTAGCGTGTTGTGGGCGCTCTCCCTGGCCGGGGCCGTCCACGCGGCCGTGCCCCTTGGCGCGCTCTCGCTCGAGGACGACGATGGCGGCTGCATCTCCGAGGGGGAGACCGCACAGTGGACGTGGGGGGCGATCACCGGCGGCTCAGGCGCGGCGTTCACCGGCACGAACGGCTGGGCGCTCGCGCTGGGCGGGGGCTACCTGAACGACACGCGGGACACCCTGACCTGCCCTGCGATCGACTTGTCCGGCGCTGCGCGGCCGGTCCTCGAATTCGCCCAGTGGTACGACCTGCAAGCCGGGGACAGCGCCTGGATCGAGGTAGATGGCCGAGCAGGCTGGACCGCGGTCACCCCGGTGTATGCCTCCGCGGGGGCTTGGTCCGGGGCATCGTCGGGCTGGGTCGAGACGGCCGTGGATCTGACCGGCTTGGGTAGCCCGCTGGCCGTGCGATGGGTGTTCGAAGCAGACACCGCAGGCGTCGGGGGGGGATGGTTCGTGGACGACGTGGCCTATTGGGACGGGGATCCGATCGCGCCGTCGATCGAATCCGTCGAGGTGCTGGAGGACACGGAGGCGATCCTCGAGGACCGCGTTGTCCACGCGACCGTGCGCGAAGATGTGGCGCTGCAAAGCGTGGAGCTTCGCTACGTTTGCGACGGGGGGGAGACCGTGAGCGTGCCGATGACGGGGGCGGACGAGGCCTGGGAAGGCGTGATCCCAGGACAGGTGACCGACACCACGGTCGCCTACCAGGTGTGGGCGAGCGACGGGGAGAACGAAGCCGTGTCCGTCGAGACGTCGTTTCGGTACTACCTGGCCGCACCCCTCGACTTGCGCTTGGACGCCGAGCGCCCCGTCGGACAGACCGTGCCCCTGGTCTGGACCGCCCCCGAGAGCGTTCAGGAGGTCACGGGCTACCGGCTCTACCGCGATGGCGTGCAGATCGATGAGGTCGCCACCACCAGCGCAGACGCCGCCGTGACCGGGGGCCTCGACACGTTCACCGTGCGTGCGACCTACAGCTTGGGGGAGGGCGACGCGAGCGAGTCCCTCGAGATCCTCGGGGCCGTGCCGAGCGTCACGGACCTGACGCCCGCGGAGGGGTGGCCCGGCGACCATATGCGCTCGGTGTTGACGGGGCAGTATCTCCTGCTCACGGACGGCGAGGTGGAGGTGACCCTCGGCGAGGGCATCCTCGTGGCCTTGACCGTCTACGACGTAGACTGCGCCGAGCTCGACCTCCAGATCGACAGCGAGGCCGAGCCCGGAGAACGCGCCCTGGTGGTCCGGTCCCCGAGCGGCGAGGTCACGGTCGCCGACGCCTTCACGGTGCTCGACGGCGAGGACCGACCGCGACTCCTGGGGGATGCGCTCACCGCCCGGCAAGGGGAGCAGATCACCCTGGAGCTGCACTACCTGGGCGAGATGGCGACCACCAGCCCCACCGTGGACCTGGGCCCCGATGTGGTGATCGACAACGCCGCAGCCGCGGCCGGGGTCGTCACAGTCACCTGCACGATCTCGGGCAACGCCCCGCTGGGCGACCGGGACGTGGTGGTCGATGACGGCGTGCGCTACTTCGAGGGTTCAACGTTCACCGTTCTCAACGGGACGACCCAGGCCACCGGCTGCGGGGTGGGGGTCGGGGGGGGGTGGAAGGCGATGCTGCTCGCGCTGGCGTGGATGGGGACCCGCGCCCGCGGCGGTGGCCGACGCGATTCGTGACCCGATATGGGCCGGGGGGGCCGGCCCGGGGGTGCCCTTCCCCGCAGCTCGCGTCTTCCCCCTTCTCCCTCCGGGCCCTCCGGGAGAAGGTGCCGCCGTAGTCGGCGGCGGATGAGGG
>CANKNP010000348.1 GCA_947483545.1 Deltaproteobacteria bacterium | reverse complement strand
TCGTAATCCCCAGTCCCCCCTCCCGCAGCGCCCGCAACGCCGCCGGCAACATCCTGGCCGCCTGCAGGTTCGTGACACACGGCACACCGAACCGCAGCCCCGCCGTCCGCATCGCGGCCTCGTCGTACTGAGCGCGCTTTCCAAGCGGCGAGTTGATGATCAGCTGGATGTGCCCGTTCTTGATGCGGTCCACCACGTCCGGTCGGCCCTCGCGCACCTTCCAAACCGCCTCCGCTGGCACCCCCGCGGCGGCCAGCGCCTTGGCCGTGCCTTGGGTCGCGTACAGCGTGAACCCCATCTCCGTCAACTCCCGGCCCAGCTCAATGCCCACCGGCTTGTCCGCGTCCCGCAAGGACAAGAACACACCCCCCTCTGTGGGCAGCGTCATCCCCGAGGCGATCAGCGCCTTGGCGTAGGCCACCCCAAACGATCGCCCCACGCCCATGACCTCGCCGGTGGAGCGCATCTCGGGACCGAGGATCGTGTCGGTGCCCGAAAACTTTCGCCAGGGGAACACCGGCGTCTTGATAAAATAATACCCGGCGCCCCAATGGGACAGATCCCCCAAATCCGCGATCTTCTCGCCCAATGCAAGCCTCGTCGCAAACCGGGCCAGCGGGATCCCCGTGGCCTTCGCCAGATACGGAACGGTCCGAGAAGCCCGAGGATTCACCTCGATCACGTAGACGACGCCCGCCTGCACTGCAAACTGCACATTCATCAGACCGACGGCACGAATCTCCTTGCCCACGCGGGTGGCGATCTCCATCATCTCCCAACGGTTCACGTCGGAGAGTTGGACGGGGGGGAACACCGTGGTGCTGTCGCCCGAGTGAACGCCCGCCTCTTCGATGTGCTCCATGATCCCGGCGATGTGGACGTCTACGCCGTCGCACAGCGCGTCCACGTCGTATTCGACCGCACCTTCCAGGAACCGGTCGATGAGCAAAGGGTGGGCGTCACTCACGCGGATCGCCTCGTCCAAGGCCATCTTGAAGTCGTAACTGTCAAAGCAGATCTTCATGCCCCGGCCGCCCAACACGTAGCTGGGGCGAACGAGCAGCGGAAATCCCAGCCGGGCGGCGGCGGCGAAGGCGCCCTCGCGGTCGTCCACCATCGCGCCCTCAGGCTGACGGATCCCAAGCTGGTTCATGAGCACATTGAACCGGCGACGATCCTCGCAAAGGTCAATCGCCTCCGGCGACGTGCCGAGCACAGTTCCCACCTGATGCGAGAGCTTCAACGGGGTCTGCCCGCCAAATTGCAGGATGGTACCCACCGCCTTCTCGCGCGCCACAACGCTCCGCACATGCTCGGCGGTGACGGGCTCAAAATACAGCTTGTCGGAGGTGTCGTAGTCGGTGGAGACCGTCTCGGGGTTGCAATTCACCATCACCGCTGCAAATCCCCGCTCCTGAACGGCATAGGCGGCGTGGCAACAGCAATAGTCGAATTCCAGACCCTGCCCGATGCGGTTTGGGCCGTTGCCCAACACAACCACCCGGGGACGGTCCATCTCGCCAGCTTCATCCTCCTCTTCGTAGCAGGAGTACAGATAGGGCGTAAAACTTTCGAATTCCCCGGCGCAGGTGTCCACGCGCTTGAAGGTGGGCTGCACGCCAAGCGCATCCCGGCGCGCCCGTACGTTCTCCTCTTTCACGGACAGGAGCGTCGCGATGCGGCCGTCCCCAAAGCCCATCGACTTGTAGCCCCGCATGGCCTCCACATCGAGCTTGTCCAGGCGTGACGCGGCGATCTCCCGCTCTGCCTCGATGATCGACAGGATCCGGTCGATGAACCAGGGGTCGATGCGCGTCGCGGCGTTCACCTCGTCCACGCTCACGCCACGGCGCAAGGCCTCGAACAAAGCGGGCATTCGGTCGGGCGTCGCAGTCGTCAGGCGCTCGCGGACCTCCTCGTCTGGCAGCTTGGACAGATCGGAAAACCCGCCCTCCAAGCTCGCGATCGCCTTCTGCATCGCCTCGACGAAGGTGCGGCCGATGCCCATGACCTCGCCGACGCTCTTCATCGCCGTGCCCAGCCGGGAGGTGGCGCCGGGGAACTTCTCAAAGTTCCAACGTGGGTATTTGACGATCACATAGTCCACGGTAGGCTCGAAACACGCCGGGGTCACCCGGGTGATGTCGTTCTGGATCTCGTCCAGGGTCAGCCCCACCGCGAGCTGGGCGGCGATCTTGGCGATGGGGAAGCCGGTGGCCTTCGACGCCAGCGCCGAGCTGCGGGAGACCCGCGGGTTCATCTCGATCACCCGGACCTCGCCCGTGCCCGGGTGAACCGCAAATTGCACGTTCGACCCGCCGGTATCGACCCCGACGCGTCGGATGATCGCGATCGACATGTCCCGCAGGTCCTGGTACTGCGCGTCCGTGAGCGTGAGGGCCGGCGCGACCGTGATGCTGTCGCCGGTGTGAACGCCCATCGGGTCCACGTTCTCGATCGAGCAGATGATCACGCAATTGTCGGCGCAGTCGCGGATCACCTCCAGCTCGAATTCCTTCCAGCCGAGCACGCTCTCCTCGACCAGCACCTGCCGGTTCGGCGACAGGTCCAGCCCCTGCGCGACGATGTCCCGCAGCTCGTCCATGTTGTAGGCGATGCCGCCGCCCGCCCCGCCCAGGGTGAAGCTTGGCCGGATCACCGCCGGTAGTCCCACGCTCTTGACGATCTCCTCGGCGTCTGCGACCGTCCGCGCCACGCCCGCCTTCGGCACGCCGATCCCGATCTCCTCCATCGCCGCCTTGAACAGCTCCCGGTCCTCCGCGACCGCGATCGCCTGCGGGTTGGCGCCGATCAACTGCACGCCAAACTCCTCCAGCACGCCCGCCTCGTGCAGCGCCAACGCCAGGTTCAACCCCGTCTGTCCGCCGACCGTCGGCAAGATTGCGTCCGGCCGCTCGCGCGCGATCACCTCGCGCGCGACGTCCACGGTGAGCGGCTCGATGTACGTCGCGGACGCCACGTCCGGGTCCGTCATGATCGTCGCCGGGTTCGAGTTGATCAGGATCACCCGGTATCCAAGGGAGACCAGGACTTTACAGGCTTGGGTACCTGAATAATCGAACTCGCACGCCTGACCGATCACGATCGGCCCGCTGCCGATCACGAGGATGGAGTGGAGGTCCGTGCGACGCGGCATGGGGTAGACTCCGGCCGGGCGCGGTTAGCGCGGGGGGGGGGCGTGGGCAAGGGGAGAGGGGGCGGCAAGGCCGCGGCCCCTACACCCCCGCGATCCTCAAGAACCGCTCCGCCAACAGGTGCTCCGAGTCCCTCGGCCCCGGCATCGCCTCCGGGTGGAACTGCACGCAGGCAACCTGAAGATCCCGGTGGCAGAAGCCCTCCAGGGTTTGATCGTTCAGGTTCACGTGGGTGACCGTGCCGCCCGCGCGCTCGACCCCCGCGGGATCGACGCAGAAGCCATGGTTCTGACTGGTGATCTCGACCCGACCCGTCTCGTTGTCCCGGACCGGATGGTTGCCTCCGCGATGGCCGAACCGGAGCTTGAAGGTGTCGGCCCCGAGCGCGAGCCCGAGGATCTGGTGGCCCAGGCAAACGCCAAGGATGGGCTTTTTGCCAAGTAGGGCGCGCACAGTTGCGATCATCCCCCCCAACACCGCGGGATCTCCGGGGCCGTTCGACAGGAAGATCGCGTCGGCGCCGTCGCCGAGCACCTCTGGCGGGGTGTTCGCCGGGAAGACCTCCACCGAGCAGCCCGCCTTCACGAACAGCCGGAGTTGGTTGCGCTTCACGCCGCCGTCGAGCACGTGGATCCGCGCCCGGGGCTGCGGGGCGACGTGGTAGCTGTAGCGCGCGGGGGTCGAGACCTCCGTCGCCAGCGCTCGCCCCGCCATGCCGGGCCACGCGACGATCCGCTCCCGAAGCTGGGCGTCCGACTCCCCCTCCGTGCTGATGGCCGCCTTCATCGCGCCCTTCGACCGGATGTGCCGGACCAACGCCCGGGTGTCGATGCCGTGGATGGCGGGCACCCCCGCGCCGGTCAGCCCATCGAGCAGGCTCACCTCCGCGCGGTGGTTCGACGTGATCCGACTGAACTCCCGGGCGACGAAGCCCGCAGGATGGATGCCGCCCGACTCGTCATCGCCGCCGTTGAGCCCGTAATTGCCGACCTGGGAGGCGGTCATCACGACGATCTGCTCGGTGTACGAAGGGTCGGTGAGCACCTCCTGGTAGCCGGTCATCGCGGTGTTGAAGACGATCTCGCCCACGCGCGTGGCGGTGGCGCCGAACGCCAGGCCTTCGAACGACCGGCCATCCTCAAGCAGCAGTCTCGCGCGCACGAAGCACCTCCGGGGTGGGCGCGGCTAACGCGCGGGTCCTGGCCAACGCCACCGCGACTTCTGCCTCCCCTGGAAGGTAACATAACTGAGCCCCTCACAATTGTTCCATCCCCTATGGCGGCACAGCCGCTTCCCTCGCCGCGCGCAGGATACGCGGCGGCATGTTCTTCGCCCTCTTCCAAGCCTGTGTCGATGAACCGGACGGCAGCGTTCGTGCCCCCGCTGGGGAGACCGATGCCGACGCGGACACCGACACCGACACCGACACCGACAGCGATTCCGACGCCGATTCCGACGCCGACGCCGACCCGGTCACCACCTGCGAGGCGCTCTCCGACGCCCGCGGTCGCTGCGCCGTTCGCGGAGCCTGGGCGATGGTGGACGGCGAGACCACCACGCAGGGCGGCACCGAGACCTGGGCGTTCACCACCGAGGCCTTGAGCCCCGGGGTCTCGTTCGACGGCCTGGTGGCCTCCTGGAACGCCGCCACACCGACCGGGACCTGGGTCCAAGTCGAGGTCGAGGCGCGTGTCGGCGGCAGTTGGACGTCGCCCTACGTGCTCGGGGTCTGGGCGAGCGGCACCGAGACGATCGAGCGGCACTCGGTGGACGGGCAGTCCGACCAGCAAGGCACTGTCTACACCGACACCCTGTATTTGGAGAACGAGGCCGACGCCGCGCGCATCACACTCCGGCTCTACGCAACCGGTGCGAGCCGCCCCACCGCCAGCCGCCTCACCATCGCGGTCGCCGACACCTCTCGCGACAACCGCGGCGAGGTCCGCGGCACCGCCAACGGCATCGATCTCGCCGTTCCCTCCCGCTCCCAAATGGAGTTTGATGAGGGCGAAGCGTGGTGTTCACCGACCACGATTTCAATGATGATGGATTTT
>CANKNP010000347.1 GCA_947483545.1 Deltaproteobacteria bacterium | reverse complement strand
GCCGAGGGTTGACCGGCCATACGTTCTACGCCGCCCTTTTGGTCCTCTGCGGCGCCTTCGCCGTCTCGGCGTGGCCGACCCTGCCCTCCACGGTGGACGACGCCTGGATCTCGCTGCGGTACGCCTACAACCTGGCCCACGGCCACGGTCTCGTCTACAACCCCGGCCAGCCGCCGGTCGAGGGCTACACCAATTTCCTGTGGGTGCTGTGGTGCTTGCCCGCCACCCTGCTGCCCACCCACCCCGCGTGGTGGCTGACCGGCTGGGGTTTGGTTTTCGGCATGGCCGCCATCGTGGCCGCCGGGGGTTTGGGCGCCGCGCTCTGCCGGGCCTACACCCCCTGGGCGCTCGTGCCCGCCGGGATCCTCGCGCTGAACCCCTATGTCGCGATCGCGTCCACGAACGGGCTCGAAACCGCGATGTTTTTGTTCGGTGTGCTCGCGGCCGCTTGGCTCGCGATCGCCGCCGCCGCGCCCACGGCCGCGGGGATGCTCTGCGGTGCGCTCTACCTCGTGCGCCCGGAAGGCATCGTCGTGGGCGGCGTTCTGGCGACCTGGGCGGCCTGGACCCGCCGGGACGTGAAACCGCTCGTCGCTTTCACCCTGGTGGTGTTTCCCTATTTCCTGGGCCGATGGCTCTGGTTTGGTACGCTCGTGCCGAACACGTTCAACGCCCAAGCGCGAAAACCCTTCCTCGAGATGTGGGAGATGAACGAGAGTTATCTGGCGCGTGGGGTTGAATTGTGGCCGGTCGTGGCCCTGCTTGGGTTGGTCGCCCTGGTCCTTTCCCCCCGGGACGCTAAAAAATACCTGCTGCTCACCCTCGCCGCGGGCCTCACGCTCTTGGCCTTGAGGGTGTTCAACTGGATGCCGGGCGGCCGGCTCCTGCTCGCGCCGTTCGCCCTGGTCGTGGTCTGCGTCGCGCCGATGCTGCAGGCCCTGCCGCGCCCCGCCGCGATCGTGACCACCGTCGCGATCATGGCGTGGACCGCCCGGCTCTCGCTCGGCCCGATGCGCGAGGCCGAGACCCGGTATGACCGGAACAACACCGTTCTTCCTCGGGATCCGGGGGAGAAGTTGGGCCGGAAAATCGCCGATATTCGCGAGCGGGAGCTCCCGTCCGGCGCCTGGCTGCTGACCCGGGACGGCGGCGTGCTCCCGTATTTTGTGGGCCCCGACGTGAACGTGCTCGACATCCACGACTATTCGTTGACCGAGCCACACCTGACAGGCAAGCCTTTCGACCGCGCCTGGGTGCTCGGCCACAACCCCGCCTTCCTCGTGACCACCGCGACAGGCCGGGCCAGTTTTCCCACCAGCTACGGGCGTGAGAACGACTTGCTCAAGACCCTCGGCGACGATTTCACCTTTGTCACGACGGTGAAGCAGCACCATCGCAGGTATTTTTCGCTTTGGGTCAGGACCCCAGACACGCCACCACACACGCCCCCAGCGTCTCCACCCGGTACCCCCCCTCCAGCACAAACACCACCGGAATCCGCCTCGCCCGCGCCCATTCCCGCACCGCCCGCGCCATCGCTCCAAAGCCCGCCGGGGTGACCCACATGCCGGCGAGCGGGTCGTGTTGCTGGGCGTCGAAGCCCGCGGACACCAGCAAAATCCCGGGGGCGAATTGGGCGAGGGCGGGCAACGCCTGCCCCCCCAACGCTACGAGGTAGTCCGCATCGTCGCTGCCCGCGGCGAGCGGCACGTTCACGATGTTGTCGTGCCCCCCGCGTTCGGTCGGCTCCCCGGAGTCGGGGTAAAGCGGGCTCTGGTGCATCGACACCAGCATCGCGTTTGGCAGGTCCCAGAAAATATCCTGCGTACCGTTTCCATGGTGAACGTCCCAATCCAATACAGCGACCTTCGGAATCCCCGCGGCCACCGCGTGCAGCGCGCCGATGGCCACGTTGTTGAACACGCAAAACCCCTGCGAGCGATCACGTGTGGCGTGGTGACCTGGCGGTCGCGCCAACACCCAAACCACGTCCTCCGCGAGCCCGCTTATCCCGAGCGCCCGGTCCACGGCCTCGACCACCGCCCCCACCGCCCAGCACGCGGCCTCGATCGACCGTTCGCTGATCGGGACCTCCTCGCCGGCCTCCCCTGCCCTGCCCACCCAGGACAACGCGCTGCGCACCTGATCCGCCGTGTGTCCAAGCCGCAGCGTGGCCTGGTCGGCGGGCGCCCGCACCTCCGTCACCTGAAAGCCTGCGGCCTTCACCGCGGCGAGCACGTTCACCAGCCGACTCACGCTCTCCGGGTGCCCCCGCCCGGTGTCGTGCAAAAGAAAGATCGGGTGTGTCAGGATCGTCACGCCAGCCCCCGCACGATCTCCGTGACCCGATCCTCCACGCTCCGGGCGGTGACGTGCCGCAGCGGCGCCCCTCCCCGGTGCAACATGCCCTCGATCAAGACATGAACGTGGAGCTGCAAGTATGGTTTGCTCGTGCGCACGCCATCGGCCTCCACCGGGAACTGACCCCAGGGGAGCAACCAAACGGCGTCGTAGCGCCTCGGATCCAGCACCTCTGCGAAGATGCGTTCGGTCTGGGGCTCGGCCCCGGCAAACCCATAATAAATCCAGAAGGCGGCGAAATCAAAGGAGCAGCGGTCCACCACAAATCCGCCGCTCCGGGAGAGCGCGTCGTCCTCGGCCGCGCGCTGCTCGTCCCAGAGCTGGAGCACCAACGAACGCAAACCCGCCGTCCCCAACGCGTGCAGGTCTGCCCCTGTGCGCTCCAGGTAGGTCCGCATCCCCTCGGGGATGTAGGGCAGGTCCAACGTTGCTGCGAGCTTGCGCCCCAGCGTCGTCTTGCCCGTGCCGGCGGAGCCTGAGAGCCCAAGCCGTCGCCCGGTCAAGCGACCTTCTTGCCGCAGACGGCGCACTTCGACGCATCGCCCCGGTAGACCGAGGTCTTGGCCTTGAGGCACCCCTGGTGGAAGTGTTGGCCACACGCCTGCGCGCACTCGACACGCACGTTCTGCTCGATCCCAAGCCCGCAAATCCCACAGTTGACGACGGCGGCCACCTGGGTCGTCGTCGCTTCCTCTTGCTTCGAGGTCGGCAGCGGCTCGACCCCGCCCCACCACGCCAGCCAGCCGATAAAGACGCCGATCATGCCGAGGATCACGCCCGGCGCGCCGAGCCAATACATGTCCAGCGCGGGCATGTCCTGGAGTGCTATCGGCGCGGTGATCGCGACCATCGACAAGACGAGCTGAAAGACGAGCGCGGACACGACGATTCGAAGCTGCGTGCCGCGTCCGCCCCACAGGTGGCGCGCCAACGAGGCGCAGAAAAGCCCGAGCGCGAGGCCGGGGAGCGACGTGACCGACAGGCTCTGGGACATGCCCAGCGCCATCCCCCAAAAGAGCGCCCACCCCGCCACCAACAGCAGCGCGCCGAAGAGCGACCAGAGGCCAGCGCCCGCGTAGCCGAGGTTCACCGGGTACTCGGGATCCTGCTCCAGTACGCCACTGCCGGCGGGCGGCTCCGGCAACAGGTACACCAGCTCCCCGTTCACGCAGCCCAGGTCGGAGAGCTTCTCCTCGTCGCGCATCAGGCGACCGCGTGCGCGCAGCCAATAGAGCCGGCGCCGTCCATCGGGCCAGAACGCGTCGAGCCCGGCGTCACGGGCCACCCGCTGCGTGAGATCCCGTGCGGGCAGGTAGGTCGGAACCTGGAGCGGGAGGGTGAACGACTTCATCGCGATGACCTGCACCTGCAGGTTGACGACGGTGGATTCGTTCTCGACCAAGGGCTGACCTCTTTACAGGTAGTACGCCGCGTCCACGTTGACCGCGCCGCCGTAGAGGTTCCAGTAGTCGTGGAGGTAGGGCGCGTCCGCACCGACCCCGACGATCGCGCGCCCTCCGCCGTCGTCCTGGCTCGACCGCTTCGGCACAAACCGCAGGCCGAAGCTCGCGGTGTGGAACTGGAAGAGGCTGCCGCTCACGTCACGCAAGTTCGCCTGTGTCTCGGCGAACACGTAGAGGATCTCGTTGGCACGCAGCTCAGCGGTCAAGCCGCCGCTGTACCGCACGTTGATGGGCTGGTGAAACTCGGGGACGACGCTGACCACAAGGGCCAGGTCCAGGCCGCTCAACACGTTGATGCGCTGCCCCAAGCCGATCGTCGGGATCACCGTCGGGTACATGTTGGCCGGGGCCGTAAACAGTCCGAGGTCGATCGCCCCCGTGAGGATCGTATTGGTCCGTGCCGACTTGATCAGCGCGTACTTGCCGCCCGCCGCGATCTCCCAGCCGCCGAGCCCGCGGTTGACGCCGCCGTGGACGGAGAGCTGCCGCATGAGCTGGTACTCAAGATCGGCCTTCATCGAGAACCAGTTGCCGATGCCGAGGGCAAACCCCGCGGTGATCTTGCTCTGGGGGTCCACCCCCATCAAGTGCCAGCCGTTCGCGAAGTTGAGCTCCCGATCGGCGCCGTCCACGGCCTTCACGCCGTCGCTGCCCGGCACACGCTCGCTGTACATCTCGTTCGACAGCTCGTCCATGCGGGCTTCGATGCGGTCCCGAAACAGCGATTTGGGGTACTTCTCCAAGTATTGTTCCCACTTGATCTGCTCTTCGTCTGCGTTGTATTCGCTGACCTTCTTCTCGAAGTCCCGATAGATCTGGGCGGTGTCCTCACCGGCCTCCCGGGGCTTCACGCTGGACTGCTCATCCTCGTCGTTGAACTCCAGGTCATCGTCGTCGTTGTCGTCTGAAAAGTCGTCGTCGGCCTTCTCGTCGGGGTCCGTCTCGTCGTCCTTGTCGTCCTCCTCCAAGCGCTTGGGCGCGGGCTCGTCGTCCTCCTCCTCTTCCCCGGCCTCCCGAAAATCGTCCGGAGACGGGGTCGGCTCTTCGGTCTCCTCTTCGGTCTCCTTGTCCTTCTTTGCGGCGTTCGCCGGGGCCACCAGGAACAGCGAGAGCCCGCCCATCAGGCAAAGTCGCGAGAGCCTCCCGGGGGCGAGGCAGACAGCGAGAGGAAGGGCGAGACGTGCGCGCATTCGGAGGGCTCCAGGTGCCGGCGGAGGATAATACCGGAAGCACATGTCTGCACCCGTGGCTAAGCACCCCCTCGCCGATGCCCCCGTCCCGTCGCGCGATCCGGAGGCGCCCCATCGCCACGAGGCCGCCGCGGAAGAGGTGCGCGCGTGGCTGGTGACCGCCCGTGCAGGTGCGCCTTTCCTCTCAGCGGGGGATGGTCGTGCGCTGTT
>CANKNP010000346.1 GCA_947483545.1 Deltaproteobacteria bacterium | reverse complement strand
GGAGCCGGGCTGGCCCCAAACCGCACCGTTCCAGGTGGAAGGCAGTGGGCCCGGCGTCTTCGACGGGCCCGCTGCTTTCCGCCGGTAGGAACGGTGCAAAAGAACCGCCGATCCGCGCGCGAGGTTCGCCGAGCGCGCGGATCGGCGGCTGCACCGCGCGGCGCCCATGGTGCGACCGTCGGGCGTGGTTCGTCGCCCGCTTTTGGGCGGCTTGGGGCCGCTACTGCGCCACCCAGCGGGGCCGTAGGACGCCGCTGCAAACCGGCGCGGCCAAGCGTTCACGTCGCTCGGGGGGGGGCCGCTCCACCGATCAGCGGCGTGCGCTCGCCTGTCGAACGGCGCGGGGACGGTCCCAAGCCGCCCAACCGAGGTCAGACCACGGGGATGTGAAAGAACCCCGGGCGCCGACTCACCCGAACTGCACGGCCGAGACCAGAGCGCCCATCATGGGGCCGCGAAAGGGGATAGTTCCCCGGTCGTGCCCCGCGGCCCCCGCCACGACCATGAGCGGGAGGAGGTGCTCTTCGCGGGGATGGGCCAGGCGTCCGACCGACGCCCAGGCGTTCAAGCGCTCGGTGCGCTCGGGCACGTCGGCCGTCACAGTCTCGGCGAGCCAGGCGTCAAAGCGCTCGGACACAGGCATCGCCTGCGCCGTCTGGAACATCTGCATGTTGTGAAAGCTCAAGCCGCTGCCAAGGATCAAGACCCCTTCGTCACGGAGCGGGGCGAGCGCGCGGCCCAGGGCTTGATGTGCGGCGGGGTCGAGGCCCTGTCGGAGTGAGAGTTGAAGCGTCGGGATCTCGGCGTTCGGGAACGAAACCTTCAACGGGACGAACACCCCGTGGTCGTACCCACGTGTGGGATCTTCGGCCGAGGGGATGCCGGCGGCGTCGAGGAGCTGGCGCACCCGTGGCACGAGAAAGCTGGCGCCGGGAGCGGGCCAGGTCAGTTGGTAGGTGTGCGGCGGGAACCCGTAGTAGTCGAAGAGCAACGGCGGGTTCGGCGCGGTCAGCAGGGTCGGGACCGGGGCCTCCCAGTGCGCGGAGATCACCAGGATCGCCCGGGGAACGGCGGGCAGGGCGCTCGGAAACGCGGCAAGCCACCGGGCGAGCGGCCCCCAAGGGTCGCCCGGGCCGAAGTCCATGAAGAAGCAGGGGCCGCCGCCGTGCGGGAGGTAGAGCGTGGGGAGTCGGGACATGCGGGAGAGGTAAGCACTTCCTTTTTGGAAGCAAGCGCTACTTCCCCGCCTTCCCCCCCTTCGGCTTGACCTCCACCTCGTCCGGTTCTCCCTCGGCTTTGATCGTCCAGACATCCCGAAGCCGCACGGCCCAGCCCGTCTTGGTCGGAGGCCCCTGGTGGCGGAGCCCGTGCGCGCGTTTGTACGCACCCTCGACGCCGGAGCCGGGCTTTCCACCCGGAAAAACCCCCGATTTCCAGTGCCGGTCGGCGAACAACTGCTTGATGGCGCTTCGCCCCGCTTCTCTCGGCACCCCATCGTCACTGATGTCCCAGAGCGTGATGAGGGCAAAACTTGGATCGTGCCCGGCCAATACCGCGTAGTAGGGCGCGTGGGGGAGCAAGATCGGCCCGGGCAACGCGCGAAGCTCCTCGATCAGCTCGTCGCCGCGGCGAACGTCCTCGGCGGTCGGGATCTCGCGCTGGTAATTGTCGGACCGGCCCAAAACAACCTGGAGGGCGAGGACCGCGGTGAGCGCGACGCCGCCAAAGCCCTGGCCCGCGCGGCCCACCAGGAGCGCGAGCCACAACGATTGAATCCACATCATCGGGATCAGCACGTTTGTGAAGCCGCCGACGTGGCCTCGCATCAAAGACACGACGCCAAGGCCGATCATCGTGAGGAACGCCCAATAGAAGAACCTCGGGCTCGTGGCCAGCGGGGTTCCTGCTCGCCAGAGCACGGTCAACAGTCCGATGGTCGCCAAGATCGCGATCACGCACCAGATGCCGATCACGCCGAATCCCCCAGAGAGCAATTTCCACAAGAACGGGGTGTTGTAGAGGACCACGTTGGCGATGCCTCCCAACACCAGGAGCCCGGCGAACAAGCGGGCCAGCGAGCCCCCGAGCCTGGCCTCCCGAACGTCGCGGGTCACCGCTACCACGACCATGCCAACACCCACGAGCCACACGAGGGGCATCGCGGCCACGACCTCCAGGGAGGCCCCGGACATCTGGTACTTGAACGGGGACCAGCTGCTCACCGCGATCGTCGGCAGGAGCCGATCCGCGACGATGCCGTGGTTGGCGGGCACGTCCACGAGCCAGAGCAGGAATCGACCGTCGGTGGTGAGCTGCATGACGCCGACGAACAAGAGCGCGGGGATCATCGCGGAAAGGCCGAATTGCAAGGCGCGGCGGGGGCCATCGCGGAGCAGGAGCGCGAGCGCGATCGGAAAGCCGAAGATCGCCGCGTGATGTTTGCAGGTGAACGCCAGCGCCAACATCAGCCCGCCCGCGATGGCGCGCTGGGGGGTGCGCCCGACCGCGAGCACCAGCGCCCAGCCGATCAGCGCGATCGAGAGCCCGTCGATGCGGACAAGGTCGAGGAAAGTGCCGGTCTCCTCCCACGTGCCCAGAAATACCGCGACGCAGCCCAACGCGATCGGCCAGCGTGCCCCGGCCTCCCGCGCGCCGAAGAGCAGGGCCGAAGCGGAAAGTAGCGTGCCCGCGATGGAGACTGCCCGACCGATGGTGTAGCCAAATGGGAAAATCAGCGACAATCCGGCCACCACCCAAGCGTAGAGCGGCGGGTAGATGAACGGAATGTAGGTCGCATCCGGCAATCCGTAGAGCGGCAGCCCCTGCGTCACGCGGAGGGACGAGATCAGCGTGGCGCCTTCCATCCACTCGAGATCGTAGGGGTAGGCGACGCGGAGGCTCCACACCTGGAGGAGCTGCGCGATCTGCCAGACCGACACGCACACGAGCAGCGCCTCGAAGGTGAAGCGCAGCCAATTACGCGGGGGATCGGTCTCTGTCGTCATCGCCCTTCCGCGTCAGTACAGGTTCGTTTCGGTGGTGACGGCAATGACCTCGTCGATGGTCGTCTCCCCGCGGGCGAGCTTCTTGATCGCGTACTCGCGCAAGGTGAGCATGCCGTCGTTCACCGCCTCCCGCTTGATCTCCTGGGCCGTCGCTTTCTCCTGCACGAGCCGTTGAATTCGCGGCGTCATCTGCATGACCTCAAAGACCCCCGTCCGGCCTTTGTACCCGGTCCCCCGGCACTTCGGACACCCGGCGCCGCGCTTGACCTTCAGGCGCCGGCCCTCCGCGCCGCGGATGTTGAGGGTGTCGATCTGCTCGGGCGTCAACAGCTCCTCGCGGGCGCAGAACACACAGACCTTGCGCACCAGGCGTTGCGCGACGACGCCCAGGAGCGTGCCCGAGATCAGAAAGGGGAAAACCCCCAAGTCGAGCAGTCGGGCCACGGCTGTCGCCGCATCGTTCGTGTGTACGGTCGAGAGCACCAGATGCCCGGTGAGCGCGGCCTGCACGGCGTTCTCCGCAGTGTCGCCATCCCGGATCTCGCCGATCATGATCACGTCGGGGTCCTGGCGCAGCACATTCTTGAGCGCCGACCCGAACGTAAACCCAATCTTGGGCTGCATGGGCATCTGGTTGAACGCCTCATGCACCATCTCGATCGGGTCTTCCAACGTGCAGATGTTGATGCGCGGGCTCGCGATGTGATTGAGGGTGCTGTAGAGCGTGGTGGTCTTGCCGGAGCCTGTAGGCCCCGAGATCAGCACCATCCCGTTCGTCGCCCGGATCATGGCGTTGTATTGGTTCAGCTCGACGTCGAAGAACCCCAAATCCGCCAGCGGCTGCTTGAGCACGCTGGGGTCGAAGATCCGCAGCACTGCCTTCTCGCCGAACACCGTGGGCACGGTGCTGACGCGCATCTCGACTTCGGTGTTTCCAAAGGTCGTCTTGAACCGTCCGTCCTGGGGCCTGCGCCGCTCGGCGATGTCGAGACGAGACAGGAGCTTCACCCGGCTGATGATCGCCGGGTGTACGCCCCGCGGCATCCGGTGGACGGAGTGCAGCACCCCGTCGATCCGCATGCGGACCAGCGCATCCTCGCGTTTGGGCTCGATGTGAATATCGGACGCCCGATTGTCGAACGCGTAGTTCAACAGGTACCACACGGCCTGCACAATCGGCTGGTCCGTGGCCTCCAGTTCGTTGGTGCCCTGGACCTTGTAGAGCTGCTCCAAGTTGGAGATGTCGGGCAGATCGCTCGCAAAGTCTGCTTCGGCGGCCCGCATCGACCGGCGGAAACCATGAAACTCCGCGATGACCTTCAGGATCTCCGTCTTGCACGCCATCAGCGGGCGAATCGGCTTTTTCTTGAACTGAGCCAGGCTGCCCAGCAAATCCGTGTTCCAGGGGTCACACAGCGCGACGGTCATCGCGTCCGGCTTGTCATCGACCGCGATGACCATGTGCTTCTCGGCGAACGGACCGCCGAACGCATCGACCACCAGCTTGAAGTTGAGCTGCAGCGGGTCGATCCGGGCGAACGTGTACCCCTCGTGCTTGGCGACGACCTCGGTGATCAGCTCCTCGTCGAGCGCAGGCGCCTTCTCGTCGCGGCGAAAGCGAAAACTTGCGATCAGCTCGATGTCGGAGATGGTGTAGCTCACCCGCTGGCGACCCAGCAGGCGGCGCAGCTCGGCGCGGCGGTCCAACAACAAGTGGCGCGACTGCTCCTTGCCTCGGTTCAGCACGTCTTGCTTCTGCCCCGCGTGCAGGTGCCCGCCCGAGACGAGCATGTCAAGGATGTCGGCGAGCGAAGGCCCCTTGGACACTACTCTCCGACCTCGACCGCACGCTCGGCCCGGATCGAGCCGACCTGCACGGCCAAGACGCCCTCACCCGCCTCATTGAACGTCATGGAGTAGTCCTCGATGGTCGCCATCGTCGCGGGGACGATGCTCATATGCATCGCGCCGGTCATGAGCGTGTTGTCGCACCAGAGGAACACCTCCCAGTAGGTGCCGATGGCCGGTGGATCGTCGCCGTTCACGCGGATCTCAGGGGTGGGGCAGGAGAACTCCTCGTCGGTGTCCGAGTCCTGGGGGGCGCTGTCGGCGGTGTCCACACCGGTGTCGTCGGGGCCGCCCGTGCAGGCGGTCAGCGCGAGGAGGAGGGTGAGACGCAAGGGGGACTCCGAGGTGGGCGGAGTCTATCGCGGGGGGCGGGGGTGGGGGGCCAGCCCGGGCGCTGGACAACCAACCCCGC
>CANKNP010000345.1 GCA_947483545.1 Deltaproteobacteria bacterium | reverse complement strand
CCTCCGACGACACCGACTGTGACGATGGGGATGCGGCCCGAAATCCCGGCGAGACCGAGGTCTGCGTCGATGGAATCGACCAGGACTGCGACGGTACCGACAAGACTGAGTGTTGGCTCGCGTACGCCGACGCCCAGTACACCGGCGAGAGCTCTGGCGACCTTGCCGGCGGGTCGGTATCCGCCGCGGGCGACGTCAACGCAGACGGGTACGACGATCTGCTGATCGGCGCCGAAGGGAGCTCTGCGGGGGCCGCCTACCTGATCCTCGGCAGCGCCTCCCCGGTGTCGCTCGGCTTGGCCTCGGCGAACGCCAAGTACACCGGGGATGGCCGCTCCGACGAGGCAGGATCGTCGGTGTCCGCCGCGGGTGACGTCAACGCAGACGGGTTCGGCGACCTGCTCGTAGGTGCGCCGTACAATGAACACGGCGGTCCCGATGCGGGGGCTGCCTACCTGATCCTCGGCGGCGCGTCCCCGACCTCCGTCGGCCTCGCCTCCGCGAGCGCCCAGTACACGGGCGGCGCCTACGACTACGCGGGGGGGGCGGTGTCCGCTGCGGGGGACGTCGACGCTGACGGGTACGGCGACCTGCTCATCGGCGCGAGCGGTGACGGCCGCTCTGCCGGTGCTGCCTACCTGGTCCTCGGCAGCGCGTCCCCTGCCTCGCTCGACTTGGCGTCGGCGAACGCCCAGTACACCGGGGAGGCCGCCTCCGACGACGCGGGCCATTCTGTGAGCGCCGCGGGCGACATCGACGCGGACGGGTGGGACGACGTGCTCATCGGCGCGTACGGCAACGACGGCTCGACCGGCGCTGCCTACCTGATCCTCGGCAGCGCCTCCCCTACCTCGCTCGGGCTCGCCTCGGCGAACGCCCGGTACACCGGCGAGGCCGCCTCCGACCGCGCGGGCTATTCTGTGAGCGCCGCGGGCGACATCGACGCGGACGGCTACGACGACCTACTCATGGGGGCCTATGGGAACGACGATCGGGGCGATGCGACCGGCGCCGCCTACCTGATCCTCGGCAGCGCCGCCCCCGCGTCGCTCGGCCTGGCCTCGGCGAACGCCCAGTACACCGGGGAGGCCCAGTACAATTACGCGGGCTTCGCGCTATCCAGCGCAGGCGACGTCGACGCGGACGGGTACGACGACCTGCTCATCGGGGCCCCTCGCAACGGATTTGCGGCCGGCGCCGCCTATCTGATCCTCGGCGAGTGACGTGGACGGGCATCCGCAACAACGCCGCCCGGCTGCACATGCTGGCCACCCCGGGAGCCCCGCCGATGCGAACGGCCGTCCCAAGGCCCGAGCGTGCCTGCGGGCCCGGGCCCCGAGGCCGCCCTACCGCGCCCCCGACGCGGGCCTACGTCGATGCCGACGAGCACCCGGTGGAGGCCTGCCGCGGGTTTGACCCCCTCAATCCTGGCAAGCCTCCGCGCCGAGATCAATGGCCCCGCCTACGAGATGCCCAGTGAGTTGGCTGATCTGGATGCCCAAACAATAGCTGTCCCGGTCCGCAAAATGGCAGAGTTGGCAGTCGGTTCCCAAGGCGGCAGCGGCCTCACAAACCGCGGAGGGGTCCAGATCCGGATCGATCAGCGCGGACAGCTCCCGGGTGTCCAGGGTGGCGGTGAATGTGACGTAGCTGAGGGTCTGGCGGTCGTCGATGAAGGTGCCCGAAAGGCTGATGTCCGCCAGCGGGATCATGGCGTCGGCATAGGAGAGCACGATCTGCTCGGTGGTGATCGCGAAGTCGGGTAGGACGTGCTCGCCTTCGGGACCGAAGTCCAGGATGGCCTCACACAGGTCCTGTTGGCCATCCTCAGCGGCCAGGGCGCCCACCCAGGGCATGTTCCCGATGGTGAGCGCGGTCGGGCTGAGCAGCAACTGCTGGCTCAGGTAAGGAATCAGGATATCGCCGAGTGCGGCGGGCTCTTGCATCTCGCCCGTGGAAAGATCGAGGGAGTACATGTAAAGTAGCGCCTCGCAGCGCGCCTCGTCCTCGACGGCGATGGGCGCCAGCGTGAGGCCGTAGACGCGCTCGGCGTCCTCTTGGCCGGTACTGAACTCGAAGCAGGCCAAGGCACCGTCTGAGGGGCAGGGAAAGCACCCGTCCCCGGACTCTTGATCGGCGAGCGAGCACCAGTCCCAGCCGTACTCATCGTCGATGTCCCTGGCATCGAGCGTGCCAGCCAGCCTCAGACCGCCAATCGCGTCGCCATCGGCCGAAAAGGTGCCTTCGATAGTTGCGTTCTGGAGCGTGAGATTGCCGTATGCGGTCGGGAGGAGAACTGCGTCGGCCGCGCCCTGGAAAAAGGGCGACTCAGAGAAGTCGACAGCCGAAAAAACGCTCGTGGGCGCGCAGCCCTGTGCATCGACGGCGGATTCCGACTCGTCAGCGAGCAGGAGCGTGAGCTCCGACGCCCCAACGGTCGTAGGGCTGAGGAGCAGGTCGTTGGTGGAGAGCCAATACACCGACGGGTCGGGGTTCCACCCGTACGTCCGACCCACCAGGGCCGCGGGATCCGAGAGCGGCAGACCATAGGCGGACGTCGAGAACTCCAGGTCGACATCCTCGCCGCAGTAGGACAGCTCGACCTCGTACGACGTCTCCGGCTCCAGCGGTGAGCTGGGCCGCCAGTACAGGGTCCGGCCATCGTCCGAGAGCTCCTGGACGCCCGGAATGTCGGTCTCCAGGGCGGCGCTGGGGTCACGCCTCGAGAGCTCAAACCAGATCTCCGTGCGATAGTACACGTCCTGGTCCCTGACGTAGGGCCGACATTCCTCGACATTGATCTTGCAAAAGGGCGGCTCAGTGTCTTCGACGTGCGCCCACTCCTCCGGATCCGCCTTGCAGGCTGTCAGCAGGAGCGCGTGCTCGGGCTTGGGTTGGTGGTGATGGAGTAGGGCGTTCGGCGGCGGGGTTAGGCCCCCACTCCCCGGACGAGGGGTCTCAACCTCATCACGGCGCCCCCGGCGCGTGGTACCCATGGTCCGCGTAGTCGGTACCCTCCCAGGTCTGGTGGTCGAAGCGGAACCGCGTCCGGTCCAGGGCGAACGCCACCGTGCTGGTCGCGCTCGCGGCCACCGTGACGGAGGTGTGGGCGGGTACGACGGCATGCCGATCGTAGGCGTAGACCTCCCAGGTTCCAGGGGTCACGCCGGTGATCGCGAAGCTGCCGTCGGCCGCGGTGGTGGCGAACGAGCTGTTCGGGAGCACCAAGACGGTGGCTGCCATGTCGGGGTGGATGTTGCAGAAGATCTCGACCGGGCCAGGGGTGTCGAAGGTCTGGGAGGGGGGAGCGCCGCGCCCGGCCCGATACTGGCCGAGGTTGAACCGGGGATCGGTGGAGAACACATTGTGGCTCGTGTCCCAGTCCAGGTTGGGGAAGGAGAGCGGCTGACCGACAAGCACGGGCAAGAGCAGGGGCGTGAACTGGTGGCCTTGTTGCCGCATCTCCGCCGCTTTGGTGGGGGGGGCGGAGGTGTAGCCGATCACGTAGACGACGATGCCCGCAGCATCTTTGGCGGAGGCGCCTTTCTCCGTGACCGAGACCTTCCCGACGACCGTACCGGTCGGGGCGGGGGCGGCGTTCGCGTTGGGCAGAGAGACCGAGGCAACAACAACCAGGGCCGCGACGGCAGGCCCACAACGCAGGAGGAGGCTCATGCCCCGGGGGTATCACCGCGGGGGGGAGTGCGTTCTGATAAGGTGCGGCGTGCCCGACCGCCCCCGACTCAGCCTGTTCGACGTCGTGGAGCGCGCGGGGAATGCGCTTCCCGATCCGGTCGTGCTGTTCGCGATCGTCGCCGGCGCCATCGCGATCGTGTCGAGCCTGGCGGCGGGCGCGACCGTTGAAAACCCGCTGACGCACGATCCAGTCCAGGTGCAGAGCCTGCTCGAAGGGCCGCTCGCCCGGCGGATCTGGACGGACGCCGTGAAGAATCTCTCGGGTTTTCCGCCCTTGGCCAGCGTCTTGATCGCGGTGATGGGCATCGGCGTGGCCGAGCGGAGCGGGCTCATCGCGGCGGTCCTGGGGCGAGCCGTGGATCGGGTTCCACCCCGCCTGTTGACCGTGGCGATGCTCTTCGTCGGAGCGAACGGTGCGCTGGCCTCCGACGCGAGCTTCGTCGTGCTCGTGCCGCTGGGCGCTGCGCTGTGGGCCCGCGCGGGCAGGCGCCCGCTGGCCGGCATGACGTTCGCCTACGCGGCGGTCAGCGGGGGCTACCGCGCGAACGTGCTCATCACCGCGCTCGATCCCCTGCTCGCGGGGCTCACCGAGAGCGCCGCCCGGCTGGTGGACCCGACGATCCGCGTGGCGGCGACCTGCAACTGGTTCTTCAACATCGCGAGCGTCGGGATCGTGACCGGGGTCGGGGCGCTGCTGGCGCCCGGCGTCGAGCGGCGGTTTGGGGCGTGGCACGGCACCGCCGACAACGAGGAGGCGACCCCTGGACGCCTGGCACCCGCGCTTTGGGCGGGCGCGGGGACGGTCGGACTGTTGGCGGTGATCGCCGTCTTCGTGATTCGTGCCGACGACGGCAGCTGGGCGCCGGTCTACGACAGCATGGTGGTGTTCATCGCGCTCGCAGGGTTGGTGCCTGGGCTCGTGTACGGCGTGACCTCCGGGATGGTCCGCGACTCCCAGAGCGCGGCCAAGCTCGCAGCCGACGCGGCGGGCGGGATGGGCGGGTACATCGTCCTTGCGTTCGCGGCATCCCAGTTCGTGGCGTGGTTCAACTGGTCCAACCTCGGGATCGTGCTGGCGGTCAACGGCGCCGCGGTGCTCGGGAGCCTGGGGTTGGGGTCGACGGCGTTGCTGCTCGCGCTGGTGGTGATCAGCGGGGTCGTCAACGTTCTGATCGCCAGCGCCTCTGCCAAGTGGGCGTTGATGGCCCCACTTTTCGTGCCGATGTTCTTCCTGCTGGGCGTGGAGCCGGCGATGACCCAGGCCGCGTACCGGGTCGGCGACGCTGTCACCAACGTGATCACCCCGCTGATGCCGTACATGCCGATCGTGCTCGCGGCGGCGCGGCGCTACGTACCGGAGGCAGGCCTGGGGACCATCCTGGCGGCCCAGGTCCCATTCGCCATCGCCTGGGGGATCAGCTGGACGGGCCTGCTGTTGATCTGGAACGCCATGGGGTGGCCGCTGGGGCTGGGCTAGGAGCCCGGAGGGCATAGCCGCGCGAGGCGGCTGACCCCCGTCAGTCGCCCGATATTTTCGGTCAAGGGAAGGCCCCCGCCCCTCTACGCCGCCGCTCCGTGG
>CANKNP010000344.1 GCA_947483545.1 Deltaproteobacteria bacterium | reverse complement strand
CGCGCAGCAGGTACTCGAAGGTCTCGGACCGCTCGCCCTGCCAACGGACCCAGTCCTTGATCAGGCCCTCGCACACGACCTTCTTCGTGCCGGTCTCGCGGTCCTCGACCTCCTTGCCGTCCCATAGCTCGCGCGGCGACAGTTGGACGGCGGCCCGCGCGTACTCCTTGAGAGTCGGGGGCACCTGGTAGGCGTCCCAGATGTGGACGCCGCCGTCCGCTCGTGCGTAGACGACGAGGCTGAGCGGGCGTACCTGGCCGGGATCGGTGCGGTCCTCACGGGGTTTCGGCCCCGGCGTCCTGGCCTTGATGTACCAGGCGCTCTCCCATGCCTGGGAGCGCCGGTTGAACGTGCTCGTCGTCTCCGGGAGCAGGTCGACGTTGGGGCCGGTTCGGCTCTCCAGCACCGAGCGGATGATGGCCGGCTTCTGGTCGGAGCCGTTCGTGACGCGCGGGCGGGCGGGGAAGGCGCGCTCTCCGGCCCAGGTGGTGGTGAGCACGGCCCACAAGACGTCGAGCACGAAGGTCTTACCGAGGCCGTTGTCCCCCGTGAGGATGTTGAGGCGGGGGGCGAGCTCGAACTGGAGGCTCGGGGAGGGGCCGACGTCCTGGAGGTGGAGGGAGCGGATCATGCCTTCTTCTCCCGCGCCCTGGTCTTCTCGGTCAGGGTGAGGTGGCGGTCGTTATCGCGCTCCTCGCCCCAGGGTGACCCAGGCGGATTCTTGCCGCGGTCCTTGCCCCACTTGATGTTGGGTTTGAAGCGGACGACGTTCGCTTCGATGAAGGGGCGGATGTTGAGGCGCACCCCGTCGTTGATGTCGGGGTTCCAGCCGAGGGGCTGCTCGTCGAGGGGCTTCCAGCGGACGAAGATGTCGTGGGGAGGAGCGCCTTCGAGGATGAGCTTGAGCCGGGTCTGGAGGTCCTCGGCCTTGACGAGGCGGTCGGCGGCGCCGGGCTCCGTGGAGCCCTTCTGCCGGTTGATCCAGTCCCCGAGATAGTTGAAGGTCAGGGATTCGAGCGCCTTGTGATCGAGGCGGTGGTAGTTGACGAGGGCGGCGAAGCCCTCCTTGTGGCCGTCCCAGATGTGCCAGATGAAGGGGCGAGGCTCCGACTTCAGGCCACGGCCCATGAACAGCGCGCAGTGTTGCTCGAAGAAACCATTTCGGAGCCAGTCCTCCAGCGAGCGGTTGGCGAAGCCAACCGACGTGAGGAGGGTCTGCTCGCGGCCCGAGGACCAATCCGAGCCGTAGGCGGCGCGGAGGAGGTCGCGTAGGCGCTCGGCACCTGGGACTTCGCCGGCGACTGGGGGGATGCAGACGATGCCGTCAACGTCGGCGAGTGCGTCGAGGGAGTCGGTCGGCTGGTCTGGCCAGCGATAGCCGAGCAAGCGGGCGACGGCGACCTGGAGTGGGGAGTCCGAGGGGGTGACGGTGCCGTTGAAGAGCCACTGGGTGGGGTCGTCGGAGTAGGGAGCGGGGAGGCCGTTAGGGAACTTCTCGGCGGCGATTTCTTGCCAGTAGAGGAGATTGAAGGGAACTTTGACGAGCGTGGCGTTGGTGACTTTGAGGCTCTGATCTATCCGGCGGACTGCAGCGTTGAACTCTGGGCTCGTACAGAAGCACCAGATCGCGGGCAAGTGAGCAGGGTCGTCCGGGACTATGGCGGCTACGTTCGTGTCGAACTTGGTCCCAGTATAGATCGAGGCTGGGAGGCCGCGCATGGAGCTTATCGCGATCCCTGCCCGGCCCCAACACGCCCGTCCTTGCATGTCTCGGCGACGGTCGCGATCTTGCGTCGCGGCGAGGTGGCGCATGCGACCCTCTCCGTCCTCGAATCGCAGCACAAGGCTCATCCCACCATAGGATGTTGTCTGCTCCACGGTGCTCAGAAAGCGCTCCCACCCGTCTGAAATTGATTCTCGCTCCCAAAACGACTGAACGAATGATGGATCGTCGCTCGTTTTGATTCCCTGAGTTCCTGACGCGAGGGACTCCAGTACGGCATCCGCCGACGCTCGCGCGAGGACAATGCGTGCATCCGGGTTGGCCGCCAAGCTCCGCTGATCAAGGTTGATCAGTGCGGCATGGCGCAGCGCATGGTCCTTCGCCTCGATCGTGGGCTGCTTGTGCACGTCGATCCCGAAGAACGCGGAGTTCACGGCAGAGCTGGAGGCTGACATCACCGTGAGCACGGCACGCGGACCTCGCTGGCCAAACGATGTCCACGCCTCCTCACCAAGCGACCCAATGAGATTCCATCGTGCCTGCGTCAGTAGGCCGCGACGCAATGCGGAGTAGGACGAGAGTTCCCACCATGGCTGAGACGAAACGATCGCCATCGACCCGTCCTCCACGCACATTGACCGGTTACGCTCGATGAACACTGTCGCGAGATCCGTCCGCGCATTGGGGTAATGATGCTCGCAGTGCCGTCGCAGGACTTCCCCCTGTTTCCGGGTGCCAAGGTACGGCACGTTCGTAACCAACAAATGGTACAGTCCGCTCAGCACCCTCGCCGCCTCGATGATCCCGCGCGCCACGACATGGTGCTCATGCTCATCGGCATCCACATCCAAGGGCTCCTCGCGTAGGAGTCGCTCCAGCACGGGCCGCAACTCGGCTGCATCCGCCGCAAACACATCCTGCTGAACGTCCCCTCGCCTCGGATCAATCAAACTCCCCAAGACCGGCGCATCCACAAACAGGTCGAACAACCTCCCCATCCCGCGCTGCTGTCGCACGTCCTTCCCGGCTCGCACCCACCGATCCCGGATCTTCTGAGTCTCCACCTCCCGCCGCGCCTGCTCCTCCCCCGTCTCATCCGCCACGGCCATCGGCGCGATGCTCAACCCCGAGCACGCCAGATTCATCGCCGGCAGCTTCCGAAACCCGCCCGCCCCCGGAAAAGTCCACGCCGCCATCGCCAACGCGAACGCCGCGATTTGCACACACCGATCATCGATCTCCAACCCGTGCAGGTTCTCCCGCAACACTCCGTCGCACGCCTCCCGCGCTGACAGCCCCTCCGCCATCCGGAACCGCACCAGGATCTCGAACGCCACCACCAGGAAATGCCCCGACCCGCAGCAGGGATCCAGCACCTTCAACGCACTCGTCGCCTTCGGCCACCCCTCGAACCGCCCCGCCGCTGGCTCGCCATCCTGTAGCACCCGCAGGTACGGCATCTCCATCGGCAGCTTCCGCCCAGCCCCCACCCACCACGCCCCCAGACTATTCTGCAACAGAAAGTCCACCATATACGGCTCGGTAAACAGTTGGGTGACCGCCGGCAGTTCCTCCGCCCCGATCTTCACCTCACTCTTGTTCACGATCCCCTTTTTCCGCGCCTGCCAGAACTGGTACGTCCACCCCAGACTGTCACTCGCCCTGAACACCTCCCCATCCAACCCTGCCAGGATCCCCTCCAGCTCCTGCCGATGCTCCGGCGCCAACCTCACCGCCAGGAGCGGATCATCCGGCCGGAAGATCTGCGGCAGCGCCCGGCTCGCGTACCTCCCCGCGATCTCCCACGTGTCCACCCCCTCTTCCCGCGCGAACTCCTCGCAGTCCGCGATCGACACCGCGTACCCGTCGGGATGCCACAGCAGGTCGTTCTCCGCGAGGAACCGCGCAAACAGCATCCGATGCCAATGCTCGTACGCGCACGCCTCCACGAGACGGTCGATCCGACGCGCGTCCTTGCCATCCTCGTTCTTCCGAACCCGATCCCCGAGCTGCCGCGCCCGCGCCCACAGCTTCACGCGGAGCTTCCTCTCGGCGTCACTCAGGTGCCCCCGCGTCTCGTCCCGATCCACATCGAGCCGTTGAAGCGCCGCCCGTGCCGCGAGCTCGGCGATGGCCCGAGCCCCGCCGGTGTCCTTCTCCTTGCCGATCGCCTTCTCCAGCTTCCCACGCAGTGGCACCGAGAGCGTCGCCATGATTCACACCACCACCGGCCCAGGGCCGATCTGCTCGAGGAGGGCTTTGCGAGCCGCGACCACCCAGGTCTCCACGTCTTCCGGCGTCTTCAACGTTTGCTTGGGCGGCGATGCCGCCCGGGTCTCGGGCTCGGCGAGCCTCGCCGCCTCCAACCGTGCCTCCTGGAAGCGCCCTGGCAGCGCCTTCGTCTCCGCCTGCCAGGCTTCCAGACCGCGCGCCGCCAGCGACGCCATCAGGGCCGCATCGGTCGAGATGTCGAGCCCCGGCACATCCTCGATCCCGTTCCGCGCCAGGATCGCCTCGCGCCGATCCGCGTCGAGCTTGTTCCACGCCTCGAACTGCTCGATCTGATGCATCTCCACCACCCACGCCGCCTCGTACCCGCCGCGCGCCAGCATCAACGCCGCCCGCAGCGCCACCGCCAGCCGATCTCCGAGCGCAGGCACCGGATCCGGCGTCGCCAGCAACAGCCGCCCCGCCACCAGCGCATCCCGCTCGGCGCGCACCGCCGCATGCTCGTCCAGCCCCCGCGCATGCCCGAGCAACACCTCCAGCCGCGTCCACCCTGGCATCCGCGCGCTAATCGCCGCCGCCGCACGATCCCAATCCGCGCGGCTCGCCGACAGACCCTCTCGCGCCTCGTAGGTGCGCTTCACGAGGTCGTTCCCGCTGTACCGCGCGAGCTCCTCGATCACCGAGGCGGACGGTACGACTGGCCGCGGCGCCTCCCCACCGGCCCGCCTACCCAGCTCCCGAAGCGCCCCGAGGTACGCCGGCAACGTCGCGCCCTCGTCCCCGGACTTACAGTTGATCCCCGCCTCGGCCATCAACTTCCGCACGGCGCCGCGCTCCCCCGCGGTCACCGGCACCGTCTCCGCCCGGAATTCGTGCTGACCGACCTTCGCCCGATCCAAAGCCGCCAGCGCCACAGGCACGTCGTTGCCGCTCGAGCACCTCAGATGCTCGGTGAGCATGAGCGTGAAGATCGCCCCATCCACGGCGTCCCGCGGCCAACCGAAGGGCACCCCCTCGAAGTGCGCCCGAACCTCGGAGCCCCGCTTCCCTGCCGCCGCGTAGCGGAGCAGCTCGGTGCACACGGGGTGCTTGTCGGCCGGGCCCAGGTGGCCGACGAGCTCAAGCGCCTGGGTCTGCCCGCGCTTGGCGTCGATCACCACCTGCCCCCACTTCGCGCTGTCGCCCTTGGGGAAATCCGGGAACAGCCGCACCAGCGACTTCAGCGCCGCCGCGCGAACGGCGTCCACCAGCGCGGTCCCGCTCCCCTCCTCGCCACCGGCCTGAACCACCCGCGCGTTGGCCAGCACGTCGAGCACGATGGCGTCGAGCTT
>CANKNP010000343.1 GCA_947483545.1 Deltaproteobacteria bacterium | reverse complement strand
CCGCGCGTGCCGCTTTCGCGGCCGCCGACTACCTTGCTGCGATCGCCACGCTGGCTCCGCTGACCTCCCCGCAAGCCGGCACGCTACGAAAAGAGGCGGTGGACGCCTGGAGTCGGGCAGAGCGAGAGGCAGCGGGTGCCGCGTTCATCACGGCCCGCGCCTTGCCCGCCGGTTCGGATCGGATGGCCGCCCTCGTGACCGCCCGAGACCGACTGGCCGCCATCAACCAGCGCTTCCCGGACAATGCCTTCGCCGCCGCCATCGCCGAGAACATCACCAAGGTGAACGCTGAGCTGGGCCTCTGATGGCGTTCTCGTTCCGACAGTGGTCCCAGGGCGTGCTCCCGCTTTTTGAAGCCCGCCTGCTCGCACGCTTCGCCGACGTTCACCCCGACCTGCTGGTGGAAGCCTGCCGCTATCCGCTTCAAACAGGTGGAAAGCGCGTCCGGCCCTTGCTGGCATTCGCTGCCGCTGAGGCGTGCGGCGGCTCGGCGCAGGCAGCGTTGGACGTCGCTATCGCCGTCGAGCTGCTGCACACCTACTCCCTCGTCCACGACGATCTCCCGTGTATGGACGACGATGACGAGCGCCGTGGCCGGCCAACGGTCCACAAGGTCTACGGCGAGGGCGTGGCTGTGCTGGTCGGAGATGCGCTGCTCACCGAGGCGTTCGCGGTCCTCGCGGGCGCCGGGCGGGCGGGGGTGCTGGTCAAGGAGCTGGCGCACGCAGGCGGCGCGCGAGGCATGATCGCGGGGCAAGCGTTGGACATCGGGATGGACGGCCCTGTCGAGGACATCGACCGACTCCGAGTGTTGCACCGGGCGAAAACGGGCGCTCTCATCCGCGGGGCCGTGCGCATGGGGGCGATCTCGGCGGGTGCCAGCGACGAACAGATCCGGATGCTCACCCGGTACGCTGAGGAGGTCGGCCTCGCCTTCCAAGTCCACGACGACGTGCTGGACGCGGACCAGGACCAAGCCGCCGAAGGGGGCGGGCCGCCGTCATTCGTCAAGTTGTTGGGCGTGGAAGGCGCGAGAGAGGCGGCGCGTGTGCACATGCAGGCCGCGCTGGACGCGCTCGTGGGGGTGCCAAAGCCGGAGGCGTTGGCTGCGCTGGCGGTCTATACGGTGGAGCGGGTGAGCTGAGGGGGGTGGGGGCGACGTTGAGGTCAAGCCCGGCGGCACGTTCGCGGCGCGAGGACGGGACTACGCGAACGGTCACGCACTCCTCACCGATCTGTATGGCACCACCGAGCACAAGATGACGCTGCGTCGCTACTTTGGGCTCGGAGGCGAGCGCAAGAAGTCGGGGGAGGTCGATTTCGGGGGGAGCCCGGTGCAGACGGACGCCTCGGATGGTCAGGCGCGAGCATATTGGTTCGACGCCCGCCTTGCGACGATCATCGATGAGATCTCCGGGGAAGCAGGCGCTTCGAAGGCAGATGTGCTCACGGCATACGCTGAGCGGTTCAACCAGCGCCCGAGCGACGAAGGTTGGACCGCGACGGAGACGCGCCTCGTTCATGCGGGCCGCATCCTCCGGACCGCTGAAGGGCGCTTCGCGCTTCGCGCTAATCCGACCGCGGGATGGGGCTCGAGCCCGGCTGTGACCGGGCCGCGCTTGGGTCGACGGAGATGTGTCCGACACGATCGCCGCCGAAGCCTGCTGTGATGCCGAGATCATCGACATGCGCCCCGGGCCTACACAAGGCCATGCCACACGGTCCATCCCGCCCGCGCTGCGGCGCCGGGTATTTGACCGTGCCGACTGGAAATGTGAGGTGCCCAAATGCCGGAACGGGCTCTGGCTCGACGTCCACCACACGGATCCGTGGGCGACGTCGCACGCGCACGACTTCGAGAAGCTGATGGTGAGCTGCGATGCCCATCATCGGGCCATTCACGAGGGCGGACTTGCCGTGGAGATCGGCGACGACCGGCGGGTGACCGTTGAGCACGCGGATGGACGCCGCTACGTGAGCGAGCATCGCCGCAGACGTGGGGAGCGAGGATGAACCTCGAAAGTACCGGCGGCGGCGGACGCCGCGGAGGAAAATGGGCCGGGCTTGCTTCCTCCGGAGTTTGAGCGGCGGCGTGTGGCCTCGCGGCGAGCGCGGGCTCTCGCCCTGGCGGCGCCGTCCCTACGCGGGGGCGGCGAACCCCTCCCCCGCTCCGAACGAAGCGGGAGCGCCCGCGCCCCGGGCGACACCGGCGCCGATGGGCCCCGATTTTCCGGACAGGCGACGGCCGAGGCGGGTGGAGAGGTAGGGGTCTGGTTTGGCGGGGGGTTCTGAAGCTCACCCGTACCGCCGCCCCCGCCCCGGCCGCAACCACCCGATCAGCGCACACCCCGCCTCGCGCGCTACGTCCACGGCCAGGGACGTCGGCGCCCCCGCCGAACAGACCAGCGAGATCCCCACGCCGATCGCCTTCTGAACCACCTCAAAGCCCGCCCGGCTCGTCACGACCAGCCCGAGCAGCTCAAACCCGAGCTCCCCTTCCCGCGGATCCCGAAGCCACGCGCCCAGGACCTTGTCCACCGCGTTGTGACGGCCGACATCTTCGCGGAGCACGAGCACCGCCGGAGCGTCCAGACGGAAGAGCCCGGCGGCGTGCATGCAGCCGGTGGTCTGGGTGTGAACCTGGGCGGCGTCGAAGGCGGAGAGCACCGCGGCGAGGAACGCGGCGGTGGGGTTCGCCGGCACCATCGGGGTGACCCGCCCGCGGAGGATGCGGTCGATGCTGGCCTTGCCGCAGATGCCGCAGGAGCTGGTGGCGTACAGCTCGCGATCCGCGGAACGGGCCCGGGCGGGGGACACCCCATCCGCGAGCAGGATGTCCACAACGTTGTCCGAGACCTGTCCCATCGCGCGGACATCGCCGAGACCGTCACGGCCATCCAACACACCCTCGGTGGTCAGGAACCCGAGCGCCAGGTCGAGATCGTCGCCGGGGGTGCGCATGGTGACGGCGACGGGAAGGCCATTGACCCGGATCTCCAGGGGCTCCTCGACCGCGAGGGTGTCCTCGCCGTCCGGGAGCTGGACGCGGACCGTGGCGGGCGCCCTCCCGAGGGGCATCAGGCCGGCTCGATGCGCACGATCGCGTTGTAGTCGGGCTCCTCGGAGCGGGGATCGACCCGGCGGGGGATGAGCACGTTGCACTCCGGCCAGTAGGCTTGCAAGACCCCGGGGCGGATGTCCGCCCGACGCAGCAATACGGACATGCGTCCAACGTCACTGACCAGGGTAGCCGATTGGCCGTCCTGACAACGCAAGCGGTTGAGATCAGCGGCCGAAATGAGGACATCGTTGCGGGTCTTGCCCCCCTGGACCGGGTCGTGGTCCTTGATCACGATGCTGTTGAACTGCTTGCCGCGCCGGGTGGTCAAATAGAACGCGCCCTCGGGGATGTCGATCGGGGTCGTGGCGACGGCGGTGAACCTGGCACGGCCATCCAACGTGGGGAAGGTGCCATCCTTGCACAGCATGTCCCCCCCCCATTGGATCCAATCCCCTGCTTTGGACAGCCCCTCGATGCCCGCGTAGAGCGGCATGGTCCGGGCCATCTCCTCGCGGATCGGCTGGCTGTCCGCGTAGGTGAGGCTCGCCGCGAGCTTGGGGAACGCGGCGATGGCGATCTGGCAGGGGATCTCGTACTCCGGCCGGGCCTCACCGACGGTCGGGTGGTCTGGGATCTCGGGGGAGAACCGCACGCGCCGCTCGGTAGACGTGCTGGTCCCGCCCCCGCGCTGCTCGTACCGCGTCTGGGCAGGCAAAACCAACACGGTCTCGCCGTCCAACACCGTCGAGGTGTTGAACACGATGTCCTGGTGGATGCGCAGCTTGACCTTTCGAAACGCCGCGATCAGCCACTCCGGCTCCGGCAGGACGGCGTGCAGGTTGCCGCCCAGGTTGTACAAGAAGTCCACCTCGCCCCGGTCCATCGCCTCGACCATGGACATGGTGGTGTGGCCCTTGTGGCGCGGCAGGGGCTGACCCCAGTGGGCTTCGAACGCCTGGATGTTCTCCTCCGTGGTCGGGATGCCGCCGGGGAGGATGTTGGGACCCAGCCCACACTCGCCGCCCCCTTGCACGCCCGAGTGACCCCGGATCGGCACCACGCCGCACAGTGGCCGGCCGAACGCGCCCCGGGCGAGGTGCAGGTTCACCGCGGCCTCGACGTTCTGCGTGCCGTGGGCGTGCTGCGTCAGCCCCATCGACCAGACCGTGACCATGGTCCGCGCCCTGGCCACCAGCTCGCCGAGCCACTCGATCTGTGTGCGGGGAACCCCGCTCTCTCGTTCGATCTGCTCCCACGGCATCGCCGTGACCATCGCCTCGACAGCCTCCCAGCCGGTGGTGTGCGCCTCGACGAACGCCTTGTCCACCGCATCGCGGGTGATCAAGACCTTCAACACCCCGTGAAAGAGCGCGATGTCCCCGCCGACCGCGACCTGGACGAAGTCATCCTGCAGCTTGGTCCCGAACACCGCAGACTTGGGCAGCGATGGCACCCAATACCGTTCCAGCCCCATCTCCCGGACCGGGTTGATGACCACGATCCGGGTGCCACGCTCTTTGGCATACGCCAGGTACTTGGTCGCCACCGGCTGATTGTTGGCGATCGCCGTGCCCCAAAGCAGCAGCAAGTCCGTCCCGATCAGGTCTTTGAGCGAGCAGGTCGGGGCGCCCACGCCGATCGTGCCCTTGAGCCCGGCCACGCTCGCCTGGTGGCAGAGCCGCGCGCACAGATCCACGTGGTTGGTCCCCGACAGTCGGGCCGCCTTCGTGAACGCATAGTAGGTCTCGTTGGTGATGCCGCGCGAGGTCGCGAACCAGGCCTGGCGCTCCCCCGGGGTGTCGCGGAGCGCGCTGCCGGCGAGGTCCAACGCTTGGGTCCACGTGACACGGGTGAACCCCCGGTCCCCGCGTCGGTACACGAACGGGTAGGGGATCCGGCCCAGGGCCTGCAGCTCCCGGTTGGACATTCGACGCAACCGTTCGATGTCTACGAGGTCCGCGGGCGCCAAGGCCGGCATGGTGTTGAGCCGGAGCAGCTTGAGCCGGGTCGTGCAGAGGTGGATCCCCGGGATCACGTCGTCCTGCAGGCCGCGCGGCCCGAGCGAGCAGCCGTCGCACACCCCCTGGTTCAGCACGCGCCAGGCGTAGGGCAGACTGTCCCGGTTCTCCCAGAGGACTTCGAGCATCTCGCCGATGTGGTGGGGCTTCTGTAGGCCGAGCCCGAACGGCACGAGCGAGGCGATGCCTTGCTCGCCGGGCACGGGCAGCATGGAGGAGGGGGGCATGGG
>CANKNP010000342.1 GCA_947483545.1 Deltaproteobacteria bacterium | reverse complement strand
TTGTGCGGCGGAGATGCCCTGCTCGGAGAACAGGATGTCCCCGAGCCAGGCGTAGGCGTCCTGGCGGTCCACGGGGGCGAGGCCGGCGCCATCGACCAGGACGCCGGTGAGGATGCGGCGGGCCTGGCTGGTCTCGCCCGCCAGATAGAGCGAGATGGCGGCGTCGATGCGGTGCCGCGCGGGGGAGATGGTGTCCAGCCCCACGGCGCTCAGGGCCTCGAGGGGGGGCGCCGCCAGGGGCGCCGGCTCGCCAGCGGGCCCAGGCTCCGCGGGCGCCTCGTCCGGCGCCACGGACTCGCCCTCGACCGTCGGCTCGGCGGAAAATGCGAGTGCGACCAGCCAGGGGACCATCTCGCCCGCCTTATCGCGGGCCGCCCGATCCGGGCCGGGGTCGGGTAAGCTATGGGGACCGCCGTGATCGGAAGCATCATCGACAAGTATGAGGTCCTCCAGAAGCTCGGCGAAGGGGCTACGGCAACTGTGTACCGGGGAAGGCACCTTGCGATCGGCAATGATGTCGCGATCAAGGTGCTCCACCCGCACCTCTCGGCGTCGATGCGCTACCGGGAGCGGTTCAACCGCGAGGCCCGGGCGGTGGGCCGGCTCTCGCACCAGAACATCGTTTCCATCCTGGACTATTCGGGCCAGGGCGCCGATGACTGCTACATCGTCACCGAGCTCGTCGATGGGACCACGCTGCTCGGCCTGCTGCAGGAGCACGGCACCTTGCCGTCGGAGATCGCCGCGGTGGTCGGCATGGAGCTTTGCTCGGCCCTCGGGTTTGCCCACACCGCCCAGGTGATCCACCGGGACATCAAGCCCGAGAACGTGATGATCCGCCGGGATGGCAAGATCAAGCTGATGGATTTCGGTGTCGCCCGGGTGTTGGACGAAGGGTCGATCACCCTCGATGGCTCGCTCCTGGGCTCTCCTGCCTACATGAGCCCGCAGCAGGCCCAGGATCAGCCACTTGACGGACGCAGCGACTTGTTCAGCTTGGGGACCGTGCTGTTTCACGCGGTGACGGGGCACGTGCCCTTCTCGGGCGGGAACACCAGCGTGATCCTGAAGAACATCATCGATGGCAACCGTCCGGACGTCTTGGAGCTGGCCCCTGCCGCCTCTCCGAGCTTCGCGGCGGTGGTGGAGAACCTGCTGCAGAGCCGACCGGAGGACCGGTACGCGACCGCGGAGGATGCCCGCATCGCGCTGCTGGCGACCTTGACCGAGGTCGAGCTGCCCCTCGAACATCCCGCGTTGCAGCTTGCGAACTATCTGGTCAACCCGGAGGGCACGACCGCCGCGCTGCGGGGGGTGTTGGAGCCGGTGTTGCTTCGAAAGGGCAAGGAGCGCCTCGCTGCGGGGGACCATCTTGGGGCGTTGCAGCTCTTCAATCGCCTGCTGGCGCTGGATGAGAACAACGCCGAGGTGCTCGCGCTCATCCAGGGGCTGCACCAGCCGCCCGCGAGAGAGCCCGCCCAACGGCGCTGGGTCGCGCTCCTCGCCTGTACGCTCGGTCTGGTCGGCGCGCTCGCGGTCTGGTGGGTCCAGGCCTCGCCGACGATCCCCAGCGTGGCCGCGGTCACGGGGGGCGCAGCGCTCGTCACGCCCCGGGTCGAACCCGCCCCCACCGAGGCTCCGGCCGCGCCCATCGTGGCGCCGCCTCCCGCACCCACGCCCGCGACGAACATCGCGACCCTGCCGCGCGCAACGCGCCCGACCCAGCTCCCCCTGGCCCCACGCCGCGTGGCTGAGAGCGTCGCGGCCACCGTCGCCACACCGACGCCGGTCGCCCAGGCGGTGCCGGCCAACGCCTCCCTCGTGGTCGTCTCCATCACGACGGCGGAGGTCTGGCTCGACGGGGTGCGCGTCGGCAAGACCCGCTCGGGCCCGGCCACCGACTGGGTCGCGACGCGACGCGCCCCGTTGAGCGTGACCCCCGGCCATCACACCGTCGTCCTGAAAAACACCCACGCCGAGGATTGGGTCCAGGAGTTCGACGCCGTCGCAGGCCAGGAGATCGTGTTCACCGCGAATCTCGAGCGCAAGCCTGTCAGTGTCATTGTTCACTCGGGGATCCCGAAGGATTGCAAGTACACGGTGCGCGGCGTGCCCTACGGCTCCGTGGACAAGATGCCCCGTTTCGATCTCCCGCCCGACCCGACCAGCGGCTCGCTGGTGGTGTTCACTTGCAGCGGCAAGACCATCCAGGCCACGCTGCCAAAGACCGAAGGCGGCGAGATCCTTTTCGTGCCCGAGGCGGTGTCCCTGTGACGGCGGAGTCGCGGTGGGGGCATGCGCCGGCTGTGCTCCGCCACCAAAATGGCGTGGGCACAGCGTTGTCGCGCCGCTGGCACCGCTCTTGCATGAGCCTCGGCATGGTCCTGACCCTCCCCGGCTGCTTCTACCTCGTGCCCGTGCCGACGGTGGAGCCCAACGCCTCGCCTGAGTACGTCTCGGTCTGGCCCGACTCCGGTGCGATCGTCACGCTGGGCGCGGACCCGAAGACCGTGACGGTCATCATGAGCGACGACGATGACCTCACGTTCATCTGGGGGCTCACGCAGGATGGCTACGTTGGGACGGCCACCCCACTGCCGCGCGACGGCGACATTCAGGGCAGTCAACTTGTGCTGACCGGAGATCCGGACCTGGACGGTCAGACCCTCTCTTGCCTCGTGACCGATGACCTCTCGGATGACGTCACCTATCAGTGGCCGTTGGAGGTCCTGTGATGCTCGCGTTCCTGCTCGCCTTGGCCGGCTGCTCAGACAATGCGCTCGAGGGCACCTTCACGGACCGCCCGATGGCCCCCGGCACGCTGCTCCTCCATGTCTACCCCGGCTCCGACGGCGGCCTGCTCCCCCAGAGCTTCATGCAGGAGCCGCTCGACGAAGAGGGCTACGGCCAGGTTGCCCTCTCTCTCGCCGAGACGGTGACCGTCTCCGGCACGCTCACGGCCCTGGTGTCCCATCCCTGGTCCGCCGCAGGCGCGCCCACTACCCCCGAGCCCTTCGTCGGGAGCGTGCAGATCTCGCTCGCCGGAACGGTGCAGAACGCCGCGACGAGCACCGACAACCTCGGGGTGTTCAGCCTCGATCTGCCGGCGGACGGGGACTACGACCTTTACCTGTCGCCCAGCGACCCGACCGCCATGGCCCCCTACGCCGTTGGCGCGCAGTCGCTGTTTCAGGACAAGGACCTGACGCAGGAGCTCGGCGAGGGCGCGCCGCTGTTCGGCCGGGTGACCGCAGAGGGGCTCGGCGTCCCGAAGGCCCCGCTCCTCCTCACGCGGCTTCAGCCGCTGCCCGAGGCGGTTTCAGTCCCGTTCTACACCGATTCGGAGGGCTGGTATGTGGTCCGCGCCCCGGGGGCCGGCACGTACACCGTGGAGGTTCAGGGCGGGCTCTCCGGCGAGAACGAGGTGCTCCCCACGATCTCGCGCCGCGTGACGATCGCAGAGGAGGGAGGGACCCTCGACCTGGACGTCGGCACCCTGACCGGCGCGCTCCTCACAGGCTTCATCGTGAACGTCGAGGGGGACCCGGTCCAGGACGCGAGGGTGAGGCTCTCTTCCAGCGCGCTGACCGACGCGGACGGCACGCTGACCGTCGAGTCCAGCACGGACGAGAGCGGCGGGTTTGTCGCGCGGCTGCTCCCCGGGCAGTACACCGCCGAGATCCTCCCCGCGTATGGCGATCCCCTCTCCCCGATGGCCGTGCCGATCACCGTGGAGCTTGGCAGCAACGACCTCGGGATCATCGGGCTCGACGGGCTCAACGTCATCAACGGGGTCGTCAATTTGCCGACCGGCGACACCGCCTCGGGTGTCACCGTCACGGCGACCCAAATCGGCTGGTCCGAGTACGTATACTCCACGACCACGGCCCAGGATGGCACCTACCAGCTGAGCCTGCCGGCCACCAACTTCGGGGTGGTGTGTACGCCGGCCTCCACGTCGGGGTACGCGACGACCCGGGTGGACCTGCCGCTCGGCGGGGACCCCTCGATCATGCTGGTCGCAGGGGATCTGTTGACTGGGAGCGTGCTGAGCGCCGACGGGCTGGTCTCTTCTTATGCGGTCGTCGAGGTCCGCGAGGCCGCGACCGATCTGCTCCTGGGGACCGCCCTCACGAACGCGGATGGGGTGTTTGAGCTGGTCATCGACATGCCGCTCGAGGACGCCAACGCCAACGACACGGGGGACGCTGCCGACACGGCGGGGGACACCGGGGACAGCGGCGACAGCGGCGACAGCGGCGACACAGCGAAGGGCACGGATACAGCGGCGGACACCGGAGATACCGCCGAGACGGGGTGAGGGGCGGCTCTAGGAGTCCGAAGGGCATACCCCGGGAGCGCCGCCCGCGAGACTCGCAGCGGGCGCCGCGGCTGCTCCCGGAGCCCCAGAATTCAACGTCGCGCGGGCCCCCGGCGCGGGTACTCCCGCGTCGGGGCTAGCCCGGGTGGCGCCGTTCACGCGGGCCGTGGAACGCCGCTGATCACCTCGGAGGGCTCGCCCAACCGACCACGTAGACCCGCTTGAAGTCCCGCGTCTCGCCGGTGGCCAGACCCTGGGCGGTCACCGCGAGCCAGGTGGTGCCGTCTGGGAGCCCCACGAGGTCGAGGTCCCCGTTGCCAACGGTGCCGGTGGCGATGGTCGTGACCCTGGTGGGATCGGCCCACGGCGCTTTTCGCACGGGGTCAAACTTGTCGGGATCGCGCTGGACAAAAACGATCGCGGTGCCGTCTGGCGTCCAGGTTGGGCCGCGCGCGTTCATCACCACGTCGCTCGCGACCAGCGTGGGGGTGCCGCCGACCGGCATGACGTAGAGGTCGAAGCGGGTCGGGGTCGTGTGGTTGGAGTAGAACGCGAGCCGCTGGCCGTCGGGGCTGAAGGTCGGGCGGGTCTGTGTGTGCGGCCAGGCGGTGAGGGCGCGGGGGGCCGGGGCCTGGAGATCGTCGATCAGGTAGAGGTTGTCGCCCTTCTGGGTGTGCCCGACGAACACGAGGCGGCTGCTGTCGGGGGACCACGCGGCGTAGACCTCGCTGGCGGTCGGATCCTGGGTGAGCCGAAGGGGGGCGGCGTCGAACGCGGTGGCATCGAGCAGGTAGAGGTCGCCCTGGCCGGTGCGGGCGGAGGTGAACGCGACGTGCTTGCCGTCGGGCGACCACGCGGGGTTGCCGTCCGCGCCGGGTGCGGAGGCGAGGCGCGCGCCCGTGTCCAAGTAGAGGTCGTAGTCGCCGGCGGTGCCGGAGGCGCTGTAGACGAAGCGACCGGTCGGGGCGTAGCTCAGCTCGTGGGAGACCCGCTCAGCGGACGATGTGGAGAAGCCCGCGGTCATGCTGGAGCTCGTGCTCCCCGGGA
>CANKNP010000341.1 GCA_947483545.1 Deltaproteobacteria bacterium | reverse complement strand
TGGGTGCTCATCCACAGTGATCGGCAACAGCGTGATCGGCAACAAGGCGCCTCCAATGAGGCCGATATCCCCCTCTTCCTCCCCTCGCCTCTTTCCGGACGCCGCTACTTGTGGCATGATCCGGCCATGAGCAGCAATCCTTCCAACCCGCCGCAGCTCCCCACCGCGCAAAAGGGCATCCTCGCGGAGTTCTGGGATTTCATCGTCCACGAAAAGATCTGGTGGATGACGCCTATCGTGCTGGTTCTCCTGGCGATGGTCGGATTCATCCTGTTCGCCGAAGCGAGCCCGGTGCTGCCCTTCATCTACGCCCTGTAGTCGGGCGGGTCGCCAGCGTTTCTGGGCGTCCCCCGTGCCTTCGGCCCGGGGCGGGCCCCCGCTCCGCTCGGCCGCCGGCTCCCTCCGGGCCGCCCTCTCCGCGGGCTTCGCCCTCGGCTCGGGTCTGCCCTCCGGGGCGGCCTCGGTCCCGCCGCGTCGCCTCCGGCTCCCGGCGGGACCGGCGCTACGCGCCGCGTATCGGTCGCCCTGACGCGCCCCACGCCCGAGGGCTCAAGCAGGCCTCAGCCCCGGCCCCGTCCGGGGGCGACTGCCGCCGACACCTGGGCGGGCGCACCGGTCCCCTCCCCCGTTCTCTCCGCGGATAGCCGTCGTCGAAAGCGGATCCATACCAACGCCGCAGAGCACGAGACAGCGGCCATTCCGTAGAAGATCGCCGCGGTCCCCGCCGCCTCGTCGAGCGCCCCGGCCAACATCGCGCCCCCCAACGCCCCGATGCCATACGCCGCTGCCACCAGCAGGCTCTGGGCCGCCGTCGCCACCTCCCGCGGCGCGCGCTGGCTCATGAGCTGCACCCCCGCGATCCAGAAGCCGCCGAAACTCAAGCCGTGAAGCGCCTGTACCCCCGCGAGCACCCAAGGATCCGCCGACCACGCGGTCAGCAGCCAACGCGGCACGCTCACGAGCACGGCGAGTCCGAGCACATCCGCCGGCGCGATCCTCGAAAAAATCCGTTGGGCCAGCGCCATCACCAGGATTTCGGCCATCACCCCGAGCAGGATCGCCCCGGCGGTCACCCCGACCGGCAGCCCGAGCGCCGCGACATGCACCGAAAAGAACGCGTCGTAGACCGACAGCGCCATGCCCTGTAGGCCAAAACACAGGAGAAAGGGCCCCAAAACCGGGTCATGCGCAAGGCGGGCCAGGGCGGGCCACACCGGCAGCGGCCGCGGCGCAGCGCGCGCGGGGAGCGTCCAAGCGAGCACCGCCACCCACGACGCCAGGAGCGCGCCGAGGGCCATCGGCGCCTCCAACCACGCCGCGAGGGCCGCCGCCGCCATGAAGCCGACCGAACCCCAGAGCCGCACGCGGCCATAACGCTCGACGCCGAAACCCTTCGCCCGCAAGGTATCCAGGACCAACGCATCTAATGCCGGGGACGGCGCGGTCCTCCCCGTGAAGAGGAGCGCCAACGCCAGGCCGGCGCTCACCGGGCCAGTCGCCGCCCACAGCGCCACCGCCCCGAGCGCACTCACCGCGGTACCAGCCCGTATCAACGAGCCTGCACGCTGATAACGGTCGGCCAACGCCGCTAACGGGGGCGCGACGAGGAGCCTACCCAGCGGGGGCAAGGTGAAGAGGAGCCCCAACTCCCAGCCCGAGAGCCCCAGCGCGCGCATGTGCGCGCCCATGAAGGGGACCGCCGCACCCAGGGCACCCAGGTAGAAGGTATAGAAAAGGGACAGGAGCCAGAGAGGGGGCAAAGGAGGGCGGGGAGGATCAGCCCTGATACCACGCCGCGGCCGCGGTCACCCCGCCCGCCAGCGCCAGTGCGAGGCCATCCTCGAGCAGCGACAGCACCCAGTTCCCGGAGCCCAGCGTGGTCGCGGTTGAGCCAACCCGAACGCTGGCTTTCGCCAGGTGGGCGCCGCCCGCAAGGAGCCCGCCACCCGCCATCGCGGCCACCGCACCCACCACCGGCGCGTCGGGACCGACGATTGCGACGCCCGCGAGCGCGCCCAGCACCGGCTTGATCACCACGTGCAAGGCGTCGAAGCTGTGGTCGATCAACGGAACCTTGTCGGCGACGACCTCAAGGATGATCGCGAGGGAGAAAGTGGCCACCGCCAGCGGCGAGCCCATCCAGGCGAGCTCAGCGGGGAGGGAGACATAGCCCTCATAGGCAGCGGCGGACAGGAAAAACGGCGCGAGGAAGGCACGAAGTCCGCAGGAGCTCGCGAGCAGGAGTGCGAGTCCGAAGGCGGCGGCGAAGGTCGTGGGCTCCATAGGGGCTCCGGGGTCGGGGGAGTGGCCGTCGAAGTCTCATCGGGCGGCCCCGACCGCGCCGTTAGTACGTGGGGCCACCGCCCGGCATTCACCGACTCGAACAACGTTGACGCCCCCCACAGGAAGTGGCAAACATGCACCACCCTCAGGAGTGTTGATGCGTGTACTGGTCTGCTACCCCCCGATCGAGTCCGCCAAGGGCAGCCCCATGCTCACGCAGAACCGTCAGTTTCAATGGTTCCACGAGCCGAGTTACCTCTACCCTTGCGTGCCTGCCTCCGCGGCGACCCTGATCGCGAGCCGGGGCCACGAGGTGCACTGGGTAGACTGCATCGCGGAAAAGAAGAGCTGGCCCCAGTTCAATCGGATCCTGGAAGACTTCAAGCCCGACCTCGTGGCGATGGAGACCAAGGCGCCCGTGGTCAAGCGCCACTGGCAGATCGTCGATGACATCAAGAGCCGAGTGCCCGGCGCGAAGTGTGTGCTGTTCGGTGATCATATCGCCGGCAACCCGGCGGAGACCTTGGAACAGTCCAAGACCGACTTCTGCATCACCGGCGGCGACTACGACTTTTCGCTGATGAGCATCGTGGACCACATGTCCAAAGGTGACAAGCTGGGCACGGGCATCTGGTGGCGCCAGGACGACGGCACCCACGCCAACACCGGCCCCTACTCCCAGGAGGGCAACCTCGAGGAGCTGCCTTTCTGGGACCGTGATCTCACCAAGGCACACCTCTACTTCGAAAAATGGAAGTTGCGGCTCCCGTTCATGTGGACGATGGCGGGTCGGGACTGCCCCTACGGCCGCTGCACCTTCTGCTCGTGGACCGTCACCTACCCCAAGTTCCGCACCGTGAGCCCCGAGCGGCTGGCCACCGAAATGGAGATGTTGATCCAGCGTTATGGCGCACGCAACATCTTCGACGACACCGGCGCCCTGCCCACCGGCAACTGGCTGACCCGGTTGTGTAACGAGATGATCGACCGGAAGATCCCGGAGAAGGCGGTCTTCGACTGCAACTTCCGCTTCGACTACTTCACCGAGAAGAACGTCCACTTGATGAAGAAAGCCGGCTTCCGGAAGTTGATCCTCGGTATCGAGTCCGCGTCCGAGCGCACCATCGACATCCTCGACAAGACCCTGACCCGCGAACAGATCGTAGAGGGCTGCAAGATGGCCTCCGCGGCCGGGCTCCAGCCACACCTGACGATGATGGTCGGATATCCGTGGGAGACGAAGGAGGACGCGTACGAGACCCTTCAGCTCGCCCGGTACCTCATGCTCAACGGCTACGCCCACCACCTCCAGGCGACGGTGGTAATGCCCTATCCAGGCACCCCGCTGTTCGACTTGTGTCAGAAGAACGGATGGATTCGTTTCGATCCGAAAGACTACGACCGTTACGACATGACCGAGCCCGCGTGTGTCCTCACCGACATGGATCAGCAGGAGGTGGTGCAGATGGCGGGGCAGTTCTACAAGATCTTCCTTGAACCGCGTTTCCTGATGCACCAACTCAAGAACATGCGCAGCATCGAGGACCTGGACTACATGCGCCGCGGCGCCACGGCGATCTGGGGCCACCTCAAGGACTTCGCCAACATCCGCGGGGATCACCACCACGCGGCGCACTGAGTCGGGGCCCCGCGGCCCGAGGGTCAGCCCCCAAAGAGCTGGCCCACGAAGCGTCTCCCCAACTCCCGGTAACCTGCCGCAGAAAAGTGAATAAGGTCCTGCGCCATCAGCGTGGGATCGGCGGCCCGCCAGCCGAACACGCTGCCCGGGCCACCCGTCGCGGCCTGCAGATCCCAGGTGACACAGCCGAACTCAGGGCCGATCTCACGTTGAACGGCCGCGATCGTCGACGTGGGCGCCCAGATCTGGAACAGCGTGCCCTTGACCTTTTTGCCCCGGTCCGACGGGCCGATGAGCACACACTCGGCGTCGGAGAGCAGCTCCCGCATCCGCGTCAGGCTCCGCCGAAGGCTGGCGCGGTAGGCGTCGTCGGTCATCGACCGATCGTTCGCCTCGTTGGTGCCGTAGGCCATCACAACGATGTCCACCTGGCGCCTCGCCAGGTAGCCCGCCATCAAATCCGAGTCCCACCTCATCCACGATGAGGCCGTCTTGCCGCTGACCCCCATCGCGTCGACGACCACCCCCTGTCCATCGCGCTCCAGGTTGACGCCAAATATCCGCACCGGACCATCCCCTTTGGGTGCGATGCGCAGGCGGTGCGGGCCATCAGCCACCCGAATCAGCGCGACCCCCGGGCCCTCGCCTGCGGTCAGGATCTCGATTGGGGGCTGCTCATCCACCTGGGCCAGGAGCGTGCCGCCGGCGGGCTGCTTGTAGAACATCACCTCAAACTTGGACACGCTACGACCGTGCGGGTTCTCTCGGGTTGTCTCAACCCAACCGAAGGCCAGCGGGTCGTTCGACTCGACACTCATGCCGGCGGGGCCATAGAGCCCGTCTCGACGACCATTTCGACGCTGATCGAAGTCGGAGGCCCACGCCCCGCCGGCGCAGAGGTTGATGTCACTGGCCCGATAGCCATCCCACGGCGGCGCGGGCATGACAAAACCGTGCCCAGCGTCACCGTGGCGATCCTGGAGCAAGCGGCGGACTTCCCCAGTGAAAAACTCGCCCGCGACGTGGGACGCCCCCCAGAAGCCGACCCTGAGCGGTCGCGTGAGCACCGCCGCTGTGCTGACCCGGGCGCGGAGCGCCGCGAGGTCTTCCTCACGCCCGCGCAGCGGCTCGACCGGAAGGCTGGCGAGGTCCGGCGGCGAGAGCCGCGCGAGCACCTCCGGGGCAAGGTGGCGGTTGTCGGCGTTGGGGGCGAGGTTGATCCGGAGGTGTTCCGGCGGAGGGGTCTCGGGTGCATCGGCGCCGGCCCCGCCCTTTCTCTCGGGGTCGGGGCCGCCGGGGGGCACAACCTTGGCCTTGGACTCACACTTTTCGGCGGGCGGACCCAAGGTGGGGCCTACGCTGAAGCGTTGGGCCCAGTCGGGCTCGGCAGCGAGGGCGAGAGCGAGGAGCATCCACATCGAGCCTGTTTATCCTGCGGGCGGTCCGAGTTGGCTCGCCATCCGCC
>CANKNP010000340.1 GCA_947483545.1 Deltaproteobacteria bacterium | reverse complement strand
GGTCGAGCTCGACGTTCAGGGCCAAGAGGAGGGCCTGGTTGAAGGCGTTGAGGGCCTCCGGGCGGTGCAGAGTCCAGCGCTCGACGGCGCCGTGCGTGTGCACGAGCAGGACGGTCTCTTCGGTCACGGCGGTCTCCAGTTCGGGGGTTCTTGACGGACCTCGCGGGGTCAGTCGCTGCACGCGCCGCGCACCGCCCGCAGGTAGCGCCCCGGCAGTTGCTTCTTGAGGTGCCGCTCGATGAAAGCGGCAGCGTCGACGAGCGCGTCCAGATCGACGCCCGTGGCCACCCCCATGCCGTGCAACATCTGCACGAGGTCTTCGGTCGCCACGTTCCCGGAGGCGCCGGGCGCGTAGGGGCAGCCGCCCAGCCCTCCGACCGCGCCGTCGAAGACCCGCACGCCCGCGTCGAGGCCCGCCACGATGTTCGCGAGCGCGGTGCCGCGGGTGTCGTGAAAGTGCAGCGCGATCCTCTCCAATGGCAGGTCGCCGCCCAGATCGACCATGCGCTCCTGCACGTCGCGCGGGGTGCCGTAGCCGACGGTGTCGCCGAGGCTGATCTGATCGACGCCCAGCTCCAGCAGTCGCGTGGTGACGCGCGCGACGGCGGCGGAGGAGATCTCGCCTTCGTAGGGGCAGCCGAACACCATCGAGACGTAGCCGCGCGTCCAGGTGCGGGTGCGATCGAGCCCCGCCATCACCTCCGCGATGTTGTCGAGCGACTCGTCGATGCTGCGATTCAGGTTCTTGCGGTTGTGGGTCTCGGAGGCAGAGACGAAGACCGCGACGTCGCTGAGGTTCACTTCCAACGCGCGCTCCAGGCCCCGCGCGTTCGGGACGAGGGCCCCGTAGCGCGTGCCCGGGCGGCGCTGGATCCCGGCGAGCACGTCCTCGGCGTCCGCGAGCTGCGGGATCCACCGGGGATGCACGAAGGAGCTGACCTCGATGTAGGGGAGTCCCGCGGCGGAGAGGCGATCGACGAGCGCGATCTTGACGTCCGTCGGGATCGGCGCGGGCTCGTTCTGGAGCCCGTCGCGGGGGCCGACCTCAAAGACTTGCGCCGAATCGGGAAAGCTGAGCATCGGCCGCGCAGGTTAGCGCGCCCTCCTTCGCCCCGTCGTGGCGCCGCCGTCCTTCCCGTCGCCAGGAGGCTGGGGTAGGGTCGCCCCTTGCGCGCGTCGGTCGGCGCGCGCTGTCGAGGTCTAGACGTGTCCCAATCCGGCTCCGGCGAGTCGACCTTCCGATTCCTCGTGGAGCACTCCCCCGACGGGCAGTTCCTCGTCGTGGATGGCGTGTTCCACTATCTCAATCTCGCCGGGCTCCAGATGTTCGGCCGACGCGCGAGCGACATTCCCGGCCTCCCTCTGATCTCCGTGCTGCACGCCTCCGAGCACGAGCGGGCCCTGTCCAACATTCGGCTGCGGGAGACGGGGGCGCTGCGCGGCGCCAACACCTTCCTCGCGCAGCACAAGAACGGCGAGACCTTCCCCATCGAGGTGCACTCCGCGCCGGTCGATGTGGAGGGGCGGCGTGGGCTGCACGGCGTCATCCGCAACGTGACGAAGAGCCGCAAGATGGAGGACCGGCTGGAGAAGCTGGAGCGCATGGGGCTCGTGTCGCGGCTCGCGGCCGGAATCGCTCATGACTTCAACAACCTCCTCGCCGTCATCCTGACCAACACCGAAGCGGCGATGCGCGACTCGCGGGATCCCCCGGTGCAGGCCGCGATCGAGCGGATTCGGGGGGCGGTGCAGCGCGGGAGCGAGAAGGTGCGGCAGATCCAGCTCATGGGCGGCACCAACCAGCCCGCCGAGGAGCTGCGCGCGCTCTACCTCAATCCCCTCGTCGAGGAGGCGCTGGAGTTCTCGGCGCCGCGTTGGCGGGGGGAGGCCGAGTCGCGCGGCATCGCCTATGCGGTGGAGTGGACGCCGGGGGCGCCCGGGCCGGTGTTCGGCTCGGCCAGCGACCTGCGTGCGGCGTTGATGGCGCTGATCTTCAACGCCCTGGAGGCGATGCCCACCGGGGGGCGGCTCGCGATCCGCACCGACGTGACGCCGGCGGGGGAAGCGTTGATCACGGTGCGCGACGACGGGGAGGGCATCGCGGAGGCGGACCTCGGGCACCTCGCCGATCCGTTCTTCACCTCGCGCAGCGACCGCCAGATGGGGCTCGGGCTGCACCTCGTCCAGCAAGTCCTGGAGCGGCACGGGGGCCGGCTGGAGGTGGACTCCACGCTCGGCGCGGGGGCGACGTTTGCGCTCGTGCTGCCGCTGTCGTCGGTCGCGCCGAGCGAGCCGCCCGCGGCGCCGCGTGACGATCTCTTGGGCCGTGGCCCGCGGGCGACCGTGCCGGAGTCCAGCCCGCGTCCGCGCACTCGAGGGGCGAAGAGCGTGCTGCTGATTGACGATCAGCCGGATCTTGTCCAGGTCGTGCAGTCGATCTTGGAGGGCAAAGGCTGGACGGTCGACACCGCGTTCAACGGGCGCGACGAGATCAAGCTGGCGGAGTCGACGCGCTACTCGATCGTGCTGACCGATCTCGGCATGCCCGACATCTCCGGCTGGGAGGTCGCGCAGCGGCTGGCCGAAGTGCAGCCGCGCACGCCGGTGGTCTTGATGACGGGGTGGGCGGCGGACATCGACGAGAGCAAGCTCGCGGAGCAGGGGATCCAGGCTCTGCTCGCCAAGCCCTTCCGCACCGAGAGCCTGCTGGCGCTCATCGACCGCCTCGTCGCGCACTGACGCGGTGACGGCGGACGAGGTGGGGCGCTGCCGCGACTGACGGTCCGGGACCGTCGGCGATCCCTCGATTCGGTCTCTCGACCTCTAGGGTAATGACTGTTACCTTAGATTCATGGACCCTGGAACCACCCACGACTCCTGGGCTTTCTACGGACGCCAGAGCGAGATCGCCGCGCTGAGGGCGATGCTCGCGCGCGGGCGCTTCTTCTTCCTCCGAGTCACGGGCCGCCGCCGGATCGGCAAGACCGCCCTGGTGCTCCATGCCCTGCGCGAAGGCGGTCGTCGCGTCGCCTACGTGCAGGTGGCGGACGCAGACCCTGCGGGCGTGGTCCTCGGGGCGCGCGAGCATCTGCGGCTCAGCGGGGTGCCCGGAGCGCTGCCGAGCGACCTGTTCGAGCTCGCGGCGACGGTCGGGCGCCTCGTCCGAGAGGGCTGGGTTGTCGTGCTCGACGAGTACCAGGCCTTCGCGCGCCGGGCCTTGTACCCGTTCAACTCGGCGCTCCAGTTCGAAGTGGACCGGCTGCGCGCGCCGGGCGGCGCCGAGGTCTCGGGCGGGCTCATCCTCCTCGGCTCGATCCAGACGGAGATGGAGGCCCTGCTCGGCGGGACGCGGGCCCCGCTCTTCGGGCGGACCACGGACGTGCTGCACCTCAGCCACCTCGCTCCCTCCGTGACGGCGCACATCCTGGCCCGGCACGGGCGGCTCGACGGTCCGCGCCTCCTCTTCTTCTGGAGCCTGCTCCACGGGATCCCGAAGTACTGGCGCGACGCCTTCGAGCTCGACGTGCTCGGGTCCCAGCGCCGCGCGGGGCTCGATCGGCTGTTCTTCTCGGGGACCGCGCCGCTCGCGGCGGAGGGCTCCTCGTGGCTGCTCGAGGAGCTGCGGGGCCGCTACGACCCCCTGCTCCGCTACCTCGCGCGCAACCCCGGAAGCGGGCGGCCCGACATCGCCGCGCACATCGGCCAGACGATGGGGCACGCGAGCGCGCAGGTGGGCGCCTGGCTGGCCGCGCTCGAGGAGCGCTTCGGTCTGGTCGAGCGGCGAAACCCCGCGCTCGCGTCCGCTCGCAGCCGATCGGGGCGCTACCACATCGAGGACAACTTCCTCGCCGCGTGGCTGGGTGCGCTCGCGGATCCGGTGGCGCTGATCGGGGTGCGGCCCACGGCAGACCTGCTCGACGAGGCGGAGCGTCGGCTCGTCACGGTGGAGGGACACGCGCTGGAGCGCCTCGTCGCCGCGCTCTACGAGGAGCGGAGCGCGCGCGGGGTGGGCGACTTCGCGCTCGCGGACCGGGTCCGCGGCTGGTGGGACCGCGGGGATGCTGAGATCGACCTCGTGGCGCGCGCGGCGGACGGGCGGCTCCGCCTCGGGAGCTGCAAGCGCTCGGGAGACCGGCTCGTGGCAGACCTGGGGAGGTTCGACGGGCACATCGAGCGGTTCCTGGCGCAGCACCCCGAGCTGGCGCGGGAGCGCGTCGAGCGAGTGGCGATCGCGCCGGAGCTTGGAAAGGGTCAGCGGGCGGCGATCGCGGCGCGCGGGTGGATCGCGCAGGACCTCGGGGACCTGCTGGAGGGGCTGGGGTAGGGGATCAGGGAGCGCCTCGGCGCGGCTCACTCGGTCGGGTCGCCGACGGGGGACGGCTACTCCTCGGCGTCCTCCGCCATCGTGTCGTGCAGGACGCCGTCCGCGTCGGCTTCGAAGTGCCAAGCGAGGCGTTCGCCAGAGTCGAGGAGGAAAGAGAACGAGATGTGGCAGGGGCTGAATAGCCAACCGCCGCTCTCGAAAGGCGGGCAGACCGGCGTGCTCTCCTCGCAGAACAGCCCTCGACCATGCCCGATGAGGGCGCCGGCCACCAACTCCTTCCTGAAGACCTGGACGCCGTCGTCCGAACTCACGCCATCCATGGGGACATCCCAAGGGTCCGACTCCAGGTAGTGCTCTACCGTGACCTCGGCCCGCTCCGCCCGTGGCCCCGCGAAGGAGGCCGTGATCTCGATCGCGTCCTCGACGCCGTCGGGGCAGGTGTAGGAGGCTTCGGCGAGCGGCGTCTCCTCCAGCACGGCGCAGCCGGGGAGGGCAACAGGCTTCAGCCCTCCGATGGCGGCCAAGCTCAGGGTTGCGAACGCCCGGGCCCCTGCGCTCATGGCTCGACCTGGCGCCAGACATCCGCGTCCGGGTCGGAGCGAAGTTCGATCCTGGTCTCCTGCCGATCCCGCGCCGTCAGCCGCAGTTCCAGGCCGCAACGTGTCCGTCCGTTGTAGGGACAAATGCGGCCGTCGCCCCCAGGCTCGGGGCAAACGTATCTCGGGAGTCGTTCGACGAAGTCCCCCTCGTAGTAGAGCTCCGATCCCGTGGCCCAGTTGGCGGTCCACCGCGCGGCGATCACCGACGGCTCGGGGTCATGATCGATGAGCGCAAGTCTCACCTCTGGATGGGTGGCTTCATCGGCCCCGGTGAGGCTGAGTTCGATGTCAAACCCGACGAAGTAGTCTTCGCCGAAGTCGTTGCTCCACCAGCAGACCGTAGTGACTTCGTCCACGGTGACTTGGGGCAAGGCCTCGGGCGCTCCCTCCGGAGCGGTGGGACAGGCGGCGACGAACCCAAGCCAGAGCAAGGCAATCCAAAGACCGATGATGCGGGTTGACGAGCGGCTCATGGAGTGACGGCCAGGACGTCGATGCGCAGCCGACCCCCGGCGTCCAATCGCGGATT
>CANKNP010000339.1 GCA_947483545.1 Deltaproteobacteria bacterium | reverse complement strand
GGAGATGTTCGCGGACAAGCTCATCAAGTAGCCGAGGCCCAAGAAGTTTGACTTGGATACGCTCGCCGTAAATAGGAAACTCTCCGCCGAGCCGTACCCCGCGCCGATGGAGAAGCTGCCCGTGGGGCGCTCCTTCACGTCCACGTTCATGTCGAGTACGTCGTCGCCGTCGCCCTTCGGGGTGGCGATGTCCACGGTCTCAAAAAACCCGAGCCGCTCCAAGCGCTGCCGGCCCTCTCGCAGGGCCGAGCCGCGGTAGATCTCGCCTTCATTGATCGGGATCTCGCGGCGTACAACCTTGTCGTACGTCGGGTCGTTCCCCGTGATGTTGATTTGCCCGATCCGAACCTTGTCGCCGCGCTGAATGTAAAATGTCAGATCGACGGTCTTGCTCTCCGGGTCGGTCCGCGGATCGGGGACCACGTTGACGAACGCATAGCCCTGATCCCCATACAAGTCGTTGATCCGCTGCGCTGCCGCCTGCAGATTCGTGAGCTTGAACCAATCCCCGGTGTGGAGCGGGGTGCCGCCCCCGCTGAAGTCGAGCGGACGACGCTGGACCCGGGGTGTCCATGCTTCCCCGATGGTTACACCCGCCTGTTTGTCCCGCTCGAACGCACCTTGTACGTCCTTCAGGTTCTTGCCGTCCACGAGCGCCCGAGCGGCGCCCTCGGTGAGCCCTTCTTCGGGCACAAAATCGCCGGTGATGGCGACCTTTCCGATGCGATAGCGCGGGCCCTCGGTGACGTGAATGTCCACGTAGATGTAGCGCTTGTCGGGGGACAGGTACACCTTGGGCGTGTCCACCGCAGCGTCGACATACCCCTCCTCCATCAACACCTGGCGCACGATGTACACGTCGTTGTCGAGGTTCTCCTCGACGAACGTGCCCGAGCTCGTCAGCCAAGGCAGGATCCCGCCCTGCTTCGTCTGCATGAACTTGCGGATCTTGCGATCCGGCACGCCCTCGTTCCCGGTGATGTCCACCCGCTGCACGATCACCTTCTTGTTCTCGACGATCTCAAAGGTGATCTCGACCAGATCGTCGCCCACCGGCTTGATCACCGGCGTGATCGTCGCCAGGTAGAAGCCCTTCTCCAGGTACTTGTCCCGAATCGCGCGAATGTTCTGGGCGATCCTCGATTCCGACGGAACGGTGAAGGGCTCGATCGTGATCAGCTCCTTCAGGTCGTCCTCCTTCACCTTCTTGGCACCGGTGATCCGGATGTCCCGCACCGCGGGCTTCTCCTTCACGACAAAAATGACATCTTTTCGGGCGCCCTCTCCGTCCTGAACCCGGACCTCGACGGCATCGACGAAGCCCGTCCTCCAGACGGCCCGGATGTCCCGCTGGATCCGCCAGTCGGTCAGCGGCTCGCCCTCGCGGAGCAGGATGGCGTCGAGGAGCGCGGCTTCTTCAACGCGTCTCAGGCCCACAATGTGCACGTGCCCGACCGTCCCGGAGAGCACGGGCGGAGCGCCCAAGGCGGCGGCGGTCGGGGTCACGGGCGAGGCGACGGGCTGCGGAGCCTCGGTCGCGGCAGGCTCCGTGGCGGGCATCGGGGCGGGGGCCGGCGCCGCGCCCGATTCTGCGGGAACGGCAGGATCAGCGAAGGCTTTGGACGCGAGCGCGAGGAGCAGGAACAATCAGGGGCCGAAGGAAGGGCGGCAGGTAACCGGTGGAGCCGGCGTCGGCGCTCAGCGCATCGATCCGAGGGCCTCACTTCGGTGCGCTCAGGGCGCAGATCCGACGGCCTCACTTCGAGTACCGGACCGGGAGGCCCGACGCGGCCCGGCCTGGCCTTCCGCATCCGGGATCTCGCGTTCTGCATCCGGGATAGGGCGCCCCGTGCTCCGCAGCCTTCGAAACCGCCTCGCGGCCAGGCACCTGCTCTGGAAGTCGCGGCGGCCGTACGTTGTTGCCCTGGACGATGCGCCGCTTGTCGTATTCCCTGGGGTCCTGGACCCGGTCGCGACCAAGGTGGGCGCCTGGCTGGCCGGGGTCATGGCCACCACGGTCCGCCCGGGGGAGGACTGGGTGGACATGGGCTGCGGGACCGGGGTCGTAGGCCTCTCCATGGCGCGGGCCGGCGCGCGGGTGCGGTGTGTGGACATCGACCCCACCTGCGTCCGCAACGCTGCGGCGAACGCTGTTCTCCAGCGGTCAGACGCGACGGCGGTCGAGAGCGACCTGTTCGCGAACATCCCCGAGGCGCCCCACGGTGTCGTCTACAACGTGCCGTTCTGGCCCGGCGAGCCCGCGGGCAAGGCCTTCGGGCGCGCGATGTACGCAGGCGCCGGGTTCGAGGCCATCCGCCGATACCGAGCTCGGGCCGATGCCATCGGGGTTTCAAGGGTGCTCGTCGCTCTGTCCGAGGCCGGTCTGCGCCACGCGGAGGCCCGAGCCGCCTTCGGGCCCCATTCGCTGCTTCGGAGGGACCGGCTACAAGGCGAGTGGTTGGTCCTTTTGGAGGCCCACCGAGGACCCGCGAGCGTAGCGATCGCGCTGGATGCTGGCTATAGTTGACCACTCAGCGCCGGCCTCCCCGTCGCACCACTCCGAAGCTCCGAGGCTCTCCCGATGAAGATCGCGCTCATCAGCCCTACTCCTATGGACCACTACAGCCCGTGTATCCGCACGCTTACGGGCTACCTGAAGATGCACGGGCACGAGGTCCGCCAGATCTTCCTCCCCGCCGACACCTACGGCAACCGCTTCAAGTCCTCGTGGAAGTCCAGCACCTGGTCGCACATCATCCAGATGCCGCAACCCATGGTCAACGACCTCGTCGAGCTCGTCAAGGACGTCGACATGGTCGGCGTGAGCTTCCTGACCGCGATGTTCGACGTCGCCGTGCAGGCCACGCGCGCCATCCAGAAGGCCTACCCCAAGAAGACGATGCTCTGGGGCGGCTTCCACCCGACCACGATGCCGCAGCAGGGCCTCGAGTTCGTGGACATCGTGCACGTCGGCGAAGGGGAGCACAGCTTTCTGGAGCTGGTCGAGCGTATGGAGGACGGCAAGGACCACTACGATGTGCGCAACTTCTGGTTCCGCAAGAACAACGGCAAGGTCGTCGGCAACCCGCACCGCCCGCTGATCCAAGACCTCGACTCCCTGCCCTACCAGGACTTCAACTTCGACGATGACTGGACCTACGATCTCAAAAAGGAGCATCTCGTCCGGTTGGACTGGGACTTCTACCGCCAGATCATGCCCACGTACCCCGACCGCCAGGGCGAGCTGCGCCCCGCTTACAAGACGATGATCACCCGCGGCTGCCCCCACAAGTGCAGCTACTGCGGCGTCGCCTTCAACCACGATTTGTACAAGGGCCAGAGCTACCTGCGGCGCCGCTCCGTCGAGCACCAGATCGGCGAGATCAAGCAGGTGATGCGCAAGTTCCCCGACATCGGCATCGTCCACTTCCAAGACGATGTGTTCTTCTCCACCTCCACCGAGGAGATCCAGAAGTTCTCCACCGAGTGGCAGAAGGAGATCGGCATGCCCTTCCGGGCCCAATGCTCCCCCACGACGATCAACGAGGAGAAGTACAAGGCGCTCATTGAAGCTGGCTTGTGCTTCACCGAGCTCGGCATTCAGACCGGCTCGACCGAGACCATGAAGATGTACAAGCGCGGCATGACCAACGAGCAGTTGCTCAAGGCCGTCAACATCATCAGCAAGTACAAGGACCACATCCAGGTCCCCGACTACCACATGATCCTCGACAATCCCTGGGAGTCCACCGAAGACGTCATGAAGGGCCTCCGCTTGCTCTGGACCCTGCCGCCCCCCTACAATCTGCTCCCCAGCTCGCTGATCCCCTACCCGGGCACCGAGTTCTACCACAAGAGCATCGAGGATGGCTTCGTCACCGACGAGTACAACCAGGTCTACCGCCGCGGTTTCCACACGCCGAACGGCAGCTACCTGAACTTCCTGTTCTTCCTGACGCTGTTCAACAACCTGCCCAAGGAATTCGTGCAGTTCCTGGCCAACGATCGCTTCGTGCGCCTGTTCAACCAGCGCAAGTACGATTGGCTCTGGGGCAAGGCCTACCAGTACGGTGAATACGTGCGTCAGGCGCAGAAGCTCTCGACCTTCGCGGTGCGGGGCAAGCTGTTTGAGATCAAGTCTGTCCGCGAGTTGAAGCGGGTCGCGAACCAGATCAAGTAAAGGGCGGCTCGGGGCCTCTTTTCCGCCGTTCGATCCACCGTGAAACGCCGCTTCAAATCGAGGCGGCCCGCTGCGTGTCATGGACGGACCCGGTGGACCCTCCCTCCCCCGATCATCCCGAACCGGTGGCGTCACTTTGAGATGATGATCATCCCGAATCGGTGGCGTCACTTTGAGATGATGATCATCTCGAATCGGGGGGGTCACTTCCCGATGATCACCCCGGCCCCCGGGGTCGCGCTCGGGTTGTCGTGTGCAGGGCGAAGGAGCGGACCGCGTTTTCGCCCGGGGGAAATGGTACCCTGTCCCCATGCTCCTCATCTCCCTGGCCTTGGCGTATGAGCTTGAAGAAGGCGACCAGTTCCCTCGGGCGATGCCGCTGGAGATCCACTGGACCGGGACTGACGCTGGGCTGACCCACGACGAGCTGCAGGCCGCGCTCGAAGGTGCCGCGAGCGCGTGGATGGACGCGGGGCCCTGCGACCTTGTCATCACCGTGACGGAGGATCCCGAGGCCGAGGCCTGGCCCGAGACCGGCGGTGACGCTGTGCTGTTCGGGGATCCCCACGATGAGCTTGCGGCCGGTGTCTTTGCAGCCAGCTATTCCGAGCCGCCCAGCGAAGGCAGCACGCTGGTCCTCGCGGAGGGCTGGTGGGCGACCGACGAAGCCATCCGGAGCGGCGCCTGCACCGACAGGGTCTCGCTCCAGGGGTTTCTGACCCACGAGCTGGGGCACCTCCTCGGGCTCGCACATCCCTGCGAGGAGGGCGAGACCTGCTACGATCCGGACGCGCTCCAGGCCACGATGTATTGGCAAATGTCCGCGTGCGACACAGGCAGGAGCTCCCTCGCCGACGACGACATCGAAGGCCTGAACGCCATCTACGGCGAGTCCTTCACCTACGGCTGTGCCCCAAGCTCCGACGACGGCCTGACCGTCTCCTGCACTGCCACCCTGACGGACGGCACCCCCGCCGACACCGCCACCTGGGACTTCGGCGATGGCGCGACCGCCTCCGGTGCTGCGGTCTCCCACACCTACGCCGACATCGGCCGCTACGACATCACCGTGTGTGTCGAAAACGCGGCCTGCGACGAACCCCAGTGCCAGTCCGACACGCTGTCCGTCGACACCCCCACCACCGTGACCCCCAGCGACGACGAGGAGACCTCCAAGAGCGGCTGCACCTCCGCCCCCTCCCCCCTCCCCTGGGCCGCACTCTTCGGCTTGATCGCCTGTCGTTCCCGCCGACGATCCCGAACTGGTGGACTCACTTCGG
>CANKNP010000338.1 GCA_947483545.1 Deltaproteobacteria bacterium | reverse complement strand
TGTGACCGTCGTGGACGACCGCGAGGACTGGAACTCCCCCGAGCGCTTCCCGTTCGCCGAGCGCCTCCTGGTCGATGCGCGGGCCTACGCACGGACCCTCGACGGCGCCCCGACCCGTTGGGTGTTCGTCACCACGCACGAGCACGCGCTGGATCAAGACCTCATCGAGATCCTGCTCCCTCGCGCCTGGGCTTGGATCGGCCTCATCGGGTCGAAGGTCAAAGTCACCCGGTTCTTCCTCCGGCTGCGCGCAGCGGGCATGGATCCGGCACGGTTCGCGTCGCTGCGGTCCCCGGTCGGCCTCGACATCGGCGCGGAGACGCCCGAGGAGATCGCCGTGAGTGTCGCAGCGCAATGGGTTCAGGTTCGCCGGCAGAAGGGCGGCTTGGTCCCTCCCTTGGTGATTCCGACCGTGCCGTGAAACGCCGCGGCAAATCGGCGGGGTCCCCCCCGCCCCCCAGTGCCCGTGCCCCGCCGACGCCGGGTATGCGCTCGTACCCGAGCGCACCGCGGCGAGCGGGGGGCGTGGGGGGCTTGCCCCCCACAGAACAGAGTAGACTGTCTGCGATGGACTTGCAGACCCCGCTCCCGTTGTGCGACGGCCGTTACCGTCTGGTCGCCCTCTTGGGCCAAGGCGGGATGGCCACGGTCTACCGTGCCTTCGACACCCGCCTGCAAGTCGAGCGGGCGATCAAGATCATCGATCCCAACCTCGCGACGAGCGCCAAGCTGCGCGCTCGATTTGAGGAAGAGGCGCAGACCATGGCGCGCCTTCAGCATCCGCAGATCGTCGCCGTCCAGGACGTCGGAACGGACGGCGAGCGCGCGTTCATCGTGATGGAGCTGCTGGCCGGGGGCAGCCTCATGAGCCAGGTGGAGGCGTCTGGCCCGCTGCCCATCGGGCTCGCCATCGAGACGATGTGCAAGGTGTTGGCCGGGCTGGCCCATGCCCACCAGCACGGCGTCGTGCACAGGGACATGAAGCCTCACAACGTGCTGATCTGCCCCCACGCGGGCCCGAAGGTCGGCGATTTCGGAATTGCCCGGCTCCAAGGCCGCGAGCGCGCGGTCACCATGACAGGCGCCCGGCTCGGGACCATGGAGTACATGGCGCCGGAGATCAACGCGGACGCGACAAAGGCCACGGTGCAGTCCGACCTTTACGCGGTCGCGGGCACCATGTTCGCCGTCCTCCGGGGGCGAGCACCACCCGCTTTATACGCTGATAATTTACACGCGCGCATCTTCAAGGGCGTGCCCTCGCCGCTGTCCGACGTGATCATCCGCGCCGGTCGCTACGACCCGGGCGAGCGCTACCCCTCCGCGGAGGCCATGATCGCCGCGTTGCGCGAGGCGGACGCGACGATTCGCCGGCAGGGGTCCAGCGACCTCCTCGGCGTCGTCCCGCCCGACGATCCGACCAACGAGGATCCCGGCAATCGCACGGTTTTCCCGTCGATCGCTGGGAACTCCCTCGCCGGCCCGACCGCGCTCGTGCCAACCGACGGCAGGTCGTCGCCATCCCGGCTGCCCGCGCCGCCGCGTTCGATCGAGGAGGCTGAGCTCCGGGAGATCGCCGACGACGTCGCCGCGAACACACGGCGCGGTCGGATGGTGATGGGGATCGCCGGCATCGTGGTGCTCGCATTGGTCGCCCTCGGGCTGAGCATCCCCAGCGAGGCTCCGCCGCCGCCCGCCGCGCCCCCCACACCGGTTCGGACGGCCGAGGTCCTCGTCGAAGAGGTCCCCGCTGAAGAACCCGTAGCGGGCGAGGTCCCCGGACCGGTGGACGTGGAGCTTCAGATTCAAATCCCGCCTCCGCCCCGCCCCCCGCCCGTGCCCGCCGCGTTGGGCAAGCTCTTCGCCAACACCGAGCCCTTGGGCTCCGTTCGCGTGGATGGGCAGCCGCCCCAGAGCGCCCCCCTGCTCAACGTGGACCTCTCCGTCGGCACCCACCGGCTCACGTTCAGCGCCCCGGATCAGCCAGAAGGCGCGCTTAGCGTCACCATCCGCGAAGGGGAAGCGACCAAGGTGTGCTGGGACTTCGTGACGCAGGCGGAATGTCGCCGTTGATCCTGCTCGGGTGCCTCCTGGCGAGCGCTGCGGCCGAGGACCTGATCCTCTACGAAGGCACTGACCCGGCGAGCGCTTTGCTGGAGGTTCAACGCCGCGGGGCCGTTGTCGGGGACGACGTACGGATCGCGGTCTGGTCGGCCGTCGCTCAGGGGGGCGTTCCCTGGGTTCGGGGCGCGCTCGGCGTGGTGGAGTCGTGTGCGGACAGCGGTCCCGTGGAGCTTGGGATGCGGCTCCGGGAGATCGAGGGCCTGGTCCGGTTCTCCGAATTCGACAAGGCGCGGCTGGAGATCATGGAGGCGGAGCGGCGGCTCCCTTGCGCGAGCCTGGACATTGAAGGCAAGGCGCTGTCCCGGCTCTACCTCCTCGACGGGTATGTCGGGTGGGCGTCGGGGGATGCCGCCAGGGCGGAGGCGGGGTTTCGCCAATGGCTGGCCATCGACCCGCTCGCCGCTTGGGACTCCCGTTTTCCGCCCGCCGCCGCCGCCGCCGCCGAGCGACTCCGTCCGGAAGCCATCCGGTCCAGCCGGCTCAGCTTCGACCCGCCCGTCGCCACCGTGGTCATCGACGGGCGGGAGGTCTCCCCCCCGCCAGACGGAATCCCCTTGCCGGCCGGCCTCCACCTCGTGCAGGTGCGGGGTGCCCCGACCCTTCGTGTGCAGTTCGCCCCTGGCGCCACCGTCACCGTCGCGGTGCTCGGCGCGTACCCTTCGGACATCCTCTTGGGGCTCGCCACGGAGGAGGGCCGCGGCACGGTCACCTCCCTCATCGCCGCTCTCCCCCGCCCCGTGCGTTGGGTCGTGCTCGGCGCCGACGTCTACGTGCAGATCGGCGGGAAGTGGCGGCTGCTGCCCGTGGATGTGCCCGCTGGCGAGGCGGTCAAGGTGCGCAGGTAGGCGGAGTCAATAGCTCTCGTTGTCCCACCCGGTGATCTCGCAGCTCAGCGCGTCGTAGTAGGCGGTCTCGCTCCCCCAGACCCAGCAGCCGCTCCCGATCGAGGGCTTGAGCACGAAGGTCATCGACCCGGCCCGGTAGTAGTCCTCCGGGATGCAGCTCAGCGCGTCGCTGGGCGCCTCGCAGTCCTTGTCCACCTCGAAGAATCCGCCGTCCGCCCCCAGCGTATGGCACACGTCGTCCTCCGCGAGGCACCCCTCCGCAGTGAACTCACGCGCGGGCAACACGGCCCCGAGCGAGTAGCCTGGCGCCGAGCCACCGGTCACGATCACCTCGATGCCGCCGTCCTGGTCGTTCAGCTCCACATCGTCCGGCGCGTCCACGATCAGCGCAGTGTCATTCGGTTCCGGTTCAGGCGCACAAGCGAGGAGCCACAGCATCTGCCCGCTTACTTCGCCGCCATCTCATCCGCCTGTCCGCTGCCGAACGCGCTCTTCAGCATGTCCAGGCTCGGCTTCTCGGCGTTGTAGAACAAGAAGCTGAACAAGTTCGACGCCGACATGTACTTGTAGACGTCGCGCCAGCTCTGGATCGTCTCCAAGTGCCGCGCGATCGTGATGGGCCGGAAGTAGAACTCCCGGTAGAACTGGCGATGGAACGAGATGATGTCCTCGGGCTCAAGGCCCCAGGGCACGAACGTCGGCTCCCAGAACGACTTCTCGTCCGTGCTCTCGTTCACCAATCGGCCCCACTTCGAGCCTTCGCGCTCCCACATCTCCATCTGCGGCGTCTTCGGCAGCAGCGTGTTGATTTGCACGGTCACGTCGTGCAGCGGGATGGTCTTCGCGAACTCGATGGTCTCCCGGATCGTCGCGGCGGTGTCCGGCATGTGCCCGACGATGAAGAACGCCTTGGGCCGCAGCCCCACCTCGTGCGCCGCAGTGATCGCCGCTCGGATCTTGTCCTTGGTGATGCCCTTCGAGATGAAGTCCAACACCCGGTCGCTGCCGCTCTCGATCCCGAACCGGGTGCGCCAGCAACCGTTGTCCTTCATGCGCTGCAGCAGCTCCTTGTCCACGACCTCCACGCGCGACGAGCACGTCCAGCTCACCTTCTCCGCGATCTTGCGGCGGCTGAACTCGTCCATGATCCCCATCACTCGTTTCTTGGACGCGCAGAACAGCGAATCGACGAAAGCGATGTCCCGGGCTCCAAAGTCCCGCACCAGATGCTCCACCTCGTCGGCGATGTAGGCCGGGGAGTGCGACCGGTAGCCGGACTTCGACTTCTGGCAGAACGCACAGGCGTGCGGGCAGCCGCGCGAGGTGATCATCGAGAACTTCGGTGAGGCGTGCTCGTCGATCGGGATGGGCTTGTAGATGTCGGCGGGCAGCAGGTGCCGGGCCGGGAAGGGCAGCTCGTCGAGGTTCTTGAACCGGGCGCGGGAGGGGGTGAAGTGGACCGTGCCGTCGGGCCTTCGGAAGCAGATGGACTGCACATCATCGAGGGATCGACGGCCCGCAAAAGCCTCGCAGAGCTCCAACATCGTGTGCTCGCCCTCGCCCAGCGCGCCCACGTCAAACTCCGGGGTTCGCATCGCCTCTTCTGGCAGCAGCGTGACGTGGTAGCCGCCCAGCACGATGGGTGTGGACGGCATCGCGCCCTTGCACGCCGCTGCGAGGAGCTTGGTCGTCTCGAACACGACCGTCGTGGACCCGATGCCGATCACGTCGGGCCGGGTGCCGTCGATCCGCCGCACGGTGCCTGCGACATCAAGCCGCTCGGCCGCAGCGTCGATGCAGTACACCGTGTGGCCGTGTCGCTCCAGCATCGCGGCGATGTACAGCAACCCCAGCGGTGCCGAGTTGTAGAACAGGTACGCCGTCACCGGGCTCACGTGGCCGTGCTGGAGGACGGTGTCGAGGGGCGGGTTGACGAGGGTGACGCGCATAGCTGCCAGCGTAGCAGAGGCCGCCGGGCCGAAGGGTGAGCCGGGTCACGCCGGGGCGCGTTCCCCGCCCCGTCGGGGGTTTTTTTCAGGGAGCCCACGAAAACGCCTTCACATTCTCCACAGGTCGGTTAGTCGCGCCTCGCCCTGGATCCGCCAGGGTCTCCCCCCCGGGAGCTCGTAAACAGAAAACGTGTTTGGTCCGGCTTTGCAGGCTGCCACGTAGGAATAAGGTAAAAGAAAATGGGCAAGAAGCTTTACGTTGGCAACCTCGGTTACGGCATCAACAACAGCTCCCTTGAGGAGCTTTTCGCCGCGCACGGTACCGTCGCGTCGGCACAGGTCATCGTCGATCGCGACACGGGCCGCTCGAAGGGCTTCGGCTTCGTCGAGATGGGCTCGGACTCCGAGGCGCAGGCCGCTATCAACGCGATGCACGGCAAGGCCGTCGAAGGTCGCAACCTCACCGTGAACGAGGCGCGTCCCCCTGAGAAGCGCGGCTTCGGCGGCGGCGGCGGCGGCGGCGGCGGTGGCGGGTTCGGCGGCGGTGGCGGCAGCCGCGGCGGCGGCGGCGGGTTCG
>CANKNP010000337.1 GCA_947483545.1 Deltaproteobacteria bacterium | reverse complement strand
GACGGTATCGCCCGCTACGTCGAACGCCTGCGGGCAATCCTCGCCACCGGTACGGCGAACGCCCAGCGAGCGTTCCTCCGGGCGTGGATCACGCGCATCGAGGCCGACGGCATGAAGCTGACCGTGACCTTCACGTTGCCGGCCGAGCTGGGCGGGAGCGCCGCGACGGGCGGCGGATCCTCCGCGAACACCGGGGAGAACTCTGGTCGGACCAAAGTTCTGCCCCGGGTTGCGAATGGTGGAGGCGAGGGGAGTCGAACCCCTGTCCGAAGCATCATCAAGCTCCAGAGATACGTGGCCTTCCGGAAACTGTCCGGCCAGTGTCGTGACCTTGGGTCACCGTCAGAACCTCCTGTTGGACTCTTCGCTCGCCCGGCGGGTGTTCGGCCCCGGGTCTGCTGCGTGCCTGGATTACACCCGATGAGGGTCGGCCCTTCCTCATCGAACGCCGGGTGGTCGCGATGCCTCCCGGACCCCAACTTACGCCGCGAGGCGCTCGCTGAAGTGGTTGCTGTTGTTGGCAGCTTGCATTTGGGCCGATTGAAGGAGCCCACCCTTGCCACGCCCTTCGGCGTTCAGATACCCCGTCGAAACCGGTACGCCCCCGGAAGGGAGAAGACGCCGGGGTGGCGTCGTTGACACCTGCAGTATGCACGCGCTTCGGCGGACGTCAACGGGATGGCGGCCTTGGGACCATCGCCTGGGGTCAAGACCGGGCCGTGAAACGGCCGTGGATCCCGGCGGGGCGGGGCGTGGCGGTGTGCAGCGGCGTTTTCCGGCCAGGCTTTGCCCCCCCGGGCCCCGGTTCCAAGCCGCCCCCATCCCGCCGGACCTTGACGACTCGCCTTCTGTAGACGACATTACAACCCGTGCTCCCGTCCCCCGCCCGAGAAGCCCGCATGGAGGCCCGCGTCCGCGAGAGCGGTCACGCCTGGACCTTGCCCCGCCGGGCGATCGCGAAGTTCTTGTGCTCGACCACCGCACATCCCACCGCCCACGAGGTCTTGTCCGCAGTCTCGGGCGAAGATCCTGCGTCGAGCCGCGCCACCGTCTACAACACGCTCTCGCTGCTCGAGCAGCTCGGGCTTGTCCACACCGTGCGCATGACGCCGGGCGACGTGCGCTACGACGCGAACATCGCGCCGCACCATCACCTCGTGTGCCGAACCTGCGGTGCGGTGGAGGACGTTGAGGCCGCGGAGGTGACGGTGTTGCTACGCGGCAACGCGGCTCCCGCCGAGGTCCGTTTCGACGGGCTTTGCGACCGGTGCGCGAACGCACCTTGACAGGATGGGGGGGAGCACATAAGCGCCGCCGGCTTTCCGCCACCCGTTCAGGTCACAGGACTTCATGCCCACCATCAATCAGCTCGTTCGTAAGGGTCGTGAGGCCGTCAAGTCAAAGACGGCATCTCCCGCCCTCAAATCCTGCCCGCAGAAGCGCGGCGTGTGTACCCGGGTGTACACGACCACCCCGAAGAAGCCGAATTCGGCCCTTCGCAAGGTCGCCCGCGTGCGCCTCACCAACGGCATGGAGGTCACCTCCTACATCCCTGGCGAAGGTCACAACCTGCAAGAGCACAGCTCGGTGCTGATCCGCGGGGGCCGCGTCAAGGACCTCCCCGGTGTGCGCTACCACATCATCCGTGGCGTGCTCGACACGCAGGGTGTCAACAGCCGCCGTCAAGGTCGGTCCAAGTACGGCGCCAAGCGTCCGAAGAACAAGAAGTAGGAAGAACACATGCCCCGTCGTCGCGTCGTCGCCAAGCGTACCGTGCTCCCTGACCCCATGTATGGGGATGAGCTGGTCACCCGTTTCATGAACATCGTGATGGAGCACGGCAAGAAGGCCGTGGCCGAGGACATCGTCTACGGCGCGTTCTCCACGGTCGAAGAGCGCACCCGCGAGGAGCCCATCAAGGTCTTCCGCCGCGCGCTTGAGAACTGCCAGCCCCAGGTTGAGGTCAAGTCCCGCCGGGTCGGCGGCGCGAACTACCAGGTGCCCGTCGAGGTCCGCACGGAGCGCCGTATGTCGCTCGCGATGCGCTGGCTCGTCGAGTACGCGGCGGATCGCTCCGGCAAGACCATGCGTGAGAAGCTCGCCAACGAGATCATCGAAGCCGCTCACAACCGCGGCAACGCGGTCAAGAAGCGGGACGATGTGCATCGTATGGCAGAAGCCAACAAGGCCTTTTCGCACTACCGCTGGTAGTTCGACGGGGGCCGCAAGGCCCCCAAACCCCTTTCCCCCTGGAGATCTCGCCGAGCGCTACCTTCTGAAAGCCCCACCCTTCCGCGCGCTTCGCGTCGCCCTCGCACACAGGAACCATGACTTGTTCCCGGGTCGGCGACCGAAAACCAAAGAACGGAGCCCATAGACGGCCTCTCGTCGGACCATTCCCATGGCTCCCGATCTCGCCATTCTCCGCAACATCGGCATCATGGCCCACATTGATGCGGGGAAAACCACGCTTACCGAGCGCATCCTGTTCTACACAGGCGTGTCCCACCGCATGGGCGATGTGGACTCGGGCAACACCAGCACGGACTGGATGGTGCAAGAGCGCGAGCGCGGGATCACCATCCAGTCAGCCGCGGTCACCTGCCACTGGCGCAGCCACCGGATCAACATCATCGACACGCCCGGGCACGTGGACTTCACCATGGAGGTGGAGCGCAGCCTGCGGGTGTTGGACGGCGCGATCGCGGTGTTCACGGGCGTTGAAGGCGTACAGTCGCAGTCCGAGACGGTCTGGAAGCAAGCCGAGCGTTACCATGTGCCGCGGCTGGCGTTCATCAACAAGATGGACCGGACGGGCGCGAACTTTGAGGCCGCGGTCCAGTCCATTCGGGATCGGCTGGGCGCGAACGCCGTGCCGTTCCAGATCCCCATCGGCGAGGCCGAGACCTTTACCGGCGCCATCGATTTGGTCCGCATGGTCGCGATGACCTGGACGCCGGGCGACGACATGGGAACCGCCTTCGTCGAGGGCCCGATCCCTGCACAACTCGCGGACGACGCAGCCTTGGCGCGTGAAGCGCTGTTGGACGCGATCGCAGGCGAAGACGACGCCGTCATGGAGGCCTACCTTGAGGGGGCGGACATCCCCGTCGAGGCGTTGAAGGCCGCCGGGCGAAAGGCCGCGCTCTCCGGCCGAGTGGTTCCGGTATTCTGCGGCTCCGCGGCCAAGAAGCGCGGGGTGCAGCCGCTGCTGGACGCTGTCGTGGACTACCTGCCGTCTCCGATGGACCTGCCGCCAGTGATCGGGAAGGATCCCGACAACACGGACCGCCCGGTGTCCCGCAAGGCGAGCCCGGACGAGCCCTTTTGCGCGCTTGCGTTCAAGATCCAGACCGACTCCTTCGTGGGGACGCTCACCTACCTGAGGGTCTACTCCGGCTCGCTGGAAGCTGGCTCCGTGGCGCTCAACCCCCGCACCGGCAAGCGCGAGCGCGTCGGACGCATTCTGCAGATGCACGCGAACCAGCGCGAGGACATCACACACGCGACCACCGGCAACATCGTTGCGGCGGCCGGCCTGCGAAACGTGGCGACGGGCGACACGCTGTGCGACCAGAAGCACCCCATTGTGCTTGAGTCCATGACGTTCCCCGAGCCGGTCATCTCCATGGCGATCGAAGCCATGACCAAGGCCGACGAGGACAAGTTGAACGCCTCCCTCCAGAAGCTCGCGGACGAGGATCCGACGTTCCAGGTGCGTGTGGACAAGGACAGCGGCCAGACCCTGATCTCAGGCATGGGCGAGCTGCACCTGGACATCATCCGGGACCGCTTGGACCGGGAGTTCAAGGTCCAATGTCAAGTTGGAAAGCCCCAAGTTGCGTACCGCGAGGCCATCACCCGGCAGGCTGAGGGCGAGGGGATCTTCAAGCGGCAGACGGGCGGCAAGGGGCAATACGGACACTGCAAGGTGCGGATCCGCCCGAACCCCCTGGGCACTGGACACACCGTGCGAGACGGGACCAGAGCGGGCGTCATTCCGAAGGAATTTCTGAAGCCGGCGCTGGACGGATGCCGCGAGGCGCTGGACCGCGGCGTACTCGTGGGGTTCCCCTGCGCGGACATCGACCTCGAGCTTCACGACGGTTCGTTCCACGAAGTCGACAGCTCCGACATCGCTTTTCGCGTTGCTGGATCGATGGCGACGCAGGAAGCGATGCGCGCCGCGAGCCCAATTTTGCTCGAGCCAATTATGCGCCTTGAAATTTCCGTGCCAGAGGAGTATACGGGCGCCGTCTTTGGCGACCTGTCTGGTCGTCGGGGATCGATCAGCCATATGGAGGCCCGCGGGGGCGTCCAGGTGATCGAGGCGGAGGTTCCCCTCTCCTCGATGTTCGGCTACGCGACCGACCTTAGGTCGGCCACGCAGGGTCGGGCTGACTTCACGATGCACTTTCACCAATATTCCCACGTGCCCCCGGCGCTCTCGAACGACATCGTCGTCAAGCTCCGCGGGTACTGACCTCCCTCTCGATCCATCCAACGGAGCACCCCATGGCCAAGGCAAAATTCGAGCGCAACAAGCCCCATGTAAACATCGGCACCATCGGCCACGTTGATCATGGCAAGACGTCCCTGACCGCCGCGATCACCAAGGTGCTCGCGAAGGTTGGCGGCGCGACCTACACGGCGTACGACCAGATCGACAAGGCCCCGGAAGAGAAGGCGCGCGGCATCACGATCAACACCGCCCACGTCGAGTACGAGACCAAGGCGCGCCACTACGCCCACGTCGATTGCCCAGGGCACGCGGACTATATCAAGAACATGATCACCGGGGCCGCCCAGATGGACGGCGCGATCCTGGTGGTCTCTGCGGCGGACGGCCCGATGCCCCAGACGAAGGAGCACGTGCTGCTCGCTCGCCAGGTCAACGTGCCCTACATCGTCGTGTTCTTGAACAAGTGCGACCTGCTCGACGACGAAGAGCTGCAGGACCTCGTGGAGATGGAGGTGCGCGAACTCCTCACCATGTACGACTTTCCCGGCGACTCGGTTCCCATCACGCGTGGGTCTGCAGTGCTTGCGCTCAACGGCGACCAGGGTCCTTGGGGCGAGCCCGCTGTTGTCAAGCTCATGGAGACCGTGGACAGCGCGATTCCCACGCCGATCCGCGACATCGAGAAGCCCTTCCTGATGCCCGTTGAGGATGTGTTCACGATCACTGGCCGCGGCACCGTTGCGACCGGGCGTATCGAGCGCGGCATCGTCAAGGTCGGCGAGACCGTTGAGATCGTCGGCTACAAGGACACCTCCACGACGACCATCACGGGCGTCGAGATGTTCCGCAAGCTGCTCGACCAGGGCCAGGCCGGCGACAACGTGGGGCTCCTGCTCCGCGGTGTAGACCGCGAGGGCATCGAGCGCGGCCAGGTGCTGTCGAAGCCCAAGAGCGTCATGCCGCACACCAACTTCAAGGCCGAAGCCTACATCCTGAAGAAGGACGAGGGTGGCCGTCACAAGCCGTTCTTCAACGG
>CANKNP010000336.1 GCA_947483545.1 Deltaproteobacteria bacterium | reverse complement strand
GTAGCTCTGCGTGCCCTGCCGCTGCTCTTGCTGCTCGGTGGGCTCTCCGCCTTCCCCATCCCGCTCGCCCGTGCGCCACAAGTAGGGCGACAGCAGCGCAGTCGTGAGCGTGACAACGACGGTGAGCATGCCGATCGTCACAAATGCCAGCGGCGTGAGCCTCGGTCGGGTCGCGCCGGTCTCGGTCAACGTGGGCTGCATCGGGGCGGTGGGCCCGCGCTTCCAGAGCGCCAGGCGGTGTGTTTCGCGGGTGACCAGGTACAGGAGCGTGAGGACCACGGTCGTGCCGAACACGCCGAGGCTCACAAGATCCCAAACGGCCCACTTGTCCCCGGCGAACCAATTGTCGTCCAGGCCCGTTTTCTCGGCCCAGATGATGGCGGTCGCCGACGTGTAGACCATGGGCAGCCAAATCGACCAGGTGGCGCGGTGCGTCTCCAAGCTCCACAATCCGCCAGTCATCGCGATGGGCAGCATGAAGAGGAAAAGAAAGACAAACACCCCAAGCGAACCAGCGACGACCCCGCTGGCGATGCCAAGGCCGAACGCGAGGCCCCAACACACCATGCCGATCACCATCGCGACCCAGGTGCGTGTGCGGAGGAACGCCATGAACTGGCCCATGACCGTGCCGAGGATGGTCGTGCCGGCAAGGAAAACCAGAACGAGCACCCCCGAAAGGTCGAAGCCCGAGGTGAACAGGATCACCGCCGAGAACGCCGTCATGCTGAACAGCAGGACGAGGTGGTACATGACCACCGGCACCGCGGCTTCTTTGAGCTGCTGCCAAATGCTCAACCCCGCGCGCGTGACAGGGATCACCCGCTGTTTGGCCTTGTCCTCAACCATCGGGACCGCCGCGCTCCGACCATTGGCGCTCATGCGGCCTTCCCGCCAGCGCTGCCCGCCGCGATGCCGACCAATCGATGCGCGTGGGGCCCTGGCTCCAGGCGGTAGACGGTGTCCCCCCGGGCGATCAGCGCGGCCAGCGTTCGTTTGCCCTCGCGCGCCGCCATGGCCCGGAGCCGCGCCCGCGCGTTGAGCCGGCTCGCGTGGTAGCTGTAGACCCGAAATTGTGCGAGGAACGCGTTCTCATCCGCCCCCGCCATGAACGGCTGGCGGACGAGCCAGGACAACGCAGTGGTGCCGGATCCCGCGAGCGTCTCGACGAGGCTCGGATCTTTCGCACCCAAGGCCTGCTCGGGGGGCAGCCAAACCCACGCCAGCGACTGACCGCCGAACTCCGCAGGTGGCGGCGCATGAAACCGGCTGGAGACGACGACGCCGTGTGACGAATCGCCGGCCTCCTCCAGGAGCTGTGTGATCTCCCATTGACCCTGCCACACGGCCCGTGCGCCAATGTCCTGCCAACGCACGTGGCCGCCTTTCGTCGCTTGGAGGTGCTCCACCTCCAAGTGGCCGTCCGGTTGCCTGGCCACGGCGACGAGGGTCACCTTGTCACCGCGGTCAACCAGCTCTTTTGCGAGCGAGATCCAGGTCTCGACGAGGCGATCGAGCACCTCCTCGATGCCCACCACGGCATCGCCCACGCTCGCCTTTCCCAGATACGCGTCCAGGCAGAGCAACACGGTGCGGGTAGAAATCTCCTTGGTCTCCGGCTGGCGGACCTGGAGCTTGCCGGATTTCATCGAGAGCTTCCAGGAGATGCGGCGGGTGTCGTCGCCGTGGGCATATTCGCGAAACCGAAAATAATCCTCGGTGGGAAACCGGTGAGGACGGGTCAAAACATCTGGGGTCGAGAGCTTGGAGCGGGGCGGTTCGATGATCTCCAGATTTCGGAAGCGCGGAAGCACCTTCAGTTCGCACGTCGCGACGCTGGCGAGCGCCACGCGCGTCATACCAAGCATGTCCTGGTAATAGACTTCGGCGGGGCCCAGGCGGTAGAGTCCGCGGGGGGTGGCCCGAAGGCGGCCGCCGACGAGCAATTCCGCCCGCCGCGCGCCCGCGCCCACCGCATATCGGGAGTGGGTTTGCAGCCGCTCGGGCAGCACGTCTTCCACAAGCAGGAAAAACCCGGGTGGCACCGGGACGCGGCGGAATACAAATCGCTCCTCGGCAGCCTCACCCGCCAACACCACCGCCGGCACCATCTGGCGGTCAATCGTGCCCCGGCGTCGGAGCCCGCTCTCGAAGCTACCCACGAGAAACGTGGACATCAACGAGGTCATGCCCACGACGCTGTAAAAGAGCATGAGGCACATGACCCCCACGATCGAAAGATCCGCCCATTTGAGCCCCAGCGCGCACACCACAAACCAGAGCCCCGCCATCAAGATCGCCCAGCCGCGCGGGGTCACGATCCGAGCCTGTCGGTGAACGCTGGCCATCGCGCTCTCCGCATTCAATCGCCCCTTTTCTCGCAATAGTCGAAACTCCCGTCGCACCTTCAGCACGAGCCCGAGCAGCTGCGCCACGAAAGCGGGAAAGATGAAAACCACGCTCACGCCGAGCAACATCGGCAAGGTCTCCCCGACCTCGCTCACCTCAAAGAACAGCGCGGCCACGAACCCAAGCACAAAGGGCAGCATGAACATGCCACCCAGGTGCCAGAGGATGCCGGCCGCGTGCCGGATCATTTCACCTGCACCCGCCCGACCATCTCCTGTACGTAGCTGATTCCGACGTCATCCCCGGAGATGATCATGCGGTGGGCGAGCACCTCGCCGGCCATCGAGCGTACATCGTCGGGCACGACGTAGTCCCGACCCTCCGCCATGGCGCGGGACTGGGCCACACGAGCGAGCATCAAGATCGAGCGGGGGGAAGGCGGCGAGAGCGCGCGGGAGTCCGACCGGATCAAGTTCGCGATGTCCACGAGGTAACGCTTCACCTCGGTGGACAAGAACACGCGCGGGGCCAACGCCTGCCACGCCAGGAAGGTCGCGTGGTCGATGACGGGCTTCAAATCGTCCACCGGGGGCCGCTGCCCAAGGTGGATATCCAGCATCTGCATCTCGGCCTCGGGCCCGGGAAAGCCCATCGACAGCATCATCGTGAAGCGGTCGAGCTGGGCGGCGGGCAGCGCGTAGGTCCCGTCGTGATCCAGCGGGTTCATGGTCGCGATGACCAGAAACGGGGGCGGGAGCTTGTGCGTCGTGCCCTCGACCGTGACCTGGCCCTCGGCCATACACTCGAGCAACGCGGACTGGGTCTTGGGCGTCGCCCGATTCAGCTCATCGGCGAGCAGCAGATTGGTGAAGATCGGCCCGGGCTGAAAGGTGAACTGCTTCTGCCGGAGGTCGAACACGTTGGTGCCCGTGATGTCCATCGGCAGCAGGTCGGGCGTGAACTGGATGCGGCGAAACTGGTTTGCGACGGAGGCGGCGATGGCGCGGGCCAGCATCGTCTTGCCGGTGCCCGGAACGTCGCGCAAGAGCACATGACCCTTGGCGATGAGCACCAGCATGACCTTGTAGATGACATCGTCCTTGCCGAGGATCACCTTGCCGATGTTGGCGCGCACCGCAGCGAACTGCGACCGGAACTGGGTGATCTGCGATTGGAGCTGGGGGTCGCGGGTCGGCGGCTCGTGAAGCATCCGCCCGGGTAACCCGGGGCCGGACCGCGTCGGGAACTCCCGATCCTTGATAGTTGCCCAGGCGTTGCTGCCCCTCTTCCTCCTGTCTGGTTGCCTATGGATCACCGACGACGCGATCGACGCCAAGCTTGGCCCTGTCACGATCAGCGCGGGCACCTTCGAGATGGGCTGCACGGAAGGGCAGGAGGAGTGTGACGAGGACGAGACGCTTCACACCGTCACGCTCACCCACGACTACGTGGTGGGCGAGACGGAGGTGACCCAAGAGGCGTTTGAGGCCGCCATGGTGTACAACCCGTCTGCGTTCTCGGGCAAGCTTCGGCCGGTCGAGCAGGTGACCTGGGATGAGGCGGCGGCCTACGCGAACGAGATGTCTACCATGGAGAGCCTGGAGCTCTGCTACAGCTGCTCGGGGAGCGGGTTTGACATCGCCTGCATCACGGTCTCTGAGGAGATCTACGAGTGTGAGGGGTACCGGCTCTTGACCGAGGCGGAGTGGGAGGGGGCCGCGAGGTGTGGTGAGGACACGCTCTACTCCGGCTCTGATCGCCTCGCCCAGGTCGGTTGGTACGATGACAATGGGGATGGCTTCGGCTCGACCGAGGTCGTGGCCAAGCTCCAGCCGAATGCGTGTGGGCTCTACGATATGAGCGGGAATGTGTTCGAGTGGACGGCCGATTGGTACGGCCCGTATACGGGCGACGAGGGCTACGATTCCGACGACGACAGCGTGACCGACCCCATCGGGGTTTCGGAGGCGTACCTGGAGGAGTACCTGCCCGATGAAACGCCCGCCCGGGTGCAACGGGGCGGCGCGGCGGCCAATGAAGCCCGGGAGCTGCGGGTCGCGTACCGCTTTTGGAATGATGACGGTGCGGGAAGTTTTCTGGGGTTCCGCTTGGGGCGGTCAGTGTTCTAAATCCCGTCAGCGGACGAACAGTCGAAGCACCGAATTCGCGAACATCCGGATGGCCCCGGGCCTGTCCAACTGTGCCATATCGAGCGGCACCCCCCACGCGCGCGAATATTCCTGGAGGATGCGAACCTCCGTGCCGTCCACCTCGCGGTCCACAAGGCACATGAGCCGCATGACCTCGAACAAGCGTTTGGGATCCTCGGGGATCCCAAGCTCCTGCGGCCGCCACACGCGGTAGTCCCCCTCCACCAGGGCCGGGGCCTTGAACTCCTGCAGCATCCGCGCGAGGAACGCCTTCTCCGAGGCGCGGACCACGCCATCGGCCACCATCACGCTCACCAGGGCACGCGCAACGTCCAGCGGTTCAAACGCCCGCTGCGTGTACTCTGGCACGTCTGGAAAGCTGGGCATGGGCGCGACGGCGTTGACCGCCCGGATCTCTGGCTTGCGATCGTCGGGCTGCAACCCCGATCCGGAGGCGGCCTGCGGGAACAAGAACGCGATGACATCGAAGCTGGTCTCCACGCGGTCCCCGCGAAGCACGCGCCGGGCCACCTCCGCGGGGGTCAGCCCCGCCATGTTCACCTGCGTGAACAGGAGCACATCCGGCTCGCCATCGCCCAACGACCAGACCTGCAGCGCGCCGATCACCTCGTCCACGCCGCCAAAACTCCGGCCCGGCTGTACGGTCTGACCATATTCGGTGCGCAATCCACACAGGCGGCAGCGGCCCTCCAGGGAGCCCGGCAATTTGCCCGACGGGTCGAGGAGCTCCAACATGCCGCCTTCGATGCGGCACGTTGGGCAATCTACGAGGAGTTGGAGGGCGGGCATCTAGCGATTTTCCCGCGAATTTTGTCGCCCGTACTGGCTTCCGAACCCGCCCTGCTTTGTGGGGGGCTTCGCCCCCCACGCCCCCCGCGAGCCGGGGTGCGCTCGGGTACGAGCGCATACCCTGCTTCGGCGGGAGTACCCGCCGAAGCAGGGACCCGGCTCGGGTGCGGTTGGGCATCGGCTGCGGGGGGC
>CANKNP010000335.1 GCA_947483545.1 Deltaproteobacteria bacterium | reverse complement strand
GCGATGGGCGTGGATCCAGCGCGGTTGGGCGCCGCCGGTGAGCGCCTGTTCGCCTTGACCCCGGGGAGCTGGACCGTCGCGCTCTCCAACGAGGTCGTGGGGGTGAGCCAGGCGGACTTCACGGTCAAGGAGAGCGCTGTGCCCGTGCTCGTCGACCTGCTCGTGGAGCCGCCGAAGAGCGTGACCACCTCCTTGGCGCTGACGGTGCTGGATCCCGCCGGCGAGCCGGTGCAGGGCGCCCTCGCCACGCTTGGGGCCTCCACCGAGGCGACGGCGCTTGGTACGGACGGTGCGGCTGTGTTGGGCGACCTTCAGCCCGGCCCGTACCCGTTGATGGTCGCAGCACCGGGGTACACCCCGGTCGCAGATGCGGGCTTCCATCTCGCGCTGGGCGCCCAGGAGCGCACCCTGCGTATGGTCTGGCTGCCCCGGTCGCTGAGCGTGAAGGTCGTGGACCCCAAGGGTCGTCCGGTGGATGCGGAGGTGCTCATCCAGGCCGCCGAGGGCAAGGCAAAGTCTGCGTCGGCCCGCGCCGGCGCCGACGGCGTCCACGACCAGGCGCTGTCGCCGGGCTTGTGGAAGGTCATCGTGGTGGCCGATGGCTATGGCGCCCAGCAGCGAGACGTGCCGCTCGTCGCGGGGGAGGGCCCGTTCGAGGTGGTCCTGACGCTCACGAGCGCCAAGGTCGAGGTCGAAGCCGGCCAGGTCACCATCGCCGAGCAGGTCCACTTCCCGACCAACTCCGCCGCGATCAGCGCTGGCAGCTTCCGCATCCTCGATGAGGTTGCCAGCACCCTGCTCGTGCACCCGGAGATCCGCGCGATCGAGATCCAGGGCCACACCGACGACGTCGGCGGAGCGGACTACAACCTTGAGCTCTCCCAGCGCCGGGCCGATGCGGTGCGACGCTACCTCATCGACCACGGCATCGATCCCGCGCGCCTCGTCGCCAAGGGCTTCGGCGCCAGCGAGCCGCTCGCCGAGAACACCTCGGAGAAGGGCCGCTCCAAGAACCGCCGCGTGCAGTTCGTCATCGTGCCCTGACGCATGGCGTACGTTGATCGCATTGAGGGGGAGGTGCTCCGCTTTACGTTTCGCGCGGCGGAGAGGGGGTTTGCGGTGCTCAAGCTCAAGGCCGCGGACGCCTTGGAGATCACCGTGGTGGGCGCGCTCGCAGGCCTGCACGAGGGCCAGCGGATCAGCGCGACCGGGCAGTGGGCCGAGGACCCCAAATTTGGTAAACAGTTCCGGGTCGAAAACTTCCTTGTGGAGGAGCCGCGCACGCTCCGTGGCATGGAAAAATACCTCGCCTCGGCCTTGCCGGGGGTCGGAGAGGAGCTTGCCAGGCGGATCGTCGAGCATTTTGGGTTGGATACGCTGCAGGTGCTCGCCGATGCGCCCGACCGGCTGATCGAGGTCGCGGGCGTACGCGGCAAGACCCTCGAAAAGATCAAGGAGCAATTCACCGAGGGCCGCGCCGAGCAGGAGCTGCTCGTGATGCTCCGGGGTTTTGACCTGCCTGCCGGCACGGCCCATCGCGTGATCGAGCGCTTTGGGACGGGGGCCCACGCCCTCGTCCTTCGCACGCCGTATCGGCTGACGGAGGTGCGTGGCATCGGCTTCAAGACGGCTGACCAGATCGCGCTCTCCAACGGCGTGCAGCGGGACGCGCCCGAGCGCATCGCAGCGGCGATCCAATATGTGCTGGAGGGTTGTGAGGACGAAGGGAGCTGCTACCTGCCAGAGGCGGTCGTGGTCGAGCGGGTGATCGCGTTCGACATCGAGGTGGGCGCGGTCCGAGCGCAGGTTGACCAGCTCGCAGCGCTCGGTCGAATCGTTCGCAAGGACGTCATCGGCACGACGGTCTACCCCGAGCGGGAGCGGCCGATCTACCGGGTCGTGATGGATCGCGTGGAGGCCAACGTCGCGCGGATGCTGCGCGTGCGCGTGACCGCTGCGCCCGCGCTGGCGGTGGACATTGTGGCGGCCCAAGCCAGCGCGGGGATCGAGCTGTCTGAGCAGCAGGGCGAGGCGATCCGCACGGCCCTGACCAGCGGGCTGACGGTCATCACCGGCGGGCCGGGAACAGGAAAAACGACGATCGTTCGGGTGTTGTTGGCGGCTGCGAACCAGCGCGGCCTCAAGGTTGCGTTGGCCTCACCGACCGGCCGGGCGGCGCGCCGATTGTCCGAGACCTGTCGCACTGCGGCGGGCGCCCAGGAGGCCAAAACCCTGCACCGACTCCTGGAGTTCAACCCCATGGACGGGGGCTTCACCCGCGGGGCCGAGAAGCCCCTGGAGGCCGATCTGGTGCTGGTCGATGAGGCCAGCATGGTGGATCTGAAGCTGATGGAGTCGTTGTTGCTCGCGCTGGGGCCCAAGGCGCGGCTTGTATTGGTCGGGGACGTAGACCAACTGCCAAGCGTAGGGGCGGGGCGTGTGCTCGCCGACGTGATCGCGAGCGGGGGCGTGCCCATCGCTCGGTTGACGACGATCTACCGGCAGGCCCAGGAGTCTTCGATTGTTCGGAACGCCTGGCGGGTAAACCAGGGCGAGGTTCCGATCTCGTCCGAGCATGAGCCCGGCATGGCCCGGGATTTTTTCGTGCTGCGCCAGGAGGACGCCGAAGACGCCCGCGGGCTCTTGCTCCGTGTCATTTTGGAGCGCCTGCCTCGCCTGGGTTTTGACCCCGTCCGCGACGTCCAGGTGTTGACCCCCATGCACGGCGGTCCGCTCGGGACAGTGATGCTGAACCAGGTGCTCCAGGACAGCCTGAACCCCCGCGGTGGGATCTTGGGCGGCCAGGAATTGGCGATCGGCAAGCGGGTTTTCCGCGCCGGGGATCGCATCCTCCAGACGCGCAACGACTACGATCTGGACGTGTTCAACGGCGACGTCGGGCGGGTCGTCGAGGTCTCGGCCGCCGGGCTCGCCGCCGATTTTGACGGCCGGGTGGTCCAACTCTCGCTCGTCGCGCTGGAGTCGGTCGAGCATGCCTACGCGATCAGCATTCACAAGTCCCAAGGCAGCGAGTACCCCGCCGTGCTCGCCATTGTACACCACAGTCATTTTGTGATGCTGCGCCGGAATCTGCTCTACACGGCGCTCACTCGGGCTCGAAAGTTTGTGTGCTTGATCACCAGCGGCCGGGGGTTGGTGACCGCCGTTTCGCGACCGGGCGAGGACAATCGTTGGACGGGGTTGCGGCAGCGGCTGTGAGGGAGGTTGGGGGCGCCGGGCCCGCGCCCTCGCGGGGCGGGGGAATCGGCGGTTACTCCACCGCCATCACCTCAAACGCGATCACCACCTGGCTCCGGCCCTTCACCGCCAGCTCCCCCCGCGCTTCCGCCCGCACGCCCGGCCCCGCGGCGAGCACGGCCTGCTCTGTCGCCAGCACGCTCCCCGCGTTGCACCTCCCTTCGATCCGGCTCGCGACGTTCACGGTGTCCCCGATGACGGTGTACTCCATCCGTTGGGCCGAGCCGAGGTTGCCCGCGACCGGCTCGCCGTGCGACACGCCGATTCGAATCTGAAAGGGCTCTGTCCGCGGTTTGACGGGCTCCGCGTGGAGCGCCGTTACCACCGCCTGCATCCGCAACCCACAGAGCAGCGCGCGGCGGGCCGGCACTTCCAGACCCTCGGCCTCGAGGAAGACGACCATCATCCCGTCGCCCATCCGCTTGTCCAGAATTCCGTGCGTTTCGTCCACGATTGCGTCCATCGCGGTGAAATACCAATTCAAGAATTGTACGGCTGTCTCTGGCTCAACCCGCTCGGCCCAGGGCGTGAACCCCACGATATCCGAGAACAACACCGCGGCCGTCCGACGCTCCCCCCCGAGGTTCAGCGCCGCGCCGGGCTCTTCGCGAATGCGATCAACGACCGCGCGCGGGAGGTACTGGGAGATCTTCTGGTTGAGCAGCAGCGCCCTCTGGAGGTCCGCGCGCTCCTTCCGCAGGCTGTCCACCAGGTTCGCGCTGGCCAGGGCGAGCCCGACGAGGTTTCCGACCTGGATCAACATCTGGTGATCGCGCGGCCGAAGGGTATTCTCGGCATGGACTTGATCCACCACGAGCAGACCAAGCGGCCCGTCCGGGCCCCGCACCGGAACGGCTACAAACGCGGTGCTGCCCAACTTGTCGAGCAGCGCCTGGTTGATCGCGTTGACGTGGGTCTTGAATTCGGCCACGTCCACCACCAGCAGGCCGTTCTCGCTGCGGAGGATGTTGGCGAACAGGAATTCGTCCTCGCGCGGGGCGTTCAGCATCAGGGACACCGAGCTCAAGAGCCTGAGCGCCTCCTCCGTGTAGCCAGCTCCCCCGGCGAACAGCAACCGCTCGTGCTCGTGGCTCACGCGCAGGAACATCGCGCGGTCGTATCCGAGCGTATTTCGCATGGCGTTGAGCGCGGTGTCCACCAAGCTCGCGCTCTCGGTCTCTCGCCGGGTCGCCAGATCCACCTTTTCCAGCAACAGCCGCTCTCGATTCCGTTGGATGTTCTCGTCCAGCAGCGTTTTTGCGGCGATGAGCTGGTCGCGCTGATCATCGAACGCGGAGTTGATTTGGCGCTGGAGAAGAGCCACGTTGGCCGCCAACAATCCGATGGATGCAAAAGCACCTACGAGCGGCAGGCTCGTCGAAATGCCATACATTCCCGTGAGGACGATCGTGGCCGCGACGGAAGCCAGCGCGGCATAGGGCAACAAGCCCTGGCCAAGGGACGGGGGGATCCATTCCACTCGATATTCACAGCAGGCGCCGCCTTCGTGCAGGCATTGGGATTGCGTGACCCGGGCGAGCGGCAAATCGAAGATCTGGGGGATCCCGGCCAGCGCCCCCTGCCGGTTCAAACAGAACAAGAGGTCGTCGCTGTGCCCGCGCTGCACGTGGAACTGAATCACCACGTGGCGACGGGTCGTCTCTACGAGCTTCCAGTGGGTAATCCGCGATAGATCTGTGAACTCTGTCAACTTGGAATAGCACAGGGCTGGGCCGCCGATGGCACGAAGCACGTAATAGGTCGGGCCCAAGACCTTGGGGTGGAGCATCGCCATGCCTGCCCGATAGGTCATGAATGGATCGTTGGCGAACTCCACCATGGCCTGGGAGAGCTTCAAGAGCTGCTTCGTGGACATCCATTGTTCGGCGTCGAGCAGAAAATCCATCGGGGTGTCGGTCCCCGCCACCAGGGTCTCCAGCGCCGCCCGGCCAAAACGCTCCTCGAAATAGCGGAGCATCGGCTCGGTGAGCTTGGTGTTGAAGACAAGCTCCTCGTCCCGACGCGTGACCGCGGGCGGGACGAGGCCGACGGGCTCAGGGGCGGTGGGAGGCGGGCTCGACGGCATTCGGCCGAGGGTACGCCCTGGGCGCCTGTGTCGTCAAGCTGTCAGCGTGGCGGGTGCACGCCAGGTTCGTGAAATCGCATCGTGAGCCGCGCTGGCGCGGTGCCTCTCCTTCGGATATACAAGCCGAAGGTGAAGCATGCTCAACCTCGACGCCCTTTCCCCCGAACTCCAGACGATCCTTGCTGCGCTGCCGCCGCT
>CANKNP010000334.1 GCA_947483545.1 Deltaproteobacteria bacterium | reverse complement strand
GCCGATGCCCAACCGCACCCGAGCCGGGTCCCGGCGTCGGCGGGTACTCCCACCGACGCCCGGTATTCGCTCGTACCCGAGCGCACCCCGGCTCGCGGGGGGCGTGGGGGGCTTGCCCCCCACAAAGCAGGGCGGATTTGGCAGCCAGCGCGGGCCCGAAAACCCACCCTCAGGACACTAGATGCGTGACGTGCTCGCCGAGCTGCTCGACCTCTTGCGCCTGGAGCGCATCGAACGAAACCTGTTCCGGGGTCAGAGCCAGGATCTCGGCTGGGGCGCGGTCTTCGGCGGCCAGGTGCTCGGCCAGGCGCTCTCCGCCGCCGCTCAAACCGTGCCGGTGGATCGTGCGGTTCACTCGTTCCACAGCTACTTCTTGCGGCCCGGCAACGCCTCCAAGCCCATCGTCTACGACGTGGACTGTATTCGCGACGGCGGTAGCTTCACCACCAGACGAATCGTCGCCATCCAAGACGGGCAGCCGATCTTCTCGATGGCAGCGAGCTTTCAGACGGACGAGCCGGGATTTGACCACAAGGACGTGATGCCCGACGTGCCGGGCCCCGAGGGCCTGCTCTCGGAGCTGGAAGCTTGCAAGCGCATCGCGGATCGCATTCCGGCGCACCTGCGCACCATCGCGCTGGCCGAGCGTCCGATCGAGATCCGGCCCGTGCAGCTCACCAACCTATTGAACCCCAAACCCGGTCCGCCCGTGCGGCAGCTCTGGTACCGCGCCACTGGCACGCTGCCCGACGATCCCGCGGTGCATCGGTACGTTTGCGCGTACGCCAGCGACTTCAACTTTCTCGTCACAGCGCTGCAGCCGCATGGTGTGAGTGTGCTGACCCCTGGCATGCAGATCGCCAGCCTGGACCACGCGATGTGGTTCCATCGCCCCTTTCGGTTCGATGAGTGGCTGCTCTACGATGTGGACGCGCCCTCGGCCAGCGGCGCACGAGGTCTGGTTCGCGGCCGCTTTTTTCGGCAAGACGGCACGCTTGTCGCGACAGTGGCGCAAGAAGGTTTGATTCGAGACAGACGCGGGGTGTGACTTGCGCCAGAAAACCGGTTAGCACGCCCCCCTTCGAAGGACCGCGATGGAGATCCACCCCGCCCGCCTCGTGAACTTTCCAATCTTCGACGGGGTGCCGCCCGGGGACCTGCACGCGCTGGTCGCGGCCGGCCAGGCGGAGCAACACACGCGGGGGCATGTGCTCTTTCGTGAGGGAGATCGTGCCAAGAACGCCTTTCTGGTGGTCCAGGGGCGGCTCGGCGTGTACCTGGGCGAGGGCATCTCCGAGAAGCTGATCGGCGAGGTCAAGGCCGGCGAAGTCGTGGGCGAAGCGGGGCTGATGAACCTCGCGGCCCGCCGCAACGCGACCGTCCGGGCGCTGACAGACGTTGATCTGCTCAAGATCAGCCCGCGCACGGTCATGGAGCTGTCCGAGAACGCCGCGATGGTCGCGATCGAGCTCTACCTGCTGAGCGCGATGGCCCGGAGGATTCGCGCCGCGACGATTCGATTGGAGGAGGCCCTGTCCCCCGGCCAGCCGCCCGCCTCGCTCGGCTCCGCGGTCCCCGGCGGCGGCACACCCGCGCGCGTCTTGCCGTCCGCGCCCTACGGGACCGTACCCCCGGGGGCCAGCCCAGGGCTTCGGACGCTGCCCCCCACCGGGAGCCCGGGCACACGCACATCGCCGCCCGGCGCAGGCCCCGGCCTCCGGACGCTACCGCCCAGTGCACCGCGGGGGACACTGCCACCGACCGAAGGCGTACCACCGCCGCCCAAGACTGAGACGCTCACCCAGACCCTGCTCCGCATTCTTGGAGGCAAGTGATGTCCACCGAAGCCAGCATGCTCGTCACGGCGCGCCGCCTCGTAGAGGCCCACCCTTTCCTCGGCACCGACCCCAAGCGGGTGCTGACCTGGCTGACCGCCTGCACCGAGCGGATCTACCGGCCAGGACAGCAGCTCTGCAAAGAGAAGACCTACGGTGACGAAGCGTTCTTCGTGCTCGACGGGCGCGTCATCGTCTCCCGCCTGGACCGGAAGGGGTTGCCGCAGACCCTCGCCACGGTTGTCGGACCGGTGCTCTTGGGCCAACTGGCGCTGATCGACAACGCGATCCGCACGGCGACGCTGACCGCCGAGGGCATCGTCCGCGTGCGCGCGCTCGACCGGAACCTGTGGCGCACCATGTCGGTCGCCCCGACGGCTGAGGGGTCGTCGCTGCGTCGCATCATGTTGTCGAGCCTGCAACAGCAGCTTTACCGTACGCACGAGCAGATCACCGAGATCGCCGCGGGGAACCGGGCCGCGACCCCGGTTCCGCTCCCGCCGCAGGCGGGCGACAAGGTCATCCCGGTGGTCCGGCTCGCGGAAGACGACTTCGCGCCCGACCACCTGACAGACGACCTGACCGACGAGCAGAAGCTCGAGGCCCTCAACCCCTACAAGCGGTGAGCCTTGCTGCCGTCGTCGAAAGAGCCTTTTCCTGGATTTCGGGCCGTGCCTCGGACCGGAGTCATCTACGTGATGACAGAGGCTGCTCGACTCGGTTTTCGGTACGGCGCCGAAGACTGGGCGAATCTGGGGCAGGGCGCGCCGGAGACCGGGATGCTCCCCGGGGCGGCCGATCGGGTGAGCCAAATCACGGTCGAGCCGGCCTCGTTGGAGTACGCGCCCGTTGACGGGATCCGCGAGCTGAAAGAGGCGGTCGCGAGGCTCTACAACCACCGGTACAGGCAGGGCACGACCTCGCAGTACACCGCTGAGAATGTGAGCATCTCCGCGGGCGGTCGCTCGGCCCTGACCCGTATCGCCGCCGCCCTCGGCCCGGTCCACCTCGGCCACCTGCTGCCCGACTACACCGCCTACGAGGAGCTGTTGGGGGTCTTCCGCGATTTTGTGCCCATCCCCATCCCCCTGCGGCCTGAGGACGGCTTCCGTCTGTCGGCCGAGGCGCTGCGGGAGCGCATCGTGTCGATGGGACTCGGCGCGGTGCTGCTCTCGAACCCCTGCAACCCCACCGGAAACGTGGTGGCCGGCCGCGAGCTGGACGCCTGGGTCGCCGCTGCCCGAGAGCTCCGCTGCGCGTTGATCTTCGACGAGTTCTACGCCCACTACATCTATGGTCAACCCGGGCCCGTCTCCGCAGCGGCGAGCGTCGAGGACGTGGAACGGGATCCCGTCATCCTCGTGGACGGGCTGACCAAAAACTGGCGGTATCCAGGGTGGCGCCTCTCCTGGACCGTCGGGCCGAGCGCCGTGATCCGGGGGTTGGCGTCGGCGGGCTCGTTCCTCGACGGCGGCGCGCCCCACCCGCTGCAACAAGCCGCGATCCCGCTGCTCTCTCCGGAGGTGGCCGACGCCGAGGCCGCCGCGATCCGCGCAAAATTCGGCGCCAAGCGGGACCTCATGGTCGCGCGCTGTCGGGCGATGGGCATGGGCATCGAAGCCCCCCCAGAGGGTGCGTTCTATCTGTTCCCGAGCCTCGACCAACTGCCGGCTCCCCTCCGGGATGGTCAGGCGTTCTTCGAGGCGGCGCTGGCCAAGAAGGTGATCTGCGTGCCGGGGGCGTTCTTCGACATCGACCCGGGAAGCCGACGCTCCGCGTTCGCCTCGCGCCTGGCGGGTCATGTTCGGCTGTCGTTTGGGCCGGACGAGCAGACGTTGATGCGGGGGTTGGATCGGTTGGAGGGGATGATTGGGGCATAGCAGCGTTCGAGGAACGTAGTTAGCGGCATTTGACCTGCCCCCCGATGGCGGATTTCGAGGGTTCTCCCCTTCTCCCGCTTGCGGGAGAAGGTGCCCGCGTACCCGCGGGCGGATGGGGGCTCCTCAACATCCGCGGGGAGCCCTCATCCGGCGCCGAAGACGGCGCCACCTTCTCCCGGAGGGAGAAGGGGAGAGGCGTACTTCTCGTCGCGGGGGAGCGCGGGTACCTCGGAAGGGAGAAACACCGAACCCTGCTAGGCCCGCCTCAGCCCGGCGCAACCTTTTCGCCCCGCACCACCACCTCCTTTCCCGAGAACGCGATCCCAAACTTTCGGACGACGCTCGCACCCGCGGCCTCGACCTCGACGGCGTAGTTCCTGTCGATGATCTGTTTGAGCGCGGCCCGGGCGCTGGTCGCCAGCGGTGTCTTGCCACGTTTGCGCTTGAATTCAAGGACAACGCCGGGCAAGCCGGGCCGCTTGGGGAGGATCAGGAGATCCGGGCGTCCTTCGCCCGACTCCCGATTGGAGCGTACCGCGTGGGTATTCTCCATGGTGACGAGTAAACCGAGCACAAATGCGTGGTAGAAAAGCTCGTCTTGGGTCTCGGGGCTGTCGTGGACGGACGCATTGCGGAGCAGCAACCCGCGCAGCAGCTCCTCGACCTTCGGGGCGTTCCCGCCCAGCAACGCGGCATGGAGAGGGGCGACCTGGCCAGAGGAGCCGCCAATCCACTCGGTGAAGGTGTCCCTCCAGATCCCCCCGACCTCCAGGTTCGGGATCGTCAGATCCGCCCAAGTCTGTGTGCCCCGCGTCTCCACATTCTCAGCCCGAAGGTACCCAGAGAACAAGAACAAGCTCCAGATGTGGTGGCCTCGCAGGTCCCGCAGCGGCACGTTCTCTTCGATTCGTGCGGCCACCGCGCCGCCGCGCAGGAGCGTCTCGACCTGCGGCCCGAGGTCTGGGTTCTGCAGCAACAACGACCGAACCAGAGCGTTGTCCGAGGTCCCAAGCCAGTGCGGGGTGAGCGGCTCCCCCGGGCGGTTCAGCATCCGGGTGATCGACCAGGGATTATAGACGGTGGTCCGGCCGAACCTGTAGCCGTTGTACCAACGGGCCACTTCGGCTCGCTCCCCGCCGCGGCCAAACGCATCAAGGAGCTGGAACACCTCGGGCTCGGTGAAGCCAAAGTATTCGCCACGTTGTTGGTTCAACAGCGAGTAGACCTCGACGTTGTTGAGGCCCGAGAACATCGACTCCTTGGCGATGCGCAAGATGCCGGTCAGCACGCCCTTGTACAGGTGCGGGTTGTCCTTGAGCGCAGGAGAGAGCAACGCGCGAAAGAACTCGACAGACTCGTCGTAGTAGCCCTTCTCCCAGGCGTGCAGCACGCAGGAGTCGTACTCGTCGATGAGGAGGATGGGCTGCGCGCCGTGATGGATGTGGAGGGCGACACAGAGGTCCCGCAAGCTGCGCTCCTCGTCCGAGGGCCGCGCCGTCCCGGTCAAGACACGCTCCAGGCGCCGCACGACTTCGGGCGGGACCCTTGGGTCGGTAAGTGCCTCCCGATGTCTGGAGATCTCGTCGGTCAGCAAGATCTGGATGGTCTGCCGGGCCCGCACCCAGGTCTCGTACTTCGTGTCTTTGAAGGTCAGGTAGACGACGGGGTGCTTCTGAAAGTGGGCTCGGGCCTGGGGGTCCAGCCAGATCGAGAGGTCTTGGAACGCCCAGCTGCGGTCAGGCCCGATCTCGAAGAAGGCGTGGAGCATCGTGAGGTTCAGGGTCTTGCCGAACCTCCGGGGTCGAGGGTACAGGAGCACCATCGCGGGGGCGGT
>CANKNP010000333.1 GCA_947483545.1 Deltaproteobacteria bacterium | reverse complement strand
TGGAGGGCATGTGAATACCTCACGGCTATAGTAGCCGTGAGAAAGGCGACGCGCCACAGCGGCTCACATCGCAGGTTCACGAACGCGGCGTGCACCCTTGACGGGCATGTCTGTTGACATCCGACCCGGCATTCCGTACCCTGTCTCCACACAGCGGAGACCGTATGCGCGCTCTGAATTCCCTTCCCTTTCTCAGCTTCCTCACCGCCACCACCGCGCTCTTTGCCACCGGGTGTAGCGCCGGCAAGGACGCCCCGAACGGCGACGACACGTCGATCGGCCATGACGACGACACGTCAAGCCCCGACACCGATGACACGTCAAGCCCCGACGACACGGACGACACCAGCGATGAGACGCCGGGGGTCTATGGCAATGTCACCGGGACCGTCTATCTGCAGCTCTACACGACCGACGCGAACGGCGACATGGAGCTGCTCGAGTGGGACACGATGTACCCCGATGGCTACCCCTTCGGGTCCGTGTTCATCGCGGCCTACAACGAGAACGACGAGGGCCACGAGAACTACTACGACCAGAACGTGATCTCCAACCCCACCGTCTCTCCGGCGCCGGGCGGTAACCCCTACGGCCTGACGATCGACGCCGACGACATCGACCACATCAACATCTACGCGACCGTTGACCAGTACGCGGACGGCATCATCGCGACCACCGAGCCGACCGGCGCCTACGCCTCCGACATCACCATCGACGAGACCGGCACCGTCACGGACATCGACGTCACCGTGCTCGTGCCGTACTGGGACATGACGTGGAGCGGGGAGACCGGCGAAGGCGGCTTCGGCTACGGCGGCGGTGGTGGCGGCGGTGGCGGCGGCTGCAGCGACCCGATCCACATCACGGGGACCGCGACGGTGGAGAGCGCCTACGCGGACGGCAACATCGCGGTCATGCTCTACGACCAGGACGGGCTCGGTCCCTACTACGCGACGAGCTTCACCCCCACCGCGACCTCCACGGGCGCCGAAGGCACCTATGACCTGATGAGCTGCCCCGACGGCGGCGACATGGACGTGCTCGGGGTCTGGGACAGCAACCTCAACGGGCTGTTCGACCCCTCGGACACCTGGGGTGCGTACGCGCAGGACGCGGAGACGACCCTAAACCCCGTGAACATCGGCTCCGAGGATCTCGCCGACAAGAACGTGCTGATCCCGTTTGGCGACGATCACCCGTCCGTCGTGCCGTTCGTCAGCTTGTCAGGCACGCTGACGTCTACAGAGGACTGGTCCGAGTTTGCGATGGTGTACGTCTCGGCGCTCAAGTACCGGCCCGAGGCGGACTTCTCGGTCGTCGATCTCGACGCCGGGTACGACACCGAGTCTTGGGAGATGATCGAGCTGGCGGCCGCCACGTCGCTCGACTTCCACGTGGAGGTGCCCGCCAACACGATCGTCTACCTGTGGGCCTACGCGGACACGGACGGCGACGGCATCCTGAATGAGGTCGGCGACCCCGTGGCCAGCTTGAACGACAGCACAGGCCGCACCGTGACCGGGACGAGCAACCAGAGCGGACAGGATCTGGTCCTGACCCTCATCGAGTAGGATGACCTTCGGTTGGCTGCGGTCGAGGCGCTTTGACCTCTCGCTGACCGCGGGCATCGCGGCCCTTGGTGTGGCTGCGGGCCTGTGCGCGATGGCGCGTCCCGCGTGGTTGCCGTGGCTCCTCGTGCTGGACTTCTGGCTGCTTGGCTACCACCACGTCGTCGCCACCTTCACCCGGCTGGCGTTCGACCGGGCCAGCTTTTTGGAGCACCGGGGGCTCGTGACCTGGCTCCCCATCCTCGTCGTCGCGGCGACCTGCACTCTGGCGTTCTCGGTTGGCGTCTGGGCGTTGATCAGCACCTACTTCTACTGGCAGGCGTGGCACTACGCACGTCAAAGCTACGGTCTCTCCCGCATCTATCGTCGTCGAGAGGGCACCACCCGGCTGGATGATCGGCTCGATGGGGCGGTCATCTTCCTCGTGCCGCTCGCCGGCGTGCTCCACCGCAGCGCACAGGGCTGGACGCGGTTCCTCAACCTGGACATCGCGATGGTGCCGGTCCCCGCCGTCGCCGTCCCCGGAGGGCTCGCGCTCGCGGGGATCGCTGTCGCTGTGTGGCTCGCGCGGCAGGTTCAACTTACCCGTCGCGGCACGCTCGCGGGGGCGCACGCCCTGTACCTGCTCACCCACGTGCTGATCTTTGGCGTCGGGTATGTCGTCATCCCCGACCTCTCTGGGGGTTGGCTGGCGCTGAACGTGTGGCACAACGCGCAATACCTGCTGATTGTCTGGATGTTCAACGTCAATCGGTTCAAGGCCGGCGAGACGGCGGAGGCGCCGTTGTTGTCTGCGATCTCCCAGCCTCGGGCGGTCGCGCGGTACCTGTTCGTGCAGCTCTCGATGGGCACGCTGCTGTTCGCGGCGATCCTCGGCCTTCCTTCGGTCAAGATCCTGGCCGTCCCCGTCGTGCTGCTGCTCTCCCAGACGCTGAACTTCCACCACTACATCGTGGACGCCATCATTTGGAAGGTGCGACGACCCCAGGTGCGGGTACACCTCTTGACGCGCGCATGAGCGGGCTCGTGCTCTCTGGTGGCGGGGCCCGCGGCGCCTATGAGGCAGGCGCGCTGCGGTTCGTCTACGGCCCGCTGGCCGCGAGGATCGGGCGGGACATCTCGCCGAGCGTGATCTGTGGCACCTCGGTGGGCGCGCTGACCGGCGCCTGGGTGGCGGCCCTCGGTATGGCGGCGGCCCCGACGCTCTCGTACTTCTGGCGAGAGCTGGAGCCGCAGCACATCTACCGGATGCAGCTCCGGGATCTCGTGAGCGGCAAAGACGCGTACCTGAGCCGGACCACCGACCTTGGAGGTGGGCCCGCGCTCTTTGACCCCGCGCCGCTCTACGAGCACGTCCGACACACGATCCCCTGGGCAGCGCTGCACGAGCGGCTCGACCGCGGCGTCCTCCGCGCGTTTGCGTGCGCGGCGACAGACGTTGCCAGCGGACGCTGCATCCAGTTCGTGGACGGCGATGCGCACACCCGGCCGGAGCTGCCCGGATCGACGCCGGATGTCGTCCGACAGACCGCGAACACGACGATGCGAGCTGCCCGCATCGGCCCTGAACATGTGCTGGCCAGCGCGGCGATCCCGTTCGTGTTCCCGCCGGTCCGGGTCGGAGGCCGATGGATGGTGGACGGCGCGCTCCGCCAGAACACGCCGTTGGGGCCCACGCTGCAGCTGCAGTGCGAGCGCGTGCTGGTGATCGGCGTCAAGCGCCAGCGGCCCGACGCGGAGGGCATCGCCGCCCAGCCCACCGCCGCGACGCTCGCCGGCAAGGCGCTGAACGCGCTGATGCTCGACCCGATCGAGGAGGACCTGCGACGGATCCACCGTTGGAACGCGATGTTGTCCTGGGCTGAGGGGGAATACCCCGGCTTTCTGGACCGGCTCGCAGCGGGGCACCGGGCGTACCGGGTCATGAAGACCGCGCATCTGCGCCCGAGCGAGGATCTGGGCCGCATGGCGGCGCGGCTCTTTCCCATCGTCTCGCCCTCCCTGCCGCTGGCGAGCCGGGTGTTCTTCGAGACCATCGCGGATCCCGAAGAGGCCGATCTTGTCAGCTACTTCCTGTTTCACAAGCGGTACACGCGGGAGCTGGAGGAGCTCGGCTACGCGGACGCGGAGCGGGCGGAGACGGAGCTTGGGGATCTGTTGGCGGGATAGCTCCCGGCCATGGCGATTCGCAAGACACTCCTGGCCCTCGCTCGTCGCGCCTGGACGGGTCCGAATCCCAGCGTAGGGGCGGCGCCCCGTGGCCGCCCTCCGGTGGTGCCCTTGGACCCGCCGCTCCCCCCGGCCGCCGACCCCGAGCCCCCGCTGGAGGTGGACAAGCCGCTCCCGGGGAGCCTGCTGTTGGACATCCGGGAGCCTGGCGAGCTGGCCGGGGGCGTCGCGAGCACCGCGATGCTGTTGCCGATGAACTGCGTGCCGCTCCAGTTGGACACCCTGGATCGTGCCGTCCCGATCACGGTGTATTGCGCCGCGGGGGCGCGTAGTTTGGGGGTGGCGCACTGGCTGCGGGAGCAGGGTTTCCAGGCTGTGAGCTTGGAGGGCGGGATTCAAACGCTCCGGTGGGGCGGCGTGGAGATGCGGGTGCCGGACCGAGCAGGGGAGCGGGTGCCGTTGACGGCCGACCTGACCGTGGACGGCGTGGCCGTGGTGGCAGGCCACATCGAGCGCGTGGATGGCGACCGAGTGCGAGTGACGGACGCGACGGGACTTGAGGTTGTGGGGCGCGTCGGGTCGCGGTAGTCGAAGATTCCCAGTCACCTCCTCCCCAGCCACGCCTCCACCATCGGGAAAATCTCCGTCACGGCACCCTCCGCGAGCGTGTAATCCAAGTGCCCGTAGCTGTGTTTCACGTTCGGGGGCGAGGCGAGAAAATATTTCGATTCCCCCCCCACGGCGCTCGAGAACGCCTGGACCCGGGCTGCGGGCACCACCTCGTCGTGGTCGCTCCCGATCGCGAGCAAGGGCGCCTTCATGTGCTTCAGCTCCCCGAAATAATCGATTTTTCGGTCCCAGCTCTGAAACCGCTCGTCGCGCAGCATTCGCCCGAAATGTTGCATCTCGGTTCTGCCGATCGGGCTTACAATCTGGCGCAACATCGCGTCGATGGTCTCGCGCGTGTAGTTCGCGGGGTTGTACAACTTCTCCTGCAGCCGAAACGGGACGGCGCCTTTTAGATCGGCGGCCATCGCGCCAAACGCTGGAGTCTCAAACCAAAGCAGGGACACGCCCCCAGCGGCCATCGCCGCCGCGGCCAACCCCACCAGCGGATCCTTCTTGGAGAACGCCGCAGGGCTGCCCAGCACCACGACGGCGCCGAGGGCATCGTCGCCGTGATGGGCCGCGTAGACCGCCAGGACCATCCCCCCCATCGAATGCCCGATGTAGTCTACCTTCTCCGCCCCGGTGACCTGCCGGATGTGGGAGATCGCCAGATGCACGTCGAACTCGCCGTAGTCATCCACGGTCCAGCCGTTGAACTGCCGCCTTTGATCCCCGTAGAGCGCGTCGCCATGGCCGCGCAGATCGAGCATCCAGACGTCGTGCCCACGCGCGGTCAGCCAATCCGCGAGGTTGTGCCCCTCGTCGAGGTCAAAATAACGGTGGTTCGAGGAGATGCCGTGCACCAGCAGCACCGGAGGGCCCTTGCCGGGGTGGTGGTGCAGCGCGATCGTCGCCCCATCCGACGTCGTCAACCGCTGGGTCGTGGCGGTGAACGCGGTCTCCTCCCCCGTTGGCAGGGGATCCCAGCAGGCGGCGAGGAGGGCGAGGACCATCCGGCCCGGCTAACGCCATCCAACGCGCTACTCCCCCAACTTCCCGACCATCCGCCCGAGCGCCTCGCGCGTCAACGTGAACGGGACCGCGACCCGCCCCTCAGGCCGCGCACACACGCGCTCCACCTCCGTCACGTTTCCGTCACTCCGGGCCTCGAAGAACTCCCGGTTCTGAACCTCCTCTTTGGCCGAG
>CANKNP010000332.1 GCA_947483545.1 Deltaproteobacteria bacterium | reverse complement strand
GGGGGGGGGGGGGGGGGGGGGGGGGGGGGGGGGGGGGGGGGGGGGGGGGGGGGGGGGGGGGGGGGGGGGGGGGGGGGGGGGGGGGGGGGGAGGACCGGGGTCCTGACGTTCACGGCGGATGGGGATCCGGTGGCGTTGTTGCGGGCGTTGGTGTAGGCCTTGACGTCGGCGCGCTCCGCTCCATCTGCAAGGCGGACTGGCCGAACATCGAGAGCCTGACGGTGTGGTTCGGCCGCGAAGACTATGGTTGGAACGGCAAGCCGGCCGACGTGCTGCCTCTGCTTCAGCGCACCGACTGGACCAAGCTGAAGTCGCTCGCGCTCAAGAACCACGAGATCGGCGACGAGCTGTGCGGCATGGTCGCGAAGTCCCCGCTCCTGGCGCAGCTGGAGTCGCTCGACCTGTCGATGAGCACCATCGGCGATGAAGGTGCGGACATTCTGGTGAAGCACGCCAGCGCCTTCGCCCACCTCAAGAAGCTCGATCTGAGCGATTGCTACCTTACCCCCGAGGGCGTTGCCCAGCTCAAGGCCGCGCTCCCCAACGCCGTGGTGAGCGAGCAGCGCACGCCGGACGACTGGGGCGACGGCGAGATGCACCGGTATTCGTCGGTCGGGGAGTAGCGGGGCTCCCGGTCGATTTGACCAGCGGGCGCGTTGAATCGCGCTCCTACGGCCCCCCGGGCGGCTTTGGGCTTCAAAATACGGCATTTCCCCTAGCCCGTGGCCCGTAGCCGCCCCGCCTCCCCCCGCCTCCTCGCCTCCTCCGGGTTCGTGATCGCCTCCCAGATCGCCGCCCTCAGGGCCTCCACGTCGTCGGGCGGTACCAACCATCCGACCGTGTCGTCCACCACCTCCGGGATCCCCGAGATCGCCGTGGTGATCACCGGCACCCCCGCCGCCATCGCCTCGAGGATCACCACCGGAATGCCGTCCATGTCCCCATCCGGCGCCGTTCGGCATGGCAGCACGAACATCGACGCCCTGCCGATCTGCGCCAGAACCTCCGCGTGGGGCAACAATCCGAGCACCTCCACCCCCGGGCGCTTCGGGTCCGCGATGTCGCTCACGATCACCAACTGCAGGCCTTTGACAACCATAGCTGCGTTGAGGAGCGTATCCAGGCCCTTCTTCGGCACGTTCCGCCCCACGAACAACGCGCGGCCGGGCTCCCGCGTGGTCATGGCCGCCGGGGCGACCACACACCGCTGGACCCTGGCCTCCACCCGGTAGCGATCCCGTAGCAAGCGCTGGTTGTAGCTGGAGATCGTCACCACCTCCTTCGCGGCACGCAGCACGGTCTCCAGCCTCGGGCGCGGCTTGAACAGGTCCACCGCGTGAACGGTCACCGCGAAGGGCACGTTCACCCTGGCACAGGCGGCCATCGCCCACTCCGCGGCTTCCCCGGCGAAGTGGACATGGACCCGCGCGGGGCGGAGGCGGCGCAACAGCGCGGCGAGCCAGAGCACACGCGGGTTTGCGGGGCCTCGGAGGCACTCGATCGCCAGGGCTGGGAGCCAGGCGAGCCAGGCCCAACGGTGCGGTTGGGGGTAAACGGGGGAGGGCGGGGGGCGGCCCGATGGCTCCCGGGCGTCAAACGCGGCGATGGCCACGGGGCCGACGTGCGCGGCGATCTCGTCGTGGACGAAGGTCTCGGTCAGGGTCGGAAAATAGCGGAGGACGTAGAGGGTCACGGGGCCAACGCCAGGAGGAACGCCTCGATCTCCGCGGCCCGATCGTCCCAGGTTCGGAGCTGGCTGGAGCGGTGGCCCTGGGCGAGCGCACGCGAAATGGCAGCCGGCAACGTGGAGAGATCGGCCGGGTCGTAGAGATGGACGGCGTTGGTGACCTCGCGGATGGTCGGGAGATCCGGCGCGACGATGGGACGGTCGGTCGCCAGGTAGTCCCAGAGCTTGAGCGGGTTGGTGAGTGCCCGGCCGAACAAGTTGGGGGCGAGGGGCAAAAGCAGGGCGTCGAATGCGGCGAGCGCGGCAGGCACCTCGCTGTAGGGCACCGGTGGTCGAACCGTGACGCCCGGGATCGGGGAGCTGGCCCCCACCAGGGTCACCGGCACGCCCGCGGCCCGGAGCACCTCGGCGACGCCCTTGTACTCCTTGGCGGATCCCACGACCCCGACACCGGTCCCGCCGACCCCGACCACGGCGCGGTCCGCCCGCGTCGCGTTCCAGACCACGCGCGCCGGCGGTAATTCCGCGTACGCTGCCCGGATACAGTCCAGCGTACCCCCGCAGTTCGTCACGATCCCCCGCGCCCGCGCGAACACGGAGGCCTCCAGCATGCGGTTCGCGGTCGGGTCCCTCCCAGCCTCCACGTCCAGCGCCGAGTCCAGCTCATGGGCCTCCAGAACGACGGGAATCCGGGCAGGAACCCAGGAGATGTACCGCTTCGCCCGGGCATAGACCACGCCGGGCTTCATGCACCAGGTGCTCACCATCATCCGAAACCAGAGCCCTGCGCCTGGGAGCCAGCCCGTGGGCGAGATCCGCAGGTCGAACCCGGCGGGATGGTCGAGCCCGTACGCCTCCAACGCCTCCGCCGCCCCACCCCCGAACCCCTCGGCGCGGTCTGCCAACAGGGTGATCGCGTGTCCGCGGCTTGCCAGCGCGTGGCAGGTGTGAACAACCTGCAGCGCCTGAGCACGCGTCTCGGGGATCCTCGGCCGATAGAGGTGCAGGATACGCACGGTGCGCGGGTAGCCTGATTCTGGCGGCCGCGGGAACAACTCTGTGCGTCGCAGGGTTGCCCGCCCGCCGATCCGCGTTAGCGGGCGGCTCCACCCGGCACACCGCCACTCTATGGAGGAGTTTCCATGCACTCTGTCTCTCGCTTTGTCCTCGGCCTCTCGCTCATCACCCTCGGCACCCTCACCATGGCCCCCGGGGATGCCTGGGCCAAGAAGGACAGCACCGCCAAGGCGGTCACTTACACCGAGATCAAGGAGACCGGCATCTCCCAGTTCGATGAGGTCTTCAACAAGGCCAAGGCCATCCATGACACGATGGCGACCCAGGAGACCAACCTCGCGACCGCCCGCACCAGCGCCAACACCGCGCTCGGCGTGGCGACCGACGCCCCCCTCTCGACCGGCCTCGCCGCGCTCGTGAACGCGGCCGGCGGCAAGGTCAGCGTGGCGATGAACGGCACCACCCCCCACCTCAACGCCGCCAGCGGCGCGGACGCCACCGTCACCAAGGGCGTGGACGGCGTGAACGGCCTGATCGACGCCGGCGCCGCCAGCGTGCTCGTGGCCAACGCCCTCCTGACCCAGGCGACCGAGCTCGCGACCGCGTGTGCGGACTTCCCCACCCAGATCAAGACCCTCGGTCTCGACGCCGCGACCCTGCTCAAGGCCACCCCGATCACCGCGAGCAACATCAAGTCCGTTGGCCAGACCACGGGCCGCATCTCCGCGCTCGGCACCGCCGTCGCCGCGATCTTCACCGACGTCACGACCGCCTTCAAGTAGTCGTTTCGCCGCAAGGCGGTTCCTTTGCACCGTTCCTACCGGCGGAGAGCAGCGGCCCCGTCGAAGACGCCGGACCCGCTGCTCTCCACCTGGAACGGTGCGGTTTGGGCCCGATCGTCGCCCTGCGACGGTCGGGTTTCTTTTTGGCCGGGCTATGCTGCCTGCGCCCATGTCGCGTTCCTGCCGCGCCTGCGGCTTCCCAATGCCCCCGAGCGAGGTCTGCCGCAATTGCGGCGAGGACCATCGCACCTGGTTCGGCAAGCTGGGAGCCGACGACCCGAAGCCCTCCCTGCACGCCCAGGAGGTCGAGATCGGCCAGATGCAGGCGCGGGTTCGGCGGCAGCGCGCGGGGATGGCGGAGGAGGCGGGGCGGCTTCGGCAGCATCGAGCCGCGACACCAGCGGGCGCGGCCGTCATCGCGGAGACGCTGGAGCGGGTGACCCGCGGGTTGCGGGACCTGGAGCAGGCTTCCGTGGATCTGGAGCTGTCGGCGCTCGGCGTTCACGCTGTTCGCGCGCGGATGGTGCTGGATCATCTGCGCTCTGACCTTTCTCGTACCGTTTCGGCCCCCGCCGAGCCGTTGCCTCCGCTTGAGGGTGCGGTGCTGGACCCAGTTACCGGGCTGCGGGCCGGTCGGACGGGGACCCACGTCGCGGTCTGGTCCCCCAGGCGGGCGCTGAGGCCGTTGTTCACGGTCCCGGCGCCGCCCGGGCCCCTCCGGTTTGGTGGTCCGCCTCTGGCCCGGCGGCTGGTGACCGGCGAAGCGCCGCTCACGGTCCTCGACGCCGACACCGGCCGCACGTGCTGGACCTGCGCCGGGCGCCTGCTCGACCTGTCGGAAGATGACGCGCTCATCGCGACGGACGTGGGGGTCGAGCTTCGGAGTCTGCTCGATGGCGCTCGAACGGGGCAGTTTGTCCGCCCGGAACCCGCCCAGTTCGGGTGGATCCTGCCGACGGGTCTGTTGCTCTGGGGGGCGGCTGGCCTGACCGTGCTCGGCGCGAGCGGCCAGTCGCTGGCCCAGGCGCGCTTCGGCAACAACGTCGTCCTCGCCTCGGACAAGCGCTCCCTGACCGCGTTCCCGATGGTCCTGCGCCTGCCGGATTTGAGCCCGATCTCCGGCCTCACCCGCCCGCGTGGGCTCGACCTCACGCGCACGCAGCTCGATGACCAGTACCTCTTGGGCTGGGGCAAGGAGGCCGTGATCTGGCGGGTCGCCGGGCCGGCGGCGCCGGTGGTGCTCAAGGTGCCCGGTCCGCCCATCTCGATGGAGCGGACGGGCGACACCCTGCTGGTGTGCACGGCAACGGGCACCGCTGCCTTCTCGCTCAGCTTTTGGCCCCCGAAGCCGCTCGACGCCTTCGAGGCTGCGAAGATCGAGGCCCGAGCGCCGATGGCGAGGGCGCCGAACCGCTTTGAGCTCGGGCTCGACACCCGCGTCGATCGGTCGAGCGGCACCCTGGAGCAGAAGGCCGCCCTCTGTCACGACCTCGCCCGGTTTGCGGCCCAGCGTGCGAGACACCGGGCGGAGGAGCTGCGGGACATTGCCGGCGGCCTGTTGATGGACGCGCTGGTGGTGGAGGCCGAGGTGCTCACCCACATCGCCAAGCGGCTCGCCGTCCAACTCGCGGAGAACCCTGGCCAGCCCGACTTGCGCGGGTGGGACGAGCTGCTGGATCGGTTGATGCGCCCGATGTTCCTGTTGGAGTCGGTGCCCGGCCTGCCCGATGACCCGTCGTCTCGCCGGGTTCGAGGCCTTTTGGCGGCTTGCGCTGGGGAGGCCCTCTCCGCCGTCGGCGAGCGGATCAGCACCCGGGCGAGCAAGGGCGAAGCGCTCGATGGAGAGGTCGAGGCCGCGATGGCGGCGCTGCAGCAGGTACGGTCGCGGGTGCTCAGCCGTGCCCCTGGGCTCCGGTGGCTGGGGCTCGATCTGTTGATGCAGCGGTGGAAGCAACTCGGCCAGGAAGCCCGCGAGTTGGCCGACATCGCCATCGCGACCCGGGCGTTGGGGCGCCTCGCAGCCGCCTCGTCGGTGGTCAAGGGCGCGGACGCGAACGCCGGAGAGGCTG
>CANKNP010000331.1 GCA_947483545.1 Deltaproteobacteria bacterium | reverse complement strand
GGGGGGCGTGGGGGGCTCGCCCCCCACAAAGCAGGGATACACCGTCTCCGTGCGAACGTTCATCGATCGAGGCGGCACGTTCACCGACGTTGTGGTGGTGGACGGAGGGGACGTCCGCATCCGAAAGGTGCCGTCCGACACGGCGGTGATGGGCCTGCTCGCCGAGGGCAGCCTGGTCTTCGGCACCACGGTGGCCACGAACGCGCTGCTGGAGCGCACGCTCGCGCCGACGATCCTGCTCGTGACCGAGGGCTTCGCCGACCTGCCCACCCTGGGCGACATGGCCCGCCCCGGCCTGTTCGCCCCCGACGACGAGTGGCCCGCACCGCTGCACGCCCAGGTCGTCGAGATCCCCGGCCGCATCGACGCTCGGGGTGTCGCCGTAGCCGCCCCGTTCGGCTCTCCGCCCGCCCCGCCGATCCCCGTCCCCCCCGGCTACGCGGTCGCCATCGCGCTCCTGAACAGCGCCCGCAACCCCGCGCACGAGCTGGCCATCGCCGCGACGCTGCCCGTCGCGACCTTCGTCTCCCTTGGGCACGTCCTCGCGCCCGGGGTCGGGTACCTCCAGCGCATCGAGACCACCTTGCTCGACGCCGCCGTCACCCCGATCCTGGCCCGGGCCCTCGCCGCCGATCAGCTCCCGGCGGGTGCGCTGGCCATCCGCTCGGACGGCAGCCTCGTGCCCGCCGCAGCGCTCAGAGCGCCCGACGCGGTCTTGAGCGGTCCCGCTGGCGGCGTGCTGGCCGTGCAGGCGGTCGCCCGGCTCGCTGGGGTCGCATGCGCCGTCGGTTTGGACATGGGCGGGACGAGCACGGACGTGTGCGTCGTCGAGGTCGGCGCTCTCCCACGTCGCGAGGGAGAGTGGCGTGTGGCGGGCCTGCGGGTCGCTCGGCCGGCGCTGGAGGTCGAGACCATCGCGGCCGGCGGCGGATCGCTGCTCGGCCACAACGGGCTCGGCTACACCGTGGGGCCAGGCTCGGCCGGCGCGCGACCCGGTCCACAGTGCTTCGGAAACGGCGGACCTGCCACGTTGACCGACGCCGCCGTGGTCGCCGATCTCGTGGATCTCGAAGCGTTCCCAGGCGTGCTTCACCCAGGCGCAGTCGCGCTTCCCGGCCCGGCCGAAGCCTTTTTGGCGATCGCGAGAGAGGCGATGGCATCCGCGGTGCGACGCGTGTGCCTGCGGCGTGGGGTGGACGTCCGGGGGCAAGCCCTCGTGGCGTTTGGTGGTGCGGCGGGTCAGCACGCGTGCGGCGTCGCGGACGCGCTCGGCGTCACGACCGTCCTGGTCCATGCGTGCGCCTCGGTCCTGAGCGCGTGGGGCATGGCGCTGGCCCGCCGCGAGGAGGAGCGGGTCCAGGCGCTTTGGGTCCGGCTCGATAGTGGTTGGCCGCGGGTGGAGGCCGCTTGGGCACGCTTGGAGGCGGAGCTGGGCGGGCGGTGCGAGCGGCGCATCGACCTGCGGGTCCTGGGCACCGAGGCGGTCGTGTGCATCGAAGCGGACACCGTCGCTCAGGCGGTCACGCGCTACGCCGAGGAGCACCAACGAAGGTTTGGCTTTCCATGGGCGCAGTCCCCGCTCGAAGTCGTAAACGCGCGCGTCCGCTGGGTAGACGCCGCGCCCCCCGAGATCCCCGCCGCGACCTGGCCGACCGGCGTGCCCAAGCTCGCGGTGGGACCGACGAGGATCACGCTGCAGGGCACCTCGTTGGTGGTGGCCGCGGGCTGGCAGATGGTCCGCGAGGGCGCTCTGATCCGGCTCACCCGGGTGCGGCCGCTCGCGCCGGTCGAAGCGGCGTCCGAGGCCGACCTGCCGCTCTGGGCGAGCCGGTTTGCGGGGATCGCCGCGGACGCCGGGGAGGTGCTTCGACGGCTCGCCCGCTCGGTCAACATCCGGGAGCGGCTCGACTTCTCCTGCGCGATCTTCGACGGCGAAGGGACGCTCATCGCCAACGCGCCGCACGTGCCGGTCCATCTGGGCGCGATGGGCGAGGTCGTTCGCGACATCCTGCGCGCGGAACCTTCGCCGCCGGATGGCCGGGCCTGGCTCTCGAACGATCCGCAGGCGGGGGGCTCCCATCTCCCCGATCTCACCGTGATCACCGCCGTGCGCGAGGGCGGCGAGCTCTGGTTCGTCGGCAGCCGCGCGCACCATGTAGACATCGGCGGCATCACGCCCGGGTCGATGCCCCCGCGATCTCGGTGCCTCGCGGACGAGGGGCTTGTATTTCGGCGTTGGAAGCTGTTGACAGACAGCGAGGGACGCGAACACAAGCCCGCGGATGCGGGCGTTCTTGGCCAACACTGGCCGATGCGCCCGGCCCGCGCCCTCGCGGGGCGGGAGAATCGGCGACCTCAGATCCCCGACCTCTCAGGCTGTCGTGATCCGGCGACCGTGACCGCGGATCTCGGCGCCCAGATCGCGGCGAATCGTCACGCTGCGGCGGGGCTGCGCGCGCTTGGGGACCCCGCGGGGGTGACCGCGTGGATGGTCCGGCTCGTCGAGGCGGTCGAGCACGCCGTCCGCGAGATCCTCCCGACGCTTCACGGCTCCGCCGTCGATGACCTGGACGGTGTGCCCCTCCGGCTCCACGTGGAAGGCGGGGTGTTTGACTTTACTGGCACCGGCGGGCCCCACCCTGGCAACTTGAACGCGCCAACCTGCGTTGTGCGCGCCGCGGTGCTCTACGCACTGCGGGTGCTCGTGGGGCGGGACCTGCCGCTCAACGAAGGGGTCCTGCGCGCCGTACAGCTCCGGATCCCCACCGGAAGTGTGCTTTGCCCTCCCGAAGGCGCCGCGGTGGTCGGGGGGAACGTGGAGACCTCCCAGCGGGTGGTGGACCTCGTTTTCCGGGCGCTCGGTGTCCGGGCGGGCTCGCAAGGGACGATGAACAACCTGACGTTCGGCGGCGAGGGCTGGGCGTTCTACGAGACGCTCGGGGGCGGGCTCGGCGCCAGTCCCGGGGGGCCGGGGCGGTCGGCCGGCCAGGTGCACATGACCAATACCCGCGCGACCGACCCCGAGGTGTCGGAGGCCCGCTTGCCGCTCTCCGTGCGGGGTTTCTCGATCCGGCGGGGGTCGGGGGGAGGGGGTAAACATCGCGGCGGCGACGGTCTGGTCCGCGAGATGGAGCTGACCGCGCCCGGCTCGGCCGCCCTGCTCGCGGCGTGGAGGCCCGAAGGTGCGCAAGGTCTCGAGGGCGGCGAATCGGGTGCGGCCGGGCGTGCGGAGGTGTGGCGCACGGCTCCGGCGGGCTCACCCGAGGGTTGGACGCCCTGGGACGGGGAACCTGTCGCGTTGAAGGCGGGGGATCGCGTGCGGGTGTACACGCCGGGGGGCGGGGGGTGGGGGGTGGAGTGAACGGGGGGAGGCAGACAGGGCGGCTCGCCGCCACCGCCGCACCGTCTACCCAGGCCGCAAAACGCCGCTGCACACCGGCGGGGCGAAGGACGAGTGGGCGCCGGCAGGACGGCCGCCTGGTGCGAACGGCCGGTTCACGGCCCGCGGTGGCGCCGGCCGGGCGGTCCGAGGCCGCCGCTCCCCCTTCGCTCCCCCCCCCCGACCGCGTTACCCGCCGCCCCCATGCCCCCCCCCGTGAACCTGGGCCGCAAGGCCGCCGTTGAAGCGCTGATCGCCGCGGAGAAGGGCGCTCACATCGAGGATGCGTTGGCCGACCTCGCGCCGCACGAACAGGGCGATCGCGCGCTGGCTTGGAACCTCGCGCTGGGCGTATTGCGTCGGCGCGACAGCTTGGACGCCGCGATCGTCGCCGGCGCGAAGCGCTCGCTCCGCACCATCGACCCTGCGGTCCGCGTGATCCTGCGCTGCGCGCTTTACGAGCGCACTTTTACCCGTACGCCCCCCCACGCAGCCGTCGATCAAGCGGTCGAATTGACCCGCCGACTGAATGTCGGGCACGCGGCAGGGTTTGTGAACGCCGTCCTTCGGAATGCACCGCCGCTCCGTTTGGATCTGCCTGGGTTTCCGGAGGTATTGATCGCGCGGTGGCGAGCCCGCTGGGGCGATCGGGCCGACGCGTGGATGGCCGCGTGCAACGAGCCGGCGCCGTTGTACATCGTCCCGAAAGAGGATGAGGCGGGCCTTGTCCGCGCGTTTCAACACGCGGGGCTCGTCGCCCGGCCGGTGGGAGATGCGGGCGTTGCACCTCGTGCCCTCGCGGTTCCTTCCGGCCCCGTTCCAGCGATGCCTGGATTTGAAGAGGGCCGCTTCTGGGTCATGGATCCCGCCGCGCTGGCCGTCGCCGATCTGCTGGCAGACGCGGTCCCCGAGGGATCCACCGTGCTCGACGCGTGCGCCGCGCCCGGCGGCAAGACCCTCAGGTTGGCGAGCCTTGGATACCGGGTGACCGCCACCGATTCCAGCGCCGAGCGTTTGGTTCGCCTGGAGGAGAACCTGGGGAGGCTGGGACTGCGGGCGGCGGTCAGCACCCTGGATTGGACCGCGCCGTCTGGTCCGCTGGCGACCGAGATGTTCGACGCCGTGCTGATCGACGCGCCGTGCAGCGGGTTGGGAACGGTCCGGCGTCATCCCGATATTCGTTGGAGGAAGCCAACTTCAGAGCTGCTCACGGGGCATTTGAAGGTGCTCGCCCAACGCCAGGCGGCACTCCTCCACCAGCTCAAACGCCGCGTGAAACCTGGCGGCGTGCTGGTCTATGCGGTGTGTTCCCCGGAGCCCGAGGAGGGAGACGCCGTGGCTGCGACGCTGTCCTGGCCGGTGGAAGCGCGGGTGGACACCACTCCGGGTGCTGTGGACGCCACGTCCGGGGCCGACGTCCACGTCGCCTGGAGATTTCGCGCCCCAGGTACCCCATGAGCGGCCTCGACACCCCGATGTTCCGCCAGTACCTGGCGATTAAAGCGGAGTATCCCACCGAACTGCTCTTCTACCGCATGGGGGATTTCTACGAATTGTTTGGGGACGACGCCCGGTGGACCGCCGCAGCGTTGGAATTGACCCTGACCACGCGCAACAAAGAGGCCGCCGATCCCATCCCGATGTGCGGGGTGCCGTACCACGCCGTAGACGGCTACCTGCGCCGACTGCTGGATCTCGGCCGCAAGATCGCGATCGCCGAGCAGGTCGAGGACCCGCGGACCGCCAAGGGCGTCGTGCGGCGCGAGGTGGTCCGGGTGCTGACCCCCGGGCTCTCGACCGACGGCGTGGATGCGCACGAGCCGGTTTGGCTGGTCTGCGTTGGCGAGTTGGAAGGCCGGTTTGCGCTCGCGTTCCTGGACGCGAGCACGGGGGATTTGCGCGTGGCGGAGGTGCGGGACACCGAGGCGCTGACGGCGGAGCTGGTCAAGCTCGACACACGCGAGATCCTGCTGTGCGGCAGCGTGCCCGAGTTTACCGCGCTGTGTGTCACCCGGGTGCCGCTGGTGGCCCCCCAGGGGAAAACCCTTCACGTCCGATTTGGGAAGCCTTATTCTTCGCTGGGGGCGGTTGGGCAGGGGGTCGTCGCCACCGTGCTCGGGTACGCGGAAGCGCACCTGAAAGCCACGCTCGTGCACGTTCACAGGCTGATCGTCGAGCAAGCGGGGGGCACGCTGGACGTG
>CANKNP010000330.1 GCA_947483545.1 Deltaproteobacteria bacterium | reverse complement strand
TGTCTACGGCTGCTGGTGAACGACAGCGTGCCATTGGAGTACGACGCGCTCTACAGAGTTGGCGACGAGGGCGGCTGGGTGCATCCCTCCGGGGCCGCCCCCGATTCGTCACCGACCGAAGGGTCGTGAGGCAACCGGATACCCATAACGCCTATCCAGTCCATCCACCCCCGGCAAGAGTCGACTCACTCCTCGCCCAGCCCCTCCGAGCTCCGCTGCCGAACGCGCTCGAAAAGCAGGATTCCCGCAGTGACTGAGAGGTTCAGCGACTGGAGTCCGCCCGCGAGCGGAACCCCGACGATGATGTCGCAGCGTTTCCGCACGGGCTCGGTCAGGCCCTTGTCCTCGCCACCCAACACAAGAGCGACCGGTCCGCTCAGGTTGACCTCCCACGGCGGCACTCCGTCCATGTCCGCACCAACCACGAGCACCCCTTGGCGGCGAAGCTCCGCGAGGGAGGCCGAGATGCCTTGGCGGATCAGGGGCACCGCCTCCGCCGCCCCCATCGCGACACGGGCCACAACCGGTGACAAGCCTTTTCCACGTTCCACAGGTACAATCACCGCGTGGACCCCGGCACCCTGAGCGCTCCGCAACACCGCACCCAGGTTGTGCTCGTACTGGACCTCGTCGATGAGGACGACGAAGGGCTCCGGCTGCTCCGCCAGGACGTCCCGCAGTCGGGGTTGCTCGATCGGATCTGCCTCCGCGATCACCCCATTGTGCGCGCCGGTCTCGCTCATACGGTCCAACTGATCCCGGGAAACTCGCTCTATCCGCGCGCCGCCCAAGCGGAGGAGCTCCTCCACCTTTTCGTCGGACCGCGCGCTGATGTCGAGCCAGATACGACGAACTTCGCGGCGTTTCCGGCGCAAGGCCTCGAGCACCACATTCCGCCCCTCGAGTCGTTCGAGCCCTGAGCTTCGGGGCGGGACGGAGGGCCGGTGGGGGTGCTGTGCGCCTGGGCCGCGGGCCGGGGCGGAGTCCGGCGGCCCCGGTCGGGTGCGCTCACGCGGCGTAAACGCAGCTGAGTGGCCGTCGGGCCGGGGCGGCGCCCGAAACGCCGCGCGCTCGGGGTGTTCGGCACGGTCGGGGCGCGGGGCGCGGTCCGGACGGGCGGCACGATCCGGACGGGCGGCACGGTCCGGGCGGGCGGCACCGTCCGGGCGGGGGGCACGGTCCGGGCGGGGGGCACGGTCGGGGCGCGCGGCCCGCTCGGGGAGCTCGGCACGGTCCGGGCGGGCGGCACCGTCCGGGCGGGCGCCACGGTCCGGGCGGGCGCCACCGTCCGGGCGCGCGGCTCGGTCCGGGCGACCGACGCGGTCTCCGCGTCCAGCACGGTCGGAGCGATCGCCTCCAACCTGGGTTTGGGGGCGACGACCCGCGTCCCGGCGGTCAGCACGGTCGTGTTGGTCGGAGCGTTCGGCGGGCTGGTCCTTGCGACCCGGTGGGGGAGGGCGGTCTCGGCGCATGCAGCCGGCTAACCGGCTACTCCGGTGACGGTGGCCGCGACCGCCACAGTTGCGGAATTCGCCGGCGGCCGGCGCGCTCCGCGTTAGCGCGGCGCGAATGAACCTCTCCCAGATCCTCTCCGACGAGATCTTCCCCCGCGTCGAGAAGCCCAGCCGCTACCTCGGCACGGAGGTCAACTCGGTTCACAAGGAGCGATCGAGCATCAACGTCCGACTCGCCCTGTGTTTTCCGGACCTGTACGACCTGGGCCTCGGCAACCTGGGCCTCCACATCCTCTACCATCTGCTCAACCAGCTCGATGGCGTGTGGGCTGAGCGCGCCTACGCGCCCGGCCTCGACCTCGAGGCGCTGCTCCGTGCGCGAGGCCTGCCGCTCTTCGCGGTGGAATCCCGGGATCCGCTCGGAGACTTCGATGGGATCGGCTTCACCCTCCAGAGCGAGCTGACCTACACCAACATCCTCAACCTCCTGGATCTGGCCGGCCTCCCGCTCCGCGCCGCCGCCCGCGGCCCCGGGCACCCGCTCGTATTCGCGGGCGGCCCGGCCGTGTTCAACCCCGAGCCCCTCGCGCCCTTCATGGATTTCTTCGTCATCGGTGACGGTGAGGAGATCGTCATAGAGATCGCCGAGATCTTCCAACGCCTCCGAGACCGTGACGCCCGTCTCGACGCCCTGGAGCGACTCCCCGGCATCTACGTGCCGTCTCGCTACCCGTTCGACACGCTGCCGGACGGGCGCATCGTGCCCGCCCTCGGGGCGCCCCCGATCACCAAACGAACCACGCCCCGCCTCGACGGCCGGAGCTTCCCGGTCAACTACATCGTGCCGTTCACCGAACAGGTCCACGACCGCGTATCCCTGGAGGTCCTCCGCGGGTGCACGCAGGGCTGCCGCTTCTGCCAGGCCGGCATGACCACCCGTCCCGTGCGAGAACGTACGATCGACGAGGTGGATACACTGATGGAGCGCGTCCTCGAGGCCACGGGCTACGAGGAGGTGTCGTTGGTGTCCCTCTCCACGTGTGACCATAGCGAGGTACGAAAGCTGGTTGAACGCACCGTCTCCCGCGCGCGCGACCAACGGGTCGCCGTCAGCCTTCCGTCGCTGCGCCTCGACAGCTTCTCCGTGGAGCTGGCTGACATGGTCGCGGACACACGGCGTACCGGGCTGACCTTTGCACCGGAGGCCGCGAGCCCCCGCTTGCGGGCGCTCATCAACAAGTGGATCCCCGACGAAGGCCTGATCACGATGAGCGCCGACGCCTACGCCCGGGGCTGGGACCACGTGAAGCTCTATTTCATGATCGGCCTCCCCACCGAACGCGACGAGGACATCGACGCGATCGCGGACCTCTGCTTGCGGGTCTTACGCGCTGGCCGGGCGCACAACCGTCGCGCAGGCGTACACACAGGGGTGTCCACCTTTGTGCCCAAGCCCTTCACCCCCTTTCAGTGGGCGGAGCAGATCAGTTGGGAGGAGACCGAGCGTCGGCAGCGCCGGCTCTCGGACCGGCTCCGGCGCGAGCGCAGCATCCGCTTCGGGCGGCACGAGCCGGCGGAGACCTGGATTGAAGGGCTGATCTCTCGGTCGGATCGCCGAGCGGCGGACCTGATCGAAGCGGCCTGGCGAAACGGCGCTCGTTTCGACGCCTGGCGCGAACATGTGAACCCGGGGGCATGGAAGCAGGCGATCCTCGACACCGGGTTCTCCGAGCACGACGCCCTACGCGCGCGGGCATTGGACGAGCGCCTGCCGTGGGACCATATCGATATCCACGTGCCAAAATCCTGGTTCCAGGCCGACTGGGAGCGCGCGATGGTGCTCCAACACGCGCCCGACTGTCGCGCCGCAAAGTGTCACCGTTGCGGAGTGATCGACGTGCTCCGGCCATTGTGCGCCGACATGCTGCGCACCAACATTGAAGGTCGAAAGGCTGAAAAGTCGTGGGTACGGACTCCGCTCGAACCCCCGCCCGATCAGGAGCCGCGAATGCGGATCCGCGCACGGATCGGCAGGGACGGCGACAGCCGGCATCTCTCGCACCTCGAGTGGATCAACACCTGGGCCCGCACCCTCCGCCGAGCCGGCGTCCCGCTGGCGTGGTCCCAGGGTTTCCACCCCCAGCCACGGATCAACTTCTCGGCCGCCGTGCCGGTGGGAGAGAGCTCCGAGGCCGACTGGATGGACGTGGTCCTCCGTGAGCGGCGGGATCTGCCGATGCTGGAACGCGCGATCCTGGCGAAGCTCCCCGCCGGCGTGCGGCTGCACGAGCTCCTCGAGGTGGACGTCCACGCGCCCTCGCTGATGAGCAGTGTGGTGGGCGTCGCGTGGCGTATCCGGAGCTCCCGGGATCCGGCGGAGCTGAAGTCGAAGATCGCCGCGTTGTGGAGCACGCCCCAATGGGACGTGGAGCGACGGAAGCCTGGGAGGGACGGCGCGACCGGGCAGGTAGAAGTCATGGACTTACGACCACTTTGCACCCAGCTGACGGCGGAGGAGGGGGCGGTGTACTTCGAGACCCGGAGCTACGGTGGGCGGCTCGCGCGGGTGCGGGACCTCGTGCAGCTCCTCGAACTGGAGGCAGCACAAATCCACAAGCTCCGCACGTGGCTCCGTGACAACGCGCCGGTCGCCGTGGCCTGACCGCGTTATGGCGCAAAGCGGGGGTGGGATGTTTCAGCTCGACGACGAGCACCGGGCGCTTCAGGAAGCCGCGGCGACCGCGGCCCGCGAGATCCTGGGCCCCACCCTGCGGGAGGACGACGAGGCCGAACGTTACCGCAAGGACGCCTTTTTCAAGTTGGGTGAGGCGGGGCTCTGCGGCATCCCGACCTCCGCCGACTACGGCGGCTTGGGTCTCGGTTACTTCTCCTACACGCTCGTCCTCGAGCAAATCGCTCGGGTATCCGCGTCATACGCCGTGTCCGTCGCGGTCAACGGCCTCCCGCAGGTCATCCTCCACCAGTACGGCACCGAGGCCCAGCGGCAACGTTGGTTGCCCTCGCTCGCCTCCGGGACCGCCCTGGGCGCGTTCGCCCTGTCCGAGCCAGAGAGTGGGTCTGACGCCGGCTCTTTACGCACGACCGCGCGTCGCGAGGGCGATCACTACCTGCTCAACGGCACCAAATTCTGGATCACCCACGGGGGCTACGCCGATCTCTACGTCGTGATGGCGCGGACCGGCGTCGATGGTCCACGCGGCATCAGCGCGTTCCTGATGCCGGGGGACACCCCGGGGCTGAGCTTCGGGAAGAAAGAAGAGAAGATGGGGCTCCGCGCCTCCCCGACGACGGAACTCATCCTGGAAAACGCGCGGATACCCGTGGAGAACCTGCTCGGCCAAGAGGGCGACGGTTTCCGGGTGGCGATGAGCGCGCTGGACTCCGGCCGCATCACGATCGCGGCGACCGCCGTCGGCATCGCCCAGGCGGCGCTGGACGTCGCAGCCGCCTATGCCTGCCAGCGCAGGCAATTCGACACCCCGATCATCGATTTTCAGGGGGTCGGCTTCATGCTCGCCGACATGGCCATCCGGATCGAGTCGGCGCGGCTCCTGGTCCACAAAGCTGCGAGCTTGAGGGACGCTGGCGCCCCCTACGCCGACATCGCGGCGATGGCCAAGTGCGCCGCAACCGACGCGAGCATGGCGGTGACGACCGACGCCGTGCAGGTGCTGGGCGGATACGGATATACACGCGAATACCCGGTGGAGCGGTACATGCGTGACGCCAAGGTGATGCAGATTGTCGAGGGAACCAACCAGGTTCAACGCCTGGTCATCGCGCGCAACCTTCGCCGCGCCTACGGGGGATAGTTGAGCGACCCTTCCGATGCCAAGCCTCCCGGCTCCCTCGCGCCCGAGGCCAGCTCGGTATTTCGCCCCTTGAAGGGCCTGCCTTCCGCCGACCGGCGCCTGACGGCGGGGCCGCGGGTCTGCCCGGTGTGCCACACCAGCTACGAGAGTTGGATCGAGTTCTGCTTCAAGGACGGGGCGGCGCTCCTCGCCGACAGCGCGCCCGCCCCGTTGCCGCCACCGCCGCCCCTCGACGCGCCGACGCCGCGACTGCCGTCGGCCGCGACCGACCTCCCTGAGCCCGCCGCCCTGATG
>CANKNP010000329.1 GCA_947483545.1 Deltaproteobacteria bacterium | reverse complement strand
GATCGTCGTTCACGTTGTTGATGCTGTAGGCGTGTTGGTTCCAGACCTGGCGATCGCCCCGCCAGGCCCCGGACGCGCTGCCGAGCACGTAGATCCCGTGCAGTTGCTCGTCATAGTGACCGCCGCCTTGGCCCACGACGATCTCCTCCTGACCGTCGCCGTCCACGTCTGCCACGACCGGGTACTCGTGCAAGGTCCGGGACGTGTGCCCGCTGTCTTCCAGGCGGACAGTGCCGGTGGCGCCGTCGAAGATCCACAGGGTCACCTCGTCGCCGTAGACCACCTCGGCCCGGCCGTCGCCATCGAAGTCGAACACCGAGGAGCCGGTCGCATGGGAGGACTCGTCGGTGGTCGGCATGCTCCAAAGCGCGGTGCCGTCAGCCTCGTAGACGCTGTAGGTGGTCGCCTCCGCAACGCCGATCTCGGGGACGCCATCGCCATCGAAGTCGGCGATGGTCGGGGGGCCGCCGTTGCCGGAGCCGAGCAGTGGCCAAAAGGCGAGGAGGGCGCATTGGCTGTCGTGAACGTGAAGGGTGCCGTCGCCGACCAGCACGAACTCGCCCACACCGTCGCCGTCGAAATCCGCGGCCGCGGGAAAGCCGTCGCCGACGCCGCTGTCCACCGAGCAGCGGGCGGTTCCATCGGACTCGTAGATGGTGCTTCCTGCGATCACCTCTTGGAGCCCGTCCCCCTCCAGGTCCATCGCGAACGATTGCGCGCCGACCTGAGCGTAGGCCGCAAATCGACCCTCGCCCTCCTCAGTGCCGGTCCAGACCAGCTCTCCGGTGGCACCATCAAACACGCTGGAGCCGACGATCACCTCGACCGCGCCATCGCCCTCCAGGTCCGCGAGGGCGGGCGCGTGCCCGGCGCAGTCGATGGGGTCCGCGGCTCCGACCCAGAGCACGCCGCCCTCGGGGGTCCACGCGCCGACATAGCACTGCTCTTCGGTCTCCTCCGGCGCGAACACGGGCGGATCCTCGAACTCGCCGGCTGTATCCTCGGGTTCCTCGGGGTTGCCGGTCTCGGTGCCGGAGGCAGTGTCGGCCGCTGGCGCCCCGCCCACGAGCTGCACGATGCCGACGATGTCGGGCAGGCCGTCCACATCCACGTCGCCGAGCGCGACGGTACCGTAGCGGTACGGGAACACCTGGTACTCGCTGGTCTCGCCCTGCTGAATCGTCGTGCCCACCGTGCCGTCGCCGCTCACCAAGCGCAGGATCCCGCGCGTCAGCGACGACGCCCCGTTGTCGTCGGTCACGATCACGATGTCGGGGGTGTCAAATCGGTCGATGGTGCCGCTGCCATCATCGTCGTCGAGTTGGCCGACGACGGGCACGGTCAAGGCATCGCCATATTCGCCAAAGTTGAGCCAGTCGTTGACGCTCCACTCGACCTCGGCGTCCAAGGGGCCGGTGACCTGCTCGATCGTGCACGTCTCGTCGATCGTGGTGAGCGCCGGGAGGCGTCGCCCGAGCCGACAGAAGTCCAGATCCTCGATCTCCGGCTCGATGCCCGCGGTGTCCTCCCAGTCGCTGGCATCCGGAACGTCTTTGTGCGCGTGCAAGCTGTAGTCCTGGCAGCCGCCGAGCAGGACGAGCACCCACAGGGCGGGTCCGGACACACGTGCAGCCGAGGCGAATGGCATCCCTCCGATCATACACCCAAACCGCGTAGGCGACGCGCGAGTCGGGCGAGGAGGCTCGGTCGAAATGTCCCAGTCTGTACAGGTAAAGGTCCAAGGAGCAGGCTGTCCACGAACGCGGACACTGCAGCCGTGTCACCGAGCCAGCCATCGGCGCCCGCTCGGCGCACCGCGACGTCGGGCCCCAGGCGATGAGCGCCGGCCTCGTAGGTACCCAACAACGGGAGCACGCCCCCGTCCGTCCGTACCCGATGGAGCAGCGGGAGCGCCTCCGCCTCGGCCAGCGAGACGAGGAACACCTCCGGGCGCAGGCGCCGCAGCGCTTTGAGCGGGTCCGCGCCGGCCTCGACGGCGGTGGCCTCATGCACTTCAAGGCTCGCCAGGATCTGGAGTCGGCTGACTGCGGAAGAGTCGAAGACGAGCACACGAGCCACGGGGCTCTCTACTCCCGATTGGTGACTCCCGCCGCGGTGCGTTACGATCGGCGGCTGAAAGGGAGATCCCGTCGATGTCCACGTCTACCGCTGATCGTCTGAACCAAATCTCCGAGGAGCTCAAGAGCATCCTTGAGGCCCGCCTCCAAGAGCTCGCGGGCGCGATGCGGGGGACAGAGCAGGCGACGCGCCAAATCGTCGCGACGGAGATGGAGATCGCCCGCTACACGCAGATCACCACCCACTCCGCGGGCGAGCTCGCCGCCCTCAAAAAAGACGCTGACGAGGCCAAGATTCGGGCAGAGGACGCTGCGACCCATCGGAACCAGGTGGTCGCGGAGCGGGACAACTCCCGCGAGCTGTTGCGCTCGACGGAACGGGAGACCCGGGAGCTGGGCACCCAGGTCGGGGATCTTCGGGCGCGGCAACGCAGCCTGGAGCTGGAAGGGGAGTCTCTGCGTCGGGAGGCGGAGGAGATCGCCGGCCGCGTGAAGTCGGCGGAAGAGAGCGTGCTCCGGCTCCGGCGGATCCGCGAGGAGCTGATGCAGCACCTCAGCGCGGTGAAAGAGTAGCGGATGACCGAATACGAGACGCTCCTCTCCGCCCGTCGTCTGCTGGCCACGGTGGAGGCCGGCCGCGCGGCGTGCTTGTCCCTGGCTGCGGCCTACCTGCCCCTGCGAAGCGCCGCGTTGCTTCGCGAGAGCTTTCAGGATTCGGCCGGAGAGTCGAGCATGTGGCCCGAGGCGGCGGTCGAGCGACGGCTCGCGATCGAACGGCTTCGTCGCGCTTCGCCGGGGCGTCACCATGCGGGGGAGGGGGGCGAAAGGCCTGCCCCGCGGGAGGTGGTTGCGAACGCGCCAGCGCAGGGGGGGCCGCAGGACACCCTGACGCCCGCGGTGCGCGGTCCAAGGGCTGCTCCGGTGTTGGAGAAGATCGTCGTGGAGGTGAGCGCCCCGATCGCGCGTGCCCCGGTCGCCGAGCCCCCGCAGGTCACGCAGTTGGATGTTGTGCCGGTCGTCGTTGCCCAGGCACCGGTCCAGCCCGCTCGGGCCAGCCTGCCGCCGGAGTCCGAACCGACCCGCGAGCCGACCCGCGTGCGTGGGACCACGCTCCCGCCTTTGCCCGCAGCGCCACCGGCGCTCTTTGTACCCCCCGCGAACACAGCGGGCGCACCGGATGCGCAGGACCTCGCGCCCGTGGAGGTCGCGCCTTCACGGCGCGTCGATCTTCGGCCCGAGGTGATCCCGGAGGCCACCCCCTTTGAGTTCGATGTGGATGCACCGGCGGAGGGGGCGGTCGCTCGGCCGGCGGAGGGCGCCGCGGCAGAGCGCGTTCGCGTCGGACGGCCGAACAAGCGGCTGGTGCCGGACGACATGCTGTCCGGGTTGCAGAAACCCAACTCGAAGGTGCCCGCCCCGGTGCTCACCGGGCTGGCCGCACGGCTGGGCGGGTTGGCGAGGCAACCCGATCCCTCTCTTGCCGCGCCTACCTCGTCCAATCCCCCTTCGGACCCCTCGGATACGTTCAGGGCCGCTGCGGAGACCCAGCCTCCGACCCTGGTCACCGATCGCCGGCGGGACGAGCGGATCACCCGGCGGATCGCGTTTGGGCCGGCGGGCGTTGTCGAGCGTCCGGGGGTGGCCCGGAGGTTGGGTCTGCCCGTGGTGGAGCCCGTCGCCGCCGTTGTCGCCCCCGAGCCGGTCGTGTCCGAGGAGCCCGTGGTCGAGGCCCCTGCCGTTGAACCTGACGCTGCGGCGGTGGTTCCGGCGTCGCCCGAGGTGGAGGTCGAAGACACCGCGTCCCAGCAACCCGGCGCGGCCCTGCGTTCCCTCGCTGCTGCGCTTGGCACCGTGGGCCTGTCCCCGCGCGGGTCGTTGCCGCCCCTCTCCCCGTCATTGCCGATGGCGCCGATGCTGCCGCCGGTCGCCCCGGTGCCGGTCGCGGCGCCCCCCGATCCCTCGGACATGGAAGGCCCTTACATCACGCTCGAGAGCCCCGTCGTGCGCGAGGCATCCCGCCCCACGGCCGCGGTGGACGTTCGGGCCGCAGCGCGGATCGGGTCCGCGGCTGGGGGCGACGAACCCTTGGCGCTCGAAGGCCGCGAAGGCGTGGCCGAGGATACGACGGACGACGACAGCACCGACGGCATGCGCGTGCACTTTGAGGTCGCTGCTCCCAGCCGTGCTGCCCCGACCCTGTCGGCGCCCCCGAATCGTCTCTCGTTCGACGACGACGACCTCACGATTGTGCAGGGTGTCAACGACACTCGGGACGCCAAGCCCGTGCCGAAGGTCGTGGACCACAACGCCCGGCGCGTGTCAGAGGAGGCCAAGCTCACCCAATTCCTCGATGGCGCGCGGCAGCACAGCGACCGCGGCGAATACCAGAAGGCGATTCAGGGTTTCACGGATGCGCTGGACTTCAAGCCCTCGCACTCGGATGCCTACATCGGCCGCGGTCGGTGCCATATGGAACTCGGGCACTACACTAGCGCGATGTCCGATTTTCGTCGCGCGGAGGACCAGCGGCCCCGGCACCCCGATCCCCAAGTCGCGATGGGGGATTTGTATTACGCCCGCAAAGAATACAAGCGCGCGATTGAATTCTACGACCAGGCGGTGGAGCTGGATGGGGAGCACGCGATGGCGCGCTGCCGCCGCGGCATCTCCCACTATTACCGCAAGAATTATCGTCAGGCCTATCAGGATCTGAAGCGCGCTGAGGAGCTGGACCGCGAGATCGCCAACATCAAGAAATATGTGCAGATGGCCTTGAAAAAGATGGAAAAGGCGGATTGAAAACCCGGCTTCAATTCTGGCTCCTCTGGTGTGGCCTGCTGGCAGCCTGCCAGGACTACAAGCTCAACAACGCGACCGAGCACCTGGGCGACACCAGCGGGGATTGTGTCATCGATGACACCGTCACCGATGTCGAGGTCGACCCCACCTGTGTGGTCGAAGTCGTGATCGGCACGTTCACGCCAGTGGTGGAGTGGCAGTGGTCCAGCAATGATGCCTATGACGGCTACGATGACATCATGTCCACACCCGCCGTCGGCAATCTGACAGACGACAACGGCGACGGTGTGATCGACGAGCAGGACATCCCCGAGGTGGTCACCGCCAGTTTTTCAGGCGGCGCCTATTCTCTCGCGGGCACGGTCACCGCGATGTCAGGGGATGGGGCCGGCCAGCATTGGAGCGTCTACGACGTGGCCGGCTACCACGCCTCCGCGTCCAGCGGGGTCGCGATCGGGGACATCGACGCGGACGGAATTCCCGAGGTGTGCGTCGCCGGGATGGAGGTCTCGGTGTTGTGCCTGACCAACACTGGGGCGTTCAAGTGGGCCGGCGGCGCCGTGCCCTATGCCTATGGCGCCCCCGCGATGGGTGATATTGACGGCGATGGGCAGAGCGAGGTGATCTTCGGCTACGTGGTGTTGAATTCCGACGGCACGACCAGATGGCAGGGGGCCTCTGGCCACGCCTATTTTCAATCGTTCCCGATTGACTTG
>CANKNP010000328.1 GCA_947483545.1 Deltaproteobacteria bacterium | reverse complement strand
CGCGCCGCGATCCCGCACCTCCGAAAGGCCGGTGGTGGGCACATCCTGATGATGTCGCCGCCCATCAACCCGGCCGCTGCGCCCGGGAAAGGGCCGTATCTCGTGTCGAAGCTCGGCATGACGATGGTGGCGATGGCCATCGACGCCGAGGAGAAGGAGAATGGCATCGCCGCACACGCGCTTTGGCCCGTGACCGCGATCAAGACCGCCGCGACCGTCAACCTCGGCATGGGCGACGACTCGGAGTGGCGCAGCGCCGACATCCTCTCGGAGGCGACCGTGGAGCTGCTCGCGCGTGACCCTCGGAAGTGTCAATTCCGCGCTTGGCTGGACGAGGAGGTGCTGCGGGAGGCCGGGGTGACGGACTTCACCAAATACCGGTGCGATCCGACGCATGAGCCGTCGTGTATGTCGATCGAGCTGGTGGACCCAGGGTGGACGGCTCGGAACGGGCGGTAGAGCGGGTTGGGCGGCTTGGGACCATGGGTCCCGCCGCCGACATCGCCGCGGAACGCCGCTGGGGGGGGGGCGGCGCAGGTAGGAGATCGACGGGGTGTTGAAGCCCCCTCATCCGGCGGGAGTACCCGCCACCTTCTCCCCGCCGGGGAGAAGGGGAAAGGTCGCCGAAATCTTCGGGGAGCGGGCGATAAATCACGCCACTACGCGACGGATCGCCTCCGCCGCAATCCCAACCCCAGCACCCCCAACATCCCCGCCGCGGCTGAACCCCCTGCGTCAGTCCCACACCCGCACCCGCCCTCAGTCTCCGTGATGTCGGGCACTACGCTGCCGGTATCCGCGTCGGCGTCTGAATCGGTGTCGGTGTCAGTGTCAGTATCCGAATCGGAGTCGGTGTCCGAATCGGTGTCCGAGTCCGAATCGGTGTCGGTGTCCGAATCGGTGTCCGAGTCCGAATCGGTGTCGGTGTCCGAATCGGTGTCGGTGTCCGAATCGGTGTCGGTGTCCGAATCGGTGTCGGTGTCCGAATCGGTGTCGGTGTCCGAATCGGTGTCGGTGTCCGAATCGGTGTCCGGATCCGAATCGGTGTCGGTATCCGAATCGGCGTCGGTGTCGGTATCTGAGTCGGTGTCCGAATCGGCGTCGGTGTCCGTGTCGGAATCGGAATCGGTGTCGGCATCCGAATCGGTGTCGGTGTCGGTGTCGGTGTCGGCGTCGCCCCCGTCCCCGGTGTCGGGATCCGGCTCGGAGACTGCGCAGTCAGCCTCCGTGTAGCAGTCGGGATCGGTGTCGTCGGTGTCGTCCCCGCCGTAGCCTTCGGCCTCGTGGCCATCGCCATCGCAGTCGGTACAGGAGGGGGTGTCGGCGCCGTCGCAGTCCTGGTCGATGCCGTCGCCGGTCAGGTCGATCGCGGAGGGGTAGACCTCGGGGTCGGTGTCGTCGCAGTCGTCACCGCTGTCGCTGGTCAACGCCTCGTAGCCGTCGTGGTCGCAGTCGTCATCGCTGAAGGTGGTGTCGCAATCGGTGTCGAGCCCATCGTAACAGGCGTCGGGCGCGCCCACGTAGATGGCGGCGTCTGTGTCGTCGCAATCCAGGCCGCCGTAATAGCTGGCGTCCTGACCATCCCCGTCGATGTCGTACTCGGGGGCGCCGTCGCAATTGTGGTCGATGCCGTCGTAGGGAAAATCGTCCATCGCGGGGGAGATCGTGGGGTCGGCATCGTTGCAATCGTCCCCGCCGTACAGATCCGAGGGATCGCCATCGGCGTCGCAGTCGAAGTCGTCGTTTCCGCCGCAATCCGCATCGACCCCGTCGTAGCAGACGTCCACGATGCCCGGGTTCACGTCGGGATCCCCATCGTCACAGTCGTCGCCGCCGTCCACGATGGCGTCGTAGCCGTCTTCGTCAAAGTCGAACTCGGGGCCGCCGTCGCAGTCTACGTCGATGCCGTCGCCCTTGACGTCGGTGGCGCCCGGGTTGATCGTGTCGTCGGTGTCGTCGCAATCGGTGCCGCCGTGCCCATCGTCGTCGTAGCCGTCCAGGTCGCAGTCGTAGTCGCTGGCGCCGTCGCAATCCTGATCGACGCCGTCGTAGCATTCTTCGCCCGGCGCGTGCGGGTAGGCGTCCGCGTTGTCGTCGTGACAGTCGGTGCCGCCGTAGCTCGCCGAGGTGTAGCCATCGCCGTCCACGTCGTAATCTTCAATCTCGGTGCTGCCGGAGCAGTCGCCATCGACACCATCGTAGGGGACCTCTTCCGCGTCGGGGTTGGCGCCGGAATCCGAGTCGTCACAGTCCGTGCCGCCCGCGTAGTCCGAAGAATAATATCCATCGCCGTCCGCATCGTAATCGTTCTGCCCGTCGCAATTGGAGTCCACACCGTCGTAGTAGGTCTCCTCCTCCTCCGAGTTCACGTCCTCGTCTTCGTCGTCGCAATCGACGCCGCCCCAATCCTCCGAAGGGTCTCCATCGCCGTCGCGGTCGTAGTCGTCGCCACCGTCACAATCGCTATCTACGCCGTCGTACCAGGTCTCCTCGGCGTCGGGGCTCACGTCCGCGTCGGAATCGTCACAATCGTCGCCCCCGTAGGCGCTGGAGCTGCTGCCGTCGCCGTCGCTGTCGTAGTCGTCGTCGTTGGAAGTATCCGTGTCGTCCTCGGAACAGTCGCCGTCCACGCCATCGTAGGCTTCTTCCTCGGCGCCGGTGTAGGCGTCGGGGTTTTCATCGTCACAGTCGCCCTCGGACTCGGTCTGGCCATCGCCGTCTTCGTCGTCCAAGCCGAGCGCGCTGAACGTCAGATCGTCGATGCCGTAGACCTCGCTGCCGTCGGGAGGGATGATGCGTACTTCATCCACAAGGTAGTCGTAGTCGAAGCCGTAGAAAGCGTCGGAGGTCCCGGGCGTGATGTAGCTTGTGTAGGTGAGCGACTCGTCGAGGTAACCCTCGATGGTGAACGTGCCGTCTCCGTCGAGCAGCGAGAACGCGATCGCGGGCTGGCTCTCCTTGAAGTACATGGTGAGCGTGCCGCCGGAATCGACCGCGGTGATGTCGCCATGCGCGGGGGTTCCATCCGCGTCATTGGCGGCGACGGAGCCAAATTCAAACTGGGCGCCATACTCGACGTATTGGGTCGTCACGCTCTGCCCGGCCGCGATGATCTCAAAGTCGATCACCTCGGTCGTGGCGATGCCGGCGGCGTCCAGCCACGTTGTCTCGTCGGTGTAGGTGGCGACGTCGCCGGCGTCCACAGTCCCGTCGCAATTGTTGTCGATGCCGTCGCCGAGCAATTCCTCGCGGTCGGGGTTCACGTCGTCGCGGGTGTCATCGCAGTCGTTGTCGGCCTCGGTGTACCCGTCGAGATCGTGGTCGGTGTCGGTGCCGTAGAGGGTGCGGATGTCGTCGAGGCCAAAACCGTCGCCGCCCATCGAGCGGATGCTGATGGTGTCGGCCCCGGAGGCGAACGAAAACCCGTGGTAAACGCCGCCGGTGCGATTGTCCGCGCTGTCCTCAAAATAATAGGTGATGGTGCTTTCGCTGCCGGTCGCGACCAAGCGAAACGTGTCCTGGGGGTCGAGCAGCAGAAAGGAGATCGCCTCGACGGGACTTGAAAAGCTCAACGTGAGCGTGCTCGTGCTGCCGGGCACGAACTGACCGCCGATCGCACCCTCGGGGTAGGTGCCCAACACATCGTCTTGGGCGTACATAGAGGGCTCGCAGGACAGGATGGTGCCGTCCACCTCGTAGTCGGCGACCGTGTCCCCGTCCGCGTAAAGCTCAAAATCGAAGAGGTGAGGGGCCTCGTCGCCGTCATAGCCCAGGTCGGCGAGGTCGTAGTTGAAGCCGTCTTCGTTGTCGCGGACAATGATTACGCCGTCGATCCAGCCGTCGCAGTCTCCATCGATGCCGTCGCCGTAGGTGTCGGTCCCGTCGGGAAACGCGCTCGCTTCGGTGTCGTCGCAATCGTTCCCGCCGACGCCGACGTCCACCCAACCGTCCCCGTCCTCGTCCAGAAAATCCGGGCTGTAGGGCCAGGCGTAGAGGCCGCCGTCGGCCGTCTGGTCCACGCTTGCATAGGGCGCTGTGGCGAGCAACGTGGGGCGCTCATCCTCGTCCCTGGCCACCGCGATTCCGGTGCCGAGGGCCCCGCCGGAGCTCTCTCCGAGCACGAGGTGGTCGGCATCGTCGGCCGCCAGCGCGCCTCCAGGCGGGGTCGTGAACACGTAGACGATGCCGCCACCCGAGGCGTCTGTCGTTGCATTGGTGGCGCTCACGATGAGGTCCGTGCGACCATCGCTGTCAATGTCACCGCTGGTGAGCTGGGCGCCAAAGTTGTTGCTCGACGCCACCCCGTTGACGCTCGCGTGGGCATCGGCGGTTGTCGTCGCGCAGCCCGACAACCCGGGATCGTAGAGGATCCAGGCATACCCGGCGTCGGAGCCCGCGCCGTTGGCGTACGGCGCGCCTGCGATCAAATCCAGCAGGCCGGAGCCGTCGATATCGGCGGCGAGCAGCGACGTCCCGAATTTGTCGGAGGCCGTGCTGTCGTACCAGACGCAGTCCGCCTCGGTGTCTGCATCTGCGGTGCCGGACCACGCGCCCCCGCTGAAGACATAGACTGCGCCTGCGTCTGCGGCGACGGTGTCGTTCTGTGTCGCCGCGAGGATCAGCTCCGCGCTGCCATCGTCGTTCAAATCGCCCGCAGAGACCTCGGTGCCAAATCGATCGGAGGTGGTGGCCGATGCAAAGACGGCGTCCGGGGCGGTGGCGCCCGCGGGCAGAGGACCAAAGTACAGGTAGGCGGCGCCGCCGTTGGTGGCCCCCGTATCCGAGTCCGGGGCGCCGACGAGGAGATCCAAATAGCCATCGCCGTTGATGTCCGAGCTGCCCCACAGCGAGGTGCCGGCCACCGGGCGATCGGAGCTGTCGCCAAAGGCGAAGAAGTCGGCAGTATCGCCATCGTAGTCGCCGTTCAGCCCGCCGCCGATCCACGAGTACACACGCCCTTTGTTGGTGCCTTCGTCGTCGTTGTTCGGCGCCCCGACCGTGACATCGGCGAGCCCGTCGCCGTCCAAGTCGGAGAGCAAAAGCGTGGATCCAAACCCGTCGCTGCTCCCCGTGCCCGTGAAAATCGCCTCGGCCTGGTCAAAGGAGCTGGGAGTGTTGGGTCGGAACATCAAATACGCGGTGCCGTAGCCCCTGTCCTTGGCCCCGACGATCGCGTCGTCCACGTCGTCGCCGTTCACATCCCCCGCTGCGACGGATGTACCGGCGTAGCCAAAATCGACGTCACCGGACCACGGGAATTCCAAATCGTCGGAGCGGATCTCGATGCGGCCGGGGCGCTCGCTCTCGTCGCTCATCCATACGCTCGTGCCGTTGGGCACGGGCTCCTCACACGCATACGCGAGCCCCACGCCGGACCCCCCTCCGCCGATGAACGCCCCGACCCCGCCGTCGTGCGCTTCATCCCCAAATTCCAAATCGTCGAGCACGATGACCGCCTCATTTCGTCCTTCGACCAGCCAGATCTGCGCCCGCCCGGCCTCGGGGCTGCCGACCGGCTGGAGCGTGTCGAAGGAGACGACAAACGTACGGTTGGGATATCGGCCCAGCGTGCGGGTGTAGACCGTGCTGGGGCCCAAATCGTCCCAGAAGGCCGCGATGCCGTTGAATGATGCCGCGTTGGGGCACTCCCCGT
>CANKNP010000327.1 GCA_947483545.1 Deltaproteobacteria bacterium | reverse complement strand
GGGGGGGGGGGGGGGGGGGGGGGGGGGGGGGGGGGCGACCACCTGTTGGTGGTGCTTCCGGATGGGCGGCGAGGGTGGGTGCCCCGGGCTGGGGTCGCAGCGGCGGATCCCGAGGATTGCGGCGGCGGGTACTGACCGAACGGGTTAGCCCCGGCGCGCCCTGACCCGAGGTCCCTATGTCCCGGCTTGCCCTCATCGCCCTGCTCTTCTCCTCGGTCTGCACCGTCGGCTGCGGAACGGCGGCCAAGATCAAGAAGCTCTCCGAGGTCGAGTACGGCCACTACATCGCGCTGCGGCCGTTCATGTCCGAGGAGGAACGCGAAGCGTGGCTCAAGCTGAAGACCGACGCGGAGAAGGACGAGTGGCTCAAGGCCAAGGTGTGCTGCGTCCCGGAGCAGAGCCTTTGGGCCAAGTTCTACCAGTACAACGACGTGATCCGGCAGCGCATCCTCGACGGCAAGGTGGAGACGGGCTGGACCAAGGACCAGGTGCTGATGGCCTGGGGGGCACCGTACGACAAGCGCAAGCCGCCGGGCCGCCAGGCGGAGCGCTCCGAGCTGCTCGTCTACCGATTTGAGCGGCACAAGGACGGCGGGATCCTGGTGTACGAGCCGAACAGCAAGACCCTGTACAAGGCCATCGGCACGTTCACGCGGCTCGCGTACATCGACGACGACAAGGTTGTTGAGATCGTCGAGAAAGAAGGCTGGGTCGAAGAGTAAGACTGTCTGCTACAATCAGCGGGCCCCGAAGGGCCAACGAGGCTGTCATGCGCGTGTTTCTCTTCCCCTCCCTGATCCTGGCCGGCTTCGGCGCCGGCTGCACCATCGACAACGGGCTGAAGGGCCAGTCCGAGGCGACCGGCGCGTACAACCCGCCCGATCTCACGGTCCCGAAGCAAGAGGACGCGATCACGCAGGTGACCGTGCCCTCCGTGGATGTGCTGTTCGTCGTGGACAACTCGGGATCGATGTCCGAGGAGCAGCGCTCGCTTCGCGAGAACTTCTCCCTTTTCATGCAGTACTTTGCCGGGTCCGGGCTCGACTACCACGTGGGCGTGGTCTCGACGGACTGCGACCGCACCAACACGAAGGGCGTGCTTGTCGAGGACGGCGGCACGGCGTTCATCGACAACACCTACACGGAGGAGGAGGCGACCGCGAGCTTCCAAGCGCGCGCGAACCTCGGCACGAACGGCAGCTCGGACGAGCGCGGCAAGGACGCCGCCTACGCGGCCCTGGTCACCAACGGCAGCTCCTCGAGCGCGGGCTTCATGCGCGACGCGGCCGATCTCTCGATCATCGTGATCTCCGATGAGCGCGACTACAGCCGTGATGTGACGGTGAACGAGTTCTCCAACTGGATGCTCGGGCTCAAGCCCACTGGCGCGACCTACTTCTCGTCGGTGGTGGGCCTCGGGAACGGGTGTGTGAACGCCGAGCGCGGCACCGGCTACCTGGAGGTCACCGCGGCGGTCGGGGGCATCGAGTGGGACATCTGCTCCTCTGACTACGCCACGCTCCTCGACCAGCTTGGGTTGCAGGCTGCGGGCCTTTCGAGCGAGTTTTTCCTCTCGCTGGTCCCGGTCGAGGAGTCCATCGAGGTCGCGGTGGTGGACACCGACGGCAACACCGTGGACTACTTTGCCGGCAGCGACTGGACCTACAGCCAGCCCCGCAACAGCATCACGTTCCTCGACGTGTTCCCCGACCCGCTCTCCGTGGTGAAGATCACGTACGACGTGCTGTCCACCTCGGGCGATGAGGCGGAGGAGCAGACCGATACGGCCGGCGAAGAGTAGAGGGATCAACCGCGGAGGGTGATCCCGAAGCCCTGGACGTCTCGACCGCGGTAGGGGGTGCCCTGCAGGTCGCGCAAGAAGCCACCCGATCCTCCGTCGAACAGGACCAGGCTGCCAAAGCCTGCGACGTGCAGCTCCTCCTGAACGGTCTGGGCGCCATGGGAGTGGGCGACGATGAGCCACGCGCCGCCCTGACAGATCCCGATCCCGATGTGGAGTCCATCCCGCAACTGGGGGGATTGAAAGCCCCCTTGGCCGCTGTCAAACCGCTGGACGTCGATGAGGTCCGCCTCTTGGACCCGACTGCCCCGCTCGATCAGCAGGGCGCCCCCCCCGCAGAGCTCCACCAGGCGCTTTTCCCCCGATCCGAAGGCCGCCTGAAGGGTCTGCGCTGTGGAGTATCCGCTGGCGCCGCCGGTTCGCGCGATGCGGAGCGTGCCGTCTTCCAGCGCAGCGACGGCCCCCCTGCGCTGCCCTTTCTCCACGCCGCGCCCGTCCATTGTGCCGCCGCGCATGACCGGACCGGCCGGCACGCGGGTACCGCGGGAGAGAACATCGTAGATGAACGTGCCGCTGCTGACGACATCGAACCCACCGTCGCCGATCGGCTGGTCGCCGAGCGGCGCGTCGGGATCGCGCTCGGCGAGGCCATTCAATACCTTCAACCGGGAGATCGGGTAGACCGTGTAGCCGAGCGTGCGGAGTCGGTGCTCGTCGGGCTTGGGGGTGCGGCCCACGCCAGGCCGGGCTTCGTTTCGGTCGTCCCAACGCCCGGCGGCGACCCGGGAGTTGGTGAGTTGGACGGAAGCTTCGGCCTCTCGCTCCGCCACCGGCCCCGGAAAGGACGACATGGTCGGCAGGATCAGCGGGATCGGCTTCATTCGTTCTGTTGCAGCTCAACGAGTGGGGTCTTCAGTCTACCACGGGGATGGCGATGGGCGCGCGCTCAGGCGTCCTCGACGGGGTGGGGTCGGGGATGCAGCAGGCGGGCCATGCGCTCGACCTGGTCTGAGGATGGCTCCGGGACGGTGCCGAACGCTGCTTCCTCTTCGTCTCCGAGCGAGCGGAGGTCGCGCAGGGTTGGGAGGTCCGCGAGGCTCCGGAGGCCGAATAATTCGAGAAATGCCGGGGTTGTCACCCAAACCAACGGTCGGCCGGGCTCATCCGCGCGCCCATCTGATCGGATCAATCCCCGATCGACGAGCATGCGCACCACGCCGCCGCAATCGACCCCGCGGATGTCGTCGAGCACACCCTTGGTGACCGGCTGGCGAAAAGCGACAATCGCAAGCGTCTCATTGGCCGCCCGTGTGAGCCGAAAAGGTTTCCCCCCACGGATGGCGGCGACCCACGGCGCCAGGCGCGCCTCTGTGCGGAGCTGCCACCCGGTGCCGATCTGGGCGAGTCGCAGCCCCGAGCCGCCTTGCGCGAGGCGCTCGCCCAACGCCGCCAACGCGCCGGCGACGTGGGCCTCGGGCGACCGGAGGGCGGCGGTGAGCTGATCCATGCTCACGACCCCTGGCGTGGCGAACAAGCAGGCTTCGACGCCCGCGACGAGCCACTCGGTCGGGCAGGGGCGCTGGCCGTCTCCGTCGGAGGCGGGGCGGAAGGGCACGACGTTGGGTGGATCCACCTCGTCGTCGTCGGGAGGCTCGGAGGTCATCTAGGTCTCCCCGGGCAACAGCGCGCTGTCGTCGATCGCGGCGAGATCGACATCCGCCGGGCGCACGAGCGCGAAGATGCGGATGGCGCCGAGGTGGACGAGCTGACGCACATCGACGAGGCCACGGCGCGCCATCTCCAAGCACGCGAGGAAGGTGAACACTTTGCGCGGCCTCGAGCCGGCGAGGGCGAGCAGCTCGCCCACGGTGTGCTCGGCGCCATCGTCCAGGTGCTCCAGCACATCCGCGACGACGTCGGCCAGGCGCATGACCTCTCGCTCTACCGCATGCACTGGGGGTGGGGCGGCCCGACGAGCGACAGCTTCGTAGTACAGACGCAGCAGGCCCAACGAGCTGATGCCGGCGTCCAAGGGCTGCTCCTCGGGGGTGATCGGCGTGCTCGGCCGGGTGAACACGTCGCGGTCGAGCCGCTCGACCTGGGCGAGATCCTCGGCGGCGATGCGGTAACGCTCATACTCCAACAAGCGGCGTTGAAGGCGCTCCTTCGGGTCCTCCTCGTCCTCTTCGTCGGCGGCGTGGCCCGGCGCCCGGGGGAGAAGCTCCCGGGCCTTGAGAAAACACAGGGTGGCGGCCAACAGCAGGTAGTCGCCCGCCTCGTCTACATCGACGACATCGGAGGCGCGGAGGATCTCCAAGTACGCGTCGCAGATGCGCGCCACGGGGATCGCACGCGGGTCAACGCCCTCCCGGCGGACCAGGAAGAGGAGGAGATCGAGCGGGCCATCGTAGACGCCGATGTGGACGGCGACGGGAGACCGCTCCGCGAGGGCGAGCGCTGGCATGGGAGACCGAGGGGATCGGTGTGCGCCCGGGGAAGGGCGGGGGGAGGGGAGGAGAGCGTATCTATGTTTGCGCGGGGGACAAGGGCGAAGTTGGGTATTTTCAGATCTCCAGCGGCGCCCCCACGGCCCGGTCGGGCGGCGAAGCGATGGTCCCACGCCGCCCCATCGCCTACAGCCTCCAGCCTATTGCCTACTCCTCACCTCCCCAACCGCTCCCGAATCCGCCTGTCCAGCGCATCATAGGCCTCTCGCTCCGGCCCAAGTCGGGTGCGGTGGGCCTCGACGGTTGCGTCATCTCCACGGGCTGCGGGGCCGGTGATGGCCGCCTGCCCGGCGGTGGCAGCGCGATTCAGGCTCTCCCGGGCCAGGGGGAGCAGGAGCGCGGCAGCATCGGGGCGGCCGGCGCGCTCCAACACTGCGACGGCGTCGAGGTAGAGCGCCGCGAGGTGCCCGGAGACCATGCAGGCGGCGGCGTGCCAGGCGATGGGATCGACGTCCTCGACGGGGGAGAGGCCGAGCCAGGCCGCGATCTGACGGGCTGCCGCCCGGGCGGCGGGGGGGCCGTCCACGCGGGCCGGCACCCCGTTGAGCGAGGGGATGGCGACCTCGGGGCCGGGGAATGACATGAGCGGGTGCAGGACGCCGCCCAAGGGGTGGTGGAGCACAGCGGCGGGCAACACGCCTGCGGCGTGCAAGACCACGCGGTCGGGGGGCAACTGTGCAGCGAGTACGGGGATCGCGGCGTCGGTGACGGTGAGCCAGTAAACATCGGCGTCGGGGATCGGCTCGCCCCTCCGCCAGAGCGCGACCGTGGCGGGGGTCTGGCCGAGCAGCACGTTGAGGCTGCGACCAAGCCTTCCAGGACCGAGGAGAGCGATGCGCACGGCCGTGGGTATCCCACCAAACGCGCTACGTTGCCAAATGGCCGAGCCAGCGCCGCGTCGAAATCTGCAACGGGTGCTGGCCGCTTGCTCCGGGGGCGACGCCGCCATCATCGTGCGGTCCGTGCAAGCGATGGGCCTGGAGGTCGTCGCCGCCTTCGACGAGGTCTCTGCGGAGGCCCCCTGGGTCGAGCGCGCGGATTGGGAGGCGCCGCTCATCGCACGCGACGCCGACGACGACCCGTGGGCCGACCCGCAGCGGCTGGTCTCGGCCGCCTTGGACGCCGGCGCCGACGCGCTGCACCCCGGCGCGGGCAAGATCGCGGCCTCCGGCGCGCTCGCCCGGCTCACCATCGCGAGCGGCCTTGGCTGGCTTGGCGTCCAGCCGGAGCTGCTGGAAGAGTGGACCACGCTCGTGCCCGAGGCCGCGGCGAATGTCGGCATGGCGCTCTCCTGCGCGGACGCGGGCGAGACCGTGCGCGTGGGGGTTCTGGGGGATGGGGTCCAAGCGATTCTGCTCGGCCAGCAGCGG
>CANKNP010000326.1 GCA_947483545.1 Deltaproteobacteria bacterium | reverse complement strand
CTTTGGGGAGGCGAGAGCGGAGGGGTTGGTGGCGCGAGCGCCGGGCCAGGGCCCGCGCGGCGGCACCCAGCGGGGAGCTGCGCCGGGGGCAACGCGCGAGGCCACGGTCGCGCCGCTGGGAACGCTGGAGCCCCTGGTGAAAGAGTGGATGTCCTCGTTGGAGCTGGGGACCTACCTGAAGGGGCACGAGACGGTGCTGGTCGAGGGCACCCTCCGCCGAATCCTACAGCGCGCCGGCCTGGACGAGCAGGAGATCACGGTTCTCCGCGGCATGTTCCGAAAAATGCGGTGGAAGATGGGGGAGGATGGGCGGAGGTGACCCTCACGCCGTCTTGCGCTTCCCCGAGAAAAACCGGACGTTCAGCGCCCCTGCCGCCCGGAACCAGACCCAGGGCGGGACCAGGAGGGATCGACCGGCAGGGAGGGGCTCTGGTCGGGCGCTCTCCTGGTCGGGACAATGCGAGTGGACCTCAGCCATCCAGGTGCCGGCGGCCTCGTCAAGCACGAGCTGCGAGCAGGGGTCGCACATGTCGGGCAGATACCGAGCGATCCAGTCCACGGCCTCGACCGTGGGAGGTTCTTGGAGCAGAACGGGGCTAGCCAGCCGGAGCCTGCCCCCCGGGGCGGGGCCTTTGCTCTGGATGTCCAACACACGGAATCCGAGGCCCCGGGGCCCGGCCACGAGCTTGGGGTCGACCTGCGCCGCAATGTCGCTGCGTGCGGCGTGGAAGGTGCCGGGGACCTGCCTGCGACTGACGCGCTCCCGGTCGATGTGGAGCTCCTCCAACTTGCCAGGGAGCCAGCTCACCCAGTGGGCATCGGCAGCCAACGCATCTTCCAGGTAGGCGAGCTCCGCGAAGGTCACCTCTTCGAAAGCGTGTCCGAGGCGTTCGGTCAGGGCGCGGCTGAGGTCCTTGCGCTGGCGCGGGGTGAGAGGGCGTCCCCCCCTCGCGATCTCCTCTGCGAGCACGATCCAGCGCTCGTTCTCCCGCAAGTGTGCGTGTCGGGTCAGCAGCTCGGTGACCCGCTTCGGGTTCAGGTCCAGGTCCCGCGGCGCCACGGAGAGCGCCGCCACCGCGATCAGCGTCGGCTCCCCCCGATCCACATCCCCGTCCCCTTCCCCGTCGCCCTCGAGGGTGATGCTCAACGCCTGGAGGCACTGCTCGGGCTCCTCTTTGAGCACCGCCGTATGCCGAGGCGCGAAGGCCGCGTGACTCCCGCGAGCCAACGCCCAGATGCGGTCGGTCGAGAGGATCTCGCCCTCCGCGAGCACCTTCCGCAGGTCGGCGAGCTCGCGCTGCTCCGCGGAGACGCCGCCGAACAGCCGACGCAGCCACCCTGCCTCCGAGATGATCTCGTCGGCCCAGATGTCGGCCTCCTGCTGCCAGCCGACGTTCTCGCCCGTCTTGGCGGGCCACACGCTGGCCAGGAAGGTCAGCAGGTGCGCAACCTGGTAGCGAAAATAAGGACCCGGGGGGGCGCGGAGCCGCATCTCGACCCAGTCCCGAAGCGGCGCCTCCAGCCCCGCGGCCCGCTCGGAGATGCGCTCTCGCTCACCCTCCGCGATCGTGCCGTCCGCCCAGGCCACCACCAGCATCGGGAGAAAACGCAAGATGTCCGGCTCGGGGGTAGCAAACCCGAGGTCGCGCCAGACGCGCCGGTCGATCGCAGCAAGGAGGGCGGGTCGGGAGGCGTTCATACCGGAAGAGAAACCGGGGCGGGGGGGAGAGAACAAGATAGCTGCGCGGCTGTCGGAGTTAGCATGCCCCGCGGCGCGGGTCGAATCGGATGGTACCTCGTTTGGGCTGTCGCCTTCGGGAGCGTCGGGTCTTCGATGTACTTCGTGCCGGGGCTCCTGCTCCAGGCCTCCGGCTCTGGTGCGCCAGGGGTGGTGGGGATCCTCTCGATCGCCTTCTTGGGACTGGTGACGAAGGAGGCCGAACTTACGCGTCGGCACCCGTCCGGCGGGGGCGCGGTATCCCAAGTCCGGGAGGTGTTCGGCGAGCGGGCCGCAACGTTGGTCGGCCTGCTGCTCCTGCTTGATCTCGCCCTGACGGTCGCCGTGAGCGTGCTGGTCGGCGTGCAACAACTTGAGGGCGCGCTGCCTCCTGCGTGGGAGGCAGGCTTCGGGCGGGTCGTGCCCGGCTTGTCCCTCGCGTGGATCGCCATCATCGTCGTCCTGAGCGTGGTCGGTGTGCGCGGGCTGGTTTCTACGGGCTTGGGCATCGGCCTGCTCGCGCTCACGCTCAACGCGATCCTGCTGGTGACCGCCGCAGTCCGGGGGGGCGCGGACCCGGAGCCGGTCACGCTGGTCTCTCACTCCCACGCCACGCTCGGCATCGGTTGGCTGGCCTTCTCTGGGATCGAGGTGTGCGCGTTGCTGTCGCCGGCGATGAAGGAGTGGGGGAGCACCCCGACCCGCGCCCTGACCGCGCTTGGGGTCGCTGTGCTCGCGACGGGCCCGCTGCTGATGTGGGTGACCGGTGGCATGCCCCACGCGCTCTTGCGCTCCGCCCAGCTCCATCTGCTCCCAGAGCTGGCCTACCAGACCGGCGGTCCTGGGCTGTCACTCGCCGTGGCCGCCGCGGGCGCAGGCCTGCTGTTCTTCGCCGCGCACGCCGCCATCACGGCGAGCTTCCAAGTGCAGACGGCGCTGGTACACACGCACGCTTGGCCGGCAGAGGCGATCACGCTGTCCAACCGCTTCCAGACACCGGCCCGCGCAGTCGTGCTCGCGGGTGTCCTGAGCGGCGGGTTTCTGGTCGCCACAGGCGCCGATCTGCGCACGCTGGGTCACCTCTACGCGCTGGCGTTCACCCTCTCGGTGGGGCTCGGCAGCGCCGCGCTCGATGTGCAACGGTGGCAAGATGGGCGTCGGGGCGCTGGCACCGTCTTGGGCGGATGCGTCACGATCCTGCTGCTCACCGGCGCGATCGGCGTGGCGTCCGCCCGGCCCGGTCTGGCCGTCGGCCTCCTCGTGCTGCTCGGCCTTTTAGGGGGATTCACCCACGCCGTGCGGCTCGGCGCCTGGTCCCGCTGGCTGCGGCGCATCCCAGGGGTCTCGCCCCCCACGGACGTTCGGAGGAGCGATCAGCCGTTCGCCACCTTGGATCAACTCCGAGCCCAGGCTGCGGCCATGGGCCCCGCGCCACGCGCCGGCATCCTCGTGGCCAGCCGAGGCGCCGACCCACGCGTCTTTCGGGAAGCCGTCGACCGGGCGAAGACACGCGGGCTCCCCCAGGTACATGTGATCTACGTGGATGAGGTGCCAGGGCTCCTTTACCCCCAGCACGCGCTGCCCACGGCTGAGGGGTTGGCCGTGTTGGCATCCTCGTGCCGGACGATTCGTCAGCTCGGCCTGGAGCCGCTCCCGGTATGGGCGATGTCGCACAGCGCGGCCTCCTCGGTCGCGGAGGCGGTCGTGGCGTGCGGCTGTGACACCGTGATCATCGGCGCGACGCAGAGGACGCTCGTCTGGCAGGCACTCCGGGGTCGCTTCGTACAGGATCTGAAGCTCGCTTTGCCCACCGAGGTGCGGATCACGGTGGTGGGTTAGCCGCCGCGCCATGTCGAGCCCTGAGACCCCACACCGGATCTTGTTCGTGTGTACCGCGAACATCTGCCGATCTCCGATGGGCGAGGCGTTCGCCCTGGACTACGGCAAGGAGCGCGGGTGGTCGGTCGAGGCCCGGTCCTGTGGGGTCAACGCGATGCCGGGCAACCAGGCCGCGCCACGCTCGATCCGAGCGATGGCCGAGATCGGCCTGAACATTTCGCAGCACCGCAGCGCGCCGGTCGACCGGGAACACGTCGCCTGGGCCTCGCACATCCTGGTGATGGAGATCCGGCACGCCTCCCGGATCCACGAGCGCTTCCCCGAGACGGACGGCCGCGTGCTGATGCTGGGAACCTTCGGTGGGGTGATGGAGATCGAGGACCCCTACGGCGCCTGGTTCATGGGCCGCTACCGGCGCTCCCGGGACGAGATCCGGCGGTGCACCCAGGTGTTCATGGATCGGCTGCCTCCTCGAGTGCTGCCCCCGGACGGGGACTAGCCCCGACGCGGGGGTACCCGCGCCGGGGGCCCGGGCGACGTTGAGTTCTTCGGCTCCGGGAGCAGCCGCAGCGCCCGCTGCGAGCCTCGCGGGCGGCGCTCCCGGGGTATGCCCTACGGACTCCTATACAGGATCGCGAAGCATCGTGGCCTTCGCGGTGAGCGGGATCATCATCGCGCCCGACTGTCGTAGTCGAGCGCATCTCGGCTCGCCGGGGGGCGTGGGGGGCTTGCCCCCACAAATTACGACTCCACCGCCACCAGGGCTTGCGGCTGGGGCACGAGTTGGACTCGGTTCCGCCCCGCCCGCTTCGCGGAGTAGAGCGCCTGGTCCGCGGCCTCGAGCAACGTCTCGATCACCCTGTCCACCCCCTCCACGCGCTCCCCCGAGGCGAGCACGGCCACACCAAAGCTCATGGTCGCGCGGACGGGTACACCCTGCGCAGAGAACGGCTTCGACGCCACAAGCTCCCTCGCGCGCTCCGCGACCCGCACGGCTAGCCGCGCATCGCACCCCGGGAGAAGGAGCAAAAACTCCTCGCCGCCAACACGCCCGACCACGTCGTAGCGCCGCGTGGCTTGGCGAAGACGCTGCGCCAAGGTGCGGAGGACCTCGTCGCCGGCAGCGTGCCCGAGTGTGTCGTTCACCCGTTTGAAGTGGTCCAGGTCGCACGCGATCACAGCCAGTGGCTCGCGCTGCCGAATCGCCCGCTCGACCTCGGTCTGAAGCGCCACGGTCACGCGCTGCTGGCGTTCGCGCGACCAGACCTCGCCAGGGGGGCACGAGAGATGCTCGCCCCCTACAAGAACAGCAAGAAGCGCCCAGCCGCTCATGCATCCCGAAAGAGCACGGTCCAAGTCCCCGAGATCACCACAGCGTCGTCCTGCTTGAGGATCTCGCTGCGGAAGACCACGGTGCCCTTGCCGCCCTTCTGGGAGGGCACCTTGTCCTGCACGGTGAGCACAAGCCGGATCGTGTCCCCGAAGAAGACGGGGCCCTTGTAGTCGAAGGTCTGGCCAAGCAGCGCCATGGTGGTGCCCTCGAAGATGCCGAGGGTCTGACCGAGGCCCGTGGAGATCGAGGCGATCAACATGCCGTGGGCGATGCGCTGCTTGAAAGGGGTCTGGGCGGCGAACGTCGCGTCGGTGTGAAGCGGATTGTAGTCCCCGGAGATCCCGGCGAACATGACCACATCGGCCTCGGTGATCGTGCGCCCGACGCTGGTGTAGCGCTCGCCGACGGGGAACTGCGAGAAGTAGAGGCCGCGTGCCATGGGGATGTCCGGGAGGGGGGGGCTCGAACCTGACCCGGCGAAGGCGAGGATGCAAGGAGCGGGTACCCGCGGGGGATCGAGAAGAAGCGGGAGCGACCGCGAAGGAGTGAAGGGCGCCGGATGGGCCTCCCGCGTTCCTTGCGCCTCCGGTGCGCCCGCGTTCTTTGCGCCTCCGGTGCGCCCGCCGTGCGTTTCGCATTAGTCTCGCGGCCATGCGCACGTTCCTCCTCGCCGATTCTCCCGCCCCGCGAGGGCGCGGGCCGGGCGCATCGGCCAGTGTTGGCCAAGAACGCCCGCATTCGCGGGATTGTGTTCGCGTCTTCTCGGTCGGGTCCTGCGCTACCGCGCCGTTCCCGCCCGGGACGCAAACACGGGAGCCAGCTTTGAAGG
>CANKNP010000325.1 GCA_947483545.1 Deltaproteobacteria bacterium | reverse complement strand
GGAGGACGTGTCCTCCCCCCGCCCAGCAAGGAGCAGCGAGGGCCCTCGGCGTTCCGGGTTGGGTTGCGCGCCGTGCCCGCGCTGAGGATAAGGGCCCGGGGGAGGCTCTCATGCTCAGCTTGCTCTGGTGCCTGCAGGCCCACGCAGGGGTGGACGAGGCGGGATTGAACCGGATGATCGGTGAGCTCGCGATGCGGATGCGGGCGGTGACAGGGGCGGTGTTGTCGCCGCTGCCGCCTGGGCGCGTGAAGACGACGGAGATGTTGATCGCGGAGCACCGTGTGGCCTACGGCGAGGAGTCCGCCGCCCGGTACGCGGAGCGTGTGGCTGCCGGGGTCATGGGCCTGTACGACCCCGACCGCGGGGACATCACGCTGGTGGTGGACAACTTTCGCGCGGCGCTCACGGAGAGCGAGGTTCCCCCTGATGAAGTGGAGCCTGTGGTCCGGTGCGTGGTCGCCCACGAGCTCGTCCACGCGGCGCAGCACGAGCGGGGGGTCAACTTTGGATCGAGCAGGTGGGACGCGTATCAGGCGCTGCAAGAGGGGCAGGCGGACGCGTTGGCCGAGGCCTTCTGTCCGGCGAGGGTTCGGGAGTTCGTCCGGGCGCTACACGGGGTCGACATGCTCGGGTCGAGAGAGCCGACGGACTTGGTGTTCACCTACGGGTACGGCGCTCGCTTCGTCGAGGCGTGGGAGCGGAGGTTTGGACAGGGGTCTGCCTGGTCGCTCCTGGGGCGCAGTGGACCGCCGCTCCAGCGTGCCGATATCGAAGCTGTCGCGATGGATGGGTTCCCGCGGGGCTGGCGGACCTGGGACGCGCCCGCACGGGTTGCGCAGCAGCTGCTTCCGGAGGTCCCCGTGCCCGGCACGGAGACGGTGACCCCGCACAGCCTCCTTTCCGCGAGCTGGGACTTGCGTGCCGATGCCGGTCAGACGCTCAGGGTGTCGGGAGCCGACGCAGAGCTGCATGTTTACGCCTGGGCGATGTCGCGAGTGGAGTCTGCGCGACTCTGGGTCGGCATCCGGCGGAACGCCATGGTGGGCCAGTCGAGCTTTCGGGCGCTCATGAAGTTGGGCGCCAAGGTGACTGTCCCCGCCGAGCTTTCCCTGCATCTGCCCGAGGCGGACAGCTCGGTGCGGGTGAGGGTCGGGAGTGACAAGGACCGTTACGAGGAAGTCTGGGCCTGCAAGGGGCACATGTTGGTAGGCATCGCGATGCGAGCGAGGAAAGTGCCGCCGCTGGAGGATGCCCTGCGCCTCCTGCTCGCCGGCCCTGAGCCTGGTGCGGATCCGAAGCCGGCAGCGGAGGCCGTGTTTGCGAGGTTTGGGCCGGCGGCCTGGTGAGTCGGGCGGGGGAGAGGGACGGACCTACCGCCCCCACCCCTGCTCCGCCGCAAACGCCAGCACCCGCTCCCGGATCTCCTCCCGGATCTCACGCACCCGCTCGACAGGTTTGCCTTTGGGGTCCTCCAACGGCCAATCGGCGCGTTGACAGCCAGGAACCACCGGGCAGGCATCGCCGCACCCCATCGTGACGAGCCAGGCGGCGCCCTCGGCCAGCTCCTGCGTCAACTTCTGGGGTTGAACGCCGTCGAGATCGATGCCGACCTCCCGCATGGCGATCAGCACCTCCGGGTGTACCCGCACCCCGGGGTCCGTGCCCGCGGAGATCGCCCGCGCCACAGTCGGATCCACCAGCGCATTGAACCATGCGGCCGACATCTGCGACCGGCCCGCGTTGTGAACACACGCGAAGATGACGACGCTCACGAGATCAGTGCGAGCTGGCGGTGATGGTGACCTCGATCGAGCCGTAGCCCTCGATCTCCCGCTCCCCGTCCATTCGCGCGCTGTGCTCATCCAACTCGCCCTCCAGCGGGACCACCACCACGTTCGGCCCGACCACGATGGCCCACTCCGCCTCGACGGATCCGCCGCCCGCCGACCCTGTCAGCTCCCCGGCCACCGGCTGCCCACTGATCTCGCAGCTCGCGTCGCCCGTCAGCTTGCCCGCGGACGTCACTGTGAACTCGGCGACACCCCTGCAATCAAGCGTCTGGTCGTTGCCATTCGGATTGTCGATGGTGACCTCCGCGTCCACCTCGCCGACGTACTCGATGTCCCGGCCGTTGTTGTCGCCGCCATCGCCGCCGTCATCCTGGCCGCCATTGTCGCCGCTGTCTCCGTTGCCACCGTTGTCGCCGCCGTTGTCCCCGTTGTCGCCGCCGTCACCGCCGTCGGCCGCCCCGTTGCTGCCTGTGTCGGCGGTGTCGAGGGTGCCCGAATCTTCGCCGAGCTCGATGGTCGCGGTGCCGCAGGCGGCGAGGAAGGTGAATGCGAGGAGGCTGTGGACGAGGCGCATCGGGGACCTGGAGGGGGCCCCAGCATACCCGCGCAATCTTCGGGTGGGACCCCAAAATTGCACGAAGCGCGGGTTCGAAGCGCCGCGAGGCAGAAAGCGCGGACCGGCGGCACCGCTTAGCTGTGCGCGATGTCGCTTCGCTTTCTCCCGGGGCCTGCTGAGCTGCTCAGGCGGGAGATCCATGAGGCGGGCGGCGTCGAGGTTTTCGCGGTCGGCGACGTGGACGAGAAGCGTCGTGTCAGCGGATTGGAGGTTCACGCGCGGGGCACGCCTGATTCGGTCCTCGCGCTACGAAGCAGGCCACGGGCCGGTCAGGTGGTGATCCACAACCATCCCTCCGGCGATCTCAGACCCTCGGGCGCCGATCTGCACCTCGCGGGGAACTTCGGCGAAGATGGCGTCGGCTTTGTGATCGTGGACAGCGACGTGCGCCGGGCGAACTGGGTGGTCGAGCCCAAGGCGAAGGCGATGGAGCCCGTGGATCCGGAGGAGCTGCGCGGGTTTTTCGACCGCGAGCTGCCGGCCCGGATGGACGGGTGGGAGCCTCGGCCGGGTCAGGTCGAGATGGCGGAGCGGGTGGCCGACACGTTGGGCGCGCCGGAGGCCGAGGAGCGAGGCATCACGCTGATCGTCGAGGCAGGCACCGGCACGGGGAAGTCCCTCGGCTACCTTGTGCCGGCTGCGCTCTGGGCGATGCGGAACGACACCAAGGTCGTCGTCAGCACGTTCACAAAGGCGCTGCAGCAGCAGCTGATGGCCGACGACCTGCCGCTCTTGCACAAGGTCTACGGCGGTCGGCTCAAGACCGCGCTTTTGAAAGGGCGTGGCAACTACGCCTGCCGGCGAAAGCTGCAGGAGGCTGTCGTCGACGAGGAAGAACAGGGCGCGCTCGACCAGATCCGCGACTGGGCCAAGACGACGCTGACGGGCGATCGGGGGGAGCTGGTCGGGGTAGGCAACGACCTTTGGGAGGAGGTCGAATCCGACAGCGATCACACGCTGCGCGCCCGCTGTCCGCATTTCAATACGTGTTTTTACTACAACGCGCGTCGGGCGGCGGCGGGGGCCCACGTGATCGTGGTGAACCACGCGCTGCTGCTCGCGGACCTCGCGCTCAAGGCCCAGAACAACGGGAACGGCATCCTGCCGGCGTTCCAGCGGGTGATCGTCGATGAGGCGCACCACCTGGAGGCGGCGGCGACCCGCGCGGGGGAGCAGCGGCTCTCGGAGCTGGCGATCCGGCGCGCGGTGGGCAAGCTCGTGAGCCGAGGACATCGTCCCGGGGCGATCCAGCGGCTCGCGCGGCGGTCCCAGGAGATCGCGGGGCTGGAGGCGGACGCAGTGGATGCGTTGCGGTCGGTGCTCGACGCCGCGCGGCTGGGCTTCTACGCGATTGGTCAGCGATCGCCGTTGCCGCAGCGGGTGCCGACCCCGTTTCCAGAGGCCCACCATCTGCGGGATCTGGCCGTCGAGCTGGAGCGCGCCGCGGGTCGGCTTGGGGCGATCGAGGCGGTGGAGGCCAAGCGGGAGGACGAGGTCCCGGCGGCCGAGGCCCAGCCGCTGAAGGAGCTCCAGCGGTCTCGTCGTCGGCTGCAAGAGCAGGCGGACGTCGCACACGCGCTGCTGGAGGCGAACGCCGACTGGTGCGCGTACATCCAAGGCGGGCGGCGGGGTGCCATCAGCTTGATCCGGGCGCCCATCGACGTCGCGCCCTTCTTACGGCTGCACCTTGGACCCAGCGACGATCGGCCTCGGGCCGCGGTCCTGACCAGCGCGACGCTCACCGTCCAGGCCCGGTTCGACCACCTGATCGAGCGCACCGGCTTGCAGGGTGCTGAGACCGCGCTGTTTTCGAGCCCCTTCGACTACCCGCGCCAGGCCTTGCTCCTCGCCCCTCGGGACCTGCCCGTGCCGAACGATCCCGGCTGGGTCGATCGCGTCGCCGAGGTCGTTGGCGACGCCGTCCTATTGACCGGCGGCGGCGCCTTTGTGCTCTGCACCAGCTACCAGACCGTCCGGGATCTGGCCGCCAGGGTTCGGGCCCGGGTGGCCGGCGCCTTCGCGATCTTGGAGCAGCCGGAGACCGGCACCGCCGGGATCCTCGAACAATTCCGTGCCGACCGGAACGCCGTGCTGTTCGCCACCGACTCGTTCTGGGAGGGCGTGAGCGTTCGGGGCGAGGCGCTACGCCTGGTGATCATCCCGCGGCTACCGTTCCGCCCGCCGAACGAGCCCGTTTCGGAGGCGCGGCATGAGCGGCTGCGGGAGCGGGGGGTGGACCCCTTTTACGGTTTCACGCTGCCCCAAGCGGTATTGAAATTGCGCCAGGGATTTGGGCGCCTGATCCGCTCGACGACGGATCGCGGCGTTGTGATCGTGCTGGATCGACGGCTGCATGATCATGCGTACGGGCGGGTATTTTTGGCGTCGTTGCCCAATGCGCGGCGGTTTACCGGGCCGTGGCGGGCTTCACTTGCGCAGATGCGGGCGTTTTATGGGGGAGAATCTGAATGAGGCTGCTGTGGTTGTGGCTGGCCTCCGGCTGTGCTTTCGTGGTCACCGCGTACCCACCGCCCGAGCCCTTCCCGACCGCGATGGACCCCATGGTGCAGGGGGAAGTGGAGGTGGGGGGCGGGGTTCGGGCGCATGGCGCGGGGGGGCTGAGCGGCGCTGGCCCCCGCCTGGCGCCGCTGATGCCTGGGTACACCCCAGGGGGGGGCGCTCAGCTGTTCGCGGGGGTGGGGGTGGCCGACGGCGTCGACATCTTTGCGAGTGTCGGCCCGGACATCGACGGCAGCGCCTATTCCCTGGGGACGAGCGTCCGCGTCTGGGAGCGGGACATGCTCCGGCTCGATCTGCTCGCGGGGTCGGGCATGAACTGGGTCGCGGGGGAGCACACCGACGAATGGACCACCAAGGAGGATGTGGACGGCGACGGCGACGAGGAAAAAATCGACCACACCCATTGGTTCACCTATGCCTACCTCTCGTTCGCGCCGACGCTTGGGGCCCGCCTCACCGTCACCCCTCATCGCCGCTGGGAGATGCCGTTCTCCTTCCGCGGGAGCTACGCGTTCACGGTGCCGGTGTACGGGTTGGACAACCACCCGATGCAGCAGGATCCGTGGTTTGAAGGGGCAAGCAGCGTGGTGTGGAGCCCGGTTGACCGGCTACAGATCGGCGTGGGGTGGTCGTTGCTGACCTCCGAAAAGATCTTGGGGTACGGAGGAATGGTCTACACCCGCGCGAGCGTCTCCCTCTCCGGCAACCTGAACCTCTTCGGCAAATCCAAATGACCCTCACCCGCTTCCACCAGGCACAAGACCACGGCGACAGCTTCGAGCACGCGCTTGCCGAGCTTCGGG